>CAZOOY010000044.1:0-14244 GCA_964581555.1 uncultured Staphylococcus sp.
CTTCGCGGAATGTCGCTCGTGAAGTGAGAGCGGTGATAACGCATGGAAGCTGAATTCCATTACGCTACACTCCCTACCGGACTTCGGGTGGTGATGAGACATCGCCCGGGTGCCGTCGTGGAGCATTGCGGCGTTGCGGTCAATGCCGGTAGCCGTGATGAGGTTCCCGAGCATTACGGTCTGGCCCACTTTGTCGAGCATACCATATTTAAGGGTACGGCGCGTAGACGCGCGTGGCATATTCTCAACCGCATGGAACTCGTGGGAGGTGAGCTGAACGCCTATACAACCAAGGAGGAGACGATGGTCTACTCTACCTTTCCCTCGGGAAATCTCGGACGGGCCATGGATCTGATAGCTGACCTGATCATCGGTTCCGGTTTTCCCACCGTGGAGATTGACCGCGAGCGTCAGGTGGTTTATGATGAGATCGACACCTACAATGATATGCCGTCAGAGGGTATCTTTGATGATTTCGACGAGCTTATCTTCGCAGGTTCTGCTCTCGCTCATCCCATTCTCGGGTCACGCGAGAGCGTGGAGCGGCTTGACTCTGCCATCTGCCGCCGGTATCTCGAGCACTTCTACACTCCGGGCGAGATGGTGCTTTTTTACTCTGGTCCGGAGAGTCCTGACCGTTTCATGAAATCGGCCGAGAAATATTTTCTCCCCCTCAAGCGTCTCGACCATGCCAGGCAACGGCCTGTCCCGGCTGAGGTCGCTGAGTTTTCAGAAGTTAAATCCATTTCCAGCCATCAGGCCCACACGGTGCTCGGAGCGCGTATTCCCGGTCTCGGCGATCCGTTGCGCTACGCCATGTCACTCCTCACCAATATGCTTGGTGGACCGGGCATGAATTCGCTGCTGAATGTTGAGTTGAGAGAGCGGCGCGGCCTTGTTTACTCGATTGATGCCTCGACATCGCTGCAGACGGATGCCGGACTTTTTTCTATCTATTTCGGGTGTGATGAGGAGGACGTGAAGCGTTGCTGCCGTCTCGTGGAGGGGGTGATCAAGCGTCTTCAGGATGACCTTCTGTCGCAACGCAAGCTTGAAGCCGCCATAAGGCAACTGACCGGTCAACTCACCGTCGCATCCACTCAGACCGAGCAGTCGGCCCTCTCGATGGCAAGGAGTACGCTTTATCTCGGAGAAGCTACTACTGCCGAGGAGACACTGGAATCTCTGCGGGCTGTGACAGCCAATCAGATCAGGGAGTGCGCCTGCCGTCTGAATCTGTCAAGACTTACGCTCCTCTGACCCGGAGCCACGGCGCCCGAGTTCGATGACGTCAAGGTCGCGAATAAGACCTTCGTCGATAGTGAGCCTGATGAGGGTTCTCTCTTTCTGCCATCCGTGATATCCGGCAGCTCCGGGATTGACATGGAGGAGTCCGAGACGATGGTCAGGCATGACTTTGAGAATATGACTGTGACCGCAGACGAACAGATTGATCCTCTCGCGGGCAAGTAGAGAGCTGATGCCGGGTGCATATCTGCCGGGATAACCTCCAATGTGAGTCAAGAATACCCTTACGCCCTCAATCTCAAAACATTCCGATTCGTTACATTGACGGCACACCTCACCGTGATCAATATTACCGCTGACAGCGCGGACCACCGGGGTGATACCTTGCAGCCGATTCAGGACAGTGATATCACCGATGTCTCCCGCATGCCATATCTCGTCACAATCCTTGAAGTGGATAGCATACCGGTCGTCCCAGCATGAGTGTGTGTCAGAAAGAATCCCTATGCGTTTCATCGTTTGAGAAGGCGAATTTCGTTGAGAAGAATGGTGCCATTAATATAGTAGAGGGAGAGTTTGTTAGGTCCTTCACGAAGCGGAACGGTGAGAATCGTCGAGGGATGGGTTGTGATCCAGTCGGCTCTCCTTCCGGGAGGGCATGCGAGGGACCCTACGGTGACGGAATTGACTTCGACGCTACGCCATGCCGTTTCGGTGGTGCCGTTGGAGTAATTGATTCTCAGGAAATAGTCGCCGCCGGAGGGCGCGTTGACATAGAAAGTCAGGCGCGTATTATGGCGGGCGGCAAGTTCAATGTACTTCGTGGCTGTCTCATAATCCTTGATCAGACGGAGAGGCGCACGTCTCGGTGTGATGCTTGAAGCCGGAATGGAGATGAGGTCGCCATCCTGGGTATTGACATGACTGCGCGGAGAGAAACCCGCACGTTGAAGTCCGTCTACCGTTGTTACGGGGACGAAATCTATCACTTGAGTTCCTCCTCCGCTTAAGGTGTAATGAGGATCGTCGAGCACTTCCGAGACCACGCCATTCACGTAGACCTGATAGTCCGTATCAGCGGAATGATTGAGTATGGTCGCCTCGCGGTCTTTCCAATATACTTTTGGCATTGGGGGAAGGGAGATGTCGGTGACGAGGGTGGCGCCCTGCCCATGGAGGGTGTTGCCTGCAAGAGTGATCTTAACCTCATGTTTCCCGGTCAGGGATGGGGGAACGATGGGGTCGGCAACGGTGATGTCATCAATAGTGACAGAAGCTATGCGGTCGCCGCTGCCCTGAATGGTGATATCAAGAGTGGCATCGCGGTAAGTGAGGCCTGAAAGAGTGATCGGACCATCGAAAATAGCAGGGATGACGGGAGAGAGATGCATTCCGTCATGATGAAAGGATATGCCGAAAAGACCGCGAATGAGGAGAGCAGGCCACGCGGTGCCCGAGGGCTCGTCAAGAAGTAGGGTCCATAAGGCCGCGACGGATTGTCTTATGGAGAGCTGGTCAGGAATCATTGTCGCCACAATGCCGTGAAGTGCCTGGAGGCGTGGAGAGAGGGGAGGGGTGGCTGATGCCGACGGGAAGGTGGGGGGGACACCTCCGGGTAGTGTGGGGGTGGCGGAAAGAAGTGCGCGGGTCATCTCATCGGTGGCTATGCCTGAGAGAGCGGTGAGAAAACCGGCAGTATTATCCGCGCCCGATGACAGAATCGGAAACATTCCACCATAAAGATACTGTCCATACCGGCTCAGTGACGGATCCCAGAATGTGTCGTTGATATTGTTCTTCAATGTCGCGGCCTGCTGACGGAGCCGTTCGCCGTCCTTATATCCAAGCTCGTCGGCCATGGCTGCCGCGGCGGTCAGGGCCATTTGATGCATCACGTTGACCCCTAAGGTTTTCACCTGCAGGAGATCGACGGTGAGCATCCAGGACGGAAAGTAATCGCCTGTTGGAGTCAGGTGCTCGGGGATGCCGCTGATGAGGTCTCCCTTATACATCCCGGAAGGGAGAACTTTTGAGACGAGATTCCAGGCCTCCTCAAGCCACTCTCGGTCACCCGTGACGCAGTAAAGTTCCCAGGCAGCCGTGGTCCACAGCCCACCTCTCATAATGGCGGGGTTCTCAGAGGTTGTGTCAGGCTGAATGTCTGATGCCATGTGGCGGAGCACATCCCGGGCTTGACCGGGATTTATAATTACCAAGGCAAGCCATGTATCGAGGTCGGAATAGTTGCCGGAGGCGTTAAGCTCTGTCATGGCCTTGATGAAAAGTGCATCGGCCATCCCGGAAGATGAGGAGAGGGCGAGAGGGAGACGGGCAGCGGTGAGGGAATCGGTCTTCCAGGCTCCCGTGATTTCATAGTCAGACAGTGCAGTGTATTCCCTGCCGTCATGGACAATGCTGTCAGAAAAGACCTCCAACCCTGCCAGGGAGTATATACAATCCTGTGATTCTGCGGGTGCGACTCTGCAGCCCGTCACAGCGATGAGTGACAGGAGCATCAGATAGTTGCAGAGCGTACGGATCATATATACGGCAGATTGAAAATCATAACAATAGCGATGAAGACTTTCCGTTTTCAGGTGGAAATCCTCACCGCCATGATGGGGTATAGATATAATTCAAATAAACTAAGGTGTATCTGTGACTTCCCTTGCGGGATATTCAGCCTCCTTTCGGTTGGTTGGAATTTTGAGAGATCGACTCAGATGATTAATCCTCGTTGGTGCGGAGCTGCTGCACGTAGACAGCCTTCATCATCTTCTTGCGGTTGGTCACAGAGGGCTTCTGGAAGGCCTGACGTGAGCGGAGCTCGCGGACAACGCCTGTCTTTTCAAATTTACGCTTGAATTTCTTGAGAGCCTTCTCGATGTTCTCACCTTCTTTTACTTGTACGATGATCATGTCGTTTCTTTGGTTGATTGATTTTAGTTAATATTAATGTCCGGAAAATGCCATCAGATGGCTGCCCGAACTTTTTGCGGGGCAAAATTACAAAAAATCCTCCTCACCTGCAAATTTTTGTGAAGCTTTCGGATTAGAAGAAGTAGGTTAGCTGGACGTTCCAGGTGCGGTTGCGGGCGGAGAAGTCGGTGAGCTGGGCTGTCTTCAGCGCGTAGGTCATCCCCCATGTGTAGGAGCCGGCTATCTGCCAGCGCTTGAGGATCTCGAAACCGAGACCTGCGGTCAGACCTATCTCTCCGCCTGAGAACTTGATGGCGTCACACTTTCCATGGCCAGCCTGGATACTCAGGATGGGACCTCCGTAGATAAACGGGGCCACGAAGTCCTCGAGGCCCTGCATGCGTGTCCATTTGAACTTGAGATTGAAGGGGATGTCAATGTTATGGGTGGAGAGGCGCTCGTCTCCGTAACCTTGTGAACTCCAGATGAATTTCTCGCCGAGGTTCACTTTGGCCTGGCGCAAAGAATAGATGAGGCCGAATTCAAGACCGAATCCAATGCCCGGGAACATCATCTCACCTCGGATACCTGCCGAGCCGCCAAGCTGAGACTTGACGGAGACGAGATCCTGCTTGAAAATGAGATCATTGCTGTTGAGGCCCACTGTGGCTCCCCATCGGAACTGAGCGAATGCGGGATTGGCCAGAGCCATGACAGCGAGGAGAAGCGAGAATATGATGCGTTTCATTTGGGTGTCAGTTGGAGTAATTAAGGGCAAAGGTAGGAATTTTTATTGAAAGTTTTCCAAATTTTTGATACCTTTGCACATAATCCAATCAAAATAGACATGAAAAAATATATACTGGCAGCCGCATGTGCCGTTCTCGCACTCAGCGGCGCGGCAAAGAAACCCTCCAAGACCGAGAAAGAGTCAGATGGTTTCAAGTTTACGGATGTAAATGTAGTGAAGACTACTCCGGTGAAGGATCAGAACAAGTCAGGCACATGCTGGAGTTTCTCGGGTCTCGGCTTTATTGAGAACGAGATTCTGCGTAAGACCGGCAAGGAGATGGACCTCAGCGAGATGTGGATAGTCCGCCACTGCTATGCCGACAAGGCCGACAAATATGTCCGCATGGACGGAGCCACAAATTTTGCCGCCGGCGGAGCATGTCCGGATGTCACGTATGTGATAGATACCTATGGCATCGTGCCTGAAGAGGCTTACCGCGGACTCAAGTATGGTGAGGAGAAGCATGATCACTACGAACTCGATCCCATCCTCCGCGGCATCGTCAACAACGTTAAGGACAAGAGGGGGAAGAAATCCACCGCATGGAAGAAAGGTGTGGAAGGCGTGCTTGACGCTTATCTCGGAGAGAAACCGGAAACATTCGTCTATGAAGGACAGACTTATACTCCCAAGAGTTTTGCCGAGAGTCTTGGCATCAAGGGTGAGGATTATGTCCCGGTGACCTCCTATACCCACCATCCTTTCTACACGAAGTTTGGGCTCGAGGTGGCCGATAACTGGCTTTGGGAGCCTTACTATAATGTCCCCATGGAAGAAATGAAGGCGATCGTGGACAATGCTCTCGATAATGGCTACACTATCGCATGGGCTGCCGATGTGAGCGAGCCCGGTTTCAAGTGGACGGAAGGTTATGCTGTCATTCCCAAGAAAAAAGAGGAGAAGGATATGGAGGGCACCGAGCTGGCACGTTGGGTGAAGCTCTCCGACAAGGAACGCGAGGAAGAGTCAAACAAGATCGACGGACCCCGCGAGGAGGTTGTCGTGACTCAGGAAATGAGACAGCAGATGTTCGATTCCCACGAGACCAGCGACGATCATGGCATGATCATTGTCGGAAAAGCCGTCGATCAGAACGGTACACCTTATTATAAGGTGAAGAATTCCTGGGATACGAATCAGGTCTACGACGGTTACATCTACGTCTCCGAACCTTATTTCCTTGCAAAGACTCTTGACATCTATGTCAACAAAGAGGCTGTCCCGGCTGAAATAGCAGCAAAGATGGGGCTTAAGTGACCTCATGAGACTCCACCTTTTCAATCCTGAAAATGATCTTGCCCTCGGGGCGGGGTGTAAACACTACACACCCCCTCCGAGGGTTGTCTCACTCCATCGTGCCGGTGCGCTGATGCCGGTCTGGTGGGCGGGAAGTGATGACGAGATCCTCGCTCCGTCGGCCACCGAGGAGGAGCTTGAGTTTGTCAGATCGCATTATGGTCTGTCACCTCGGGTTGGAAATGTCGGTGAACCTTCCCCATGGGGATGGAGTCTTGACGCAAGAAGACAGTTTGCCGAGGCAGGAGTAGGGGAGGACATGTTACCTTCAGTAGAATCGGTGGAGAAGATGCGGTCTCTCAGCCACAGGCGCACATCGGTCGAGATCCTCTCGGCTCTCGGCATTCCTGAGGTTGCCGGGGTGGAAGTTACTGATGGCTCGGTTATGATGGAGATGTCCTCAGGGCCTCTTTTTCTCAAATCTCCATGGTCATGCTCGGGACGAGGCGTTTTTTCCTCGCGAGGTCTTCCGAGGGAAGTTCTAAGAGATAGGGTAGAAGGGATAATCAGGCGTCAGGGGAGCGTGATGGTTGAGAACGAGTATGAGCGGGTGAAGGATTTCGCCGCTTTGTTTGAGAGCCGTGACGGCCGGGTCACTCACGTAGGCTGGTCGGTATTCGAGACGGGTGGACAGGGAGCCTATGCCGGTAATCTCGTGGCGCGGCAGGAAGTGTTGCGCGGCATGATAGGGTGTGATGTAAACACGGATAGAATCAGTGATATCCTTACGGAGATAGTGGCGCCTTATTACACAGGACCTTTAGGGGTGGACATGATGATTTATAGAGATCATTCCGGCCGCGAATGTCTCCATCCATGTATCGAACTGAATCTCAGACGCACGATGGGTTTCGTGGCAATGGATATAGAGGAGAGGCTTTCACCGGAGCGTCCCGTCATCGTCGGCTGGGAATACGGCACACTGACAGGGACTCCACTCCTTCTCCCCCGCGAGGGGTTTGCGCTGACGCTGAGAGAAAGACCATGATTATCGCCTCGGTTTTATAGTTTCTTGAGAGAGGTATAAAGTCGATGGACGGGGAGCCCCATGACGTTATAGAAACTTCCGCGGATCTCTTTTATTGCCGCTGCGCCTATCCACTCCTGAATGCCGTAGGCGCCGGCCTTGTCAAGCGGATGATATTTCCTGACGTAATATTCGATTTCCTCTCGGGAGAGAGGCCCGAATTCCACGAAGCTCTCGCAACTCCACGTCTCGGTGTGGTGACGGGTACGGATTGTAACACCGGTGATAACCTTCTGTGTATTACCGGCAAGCATGGCGAGCATCGCGCAGGCTGCCGCCTCGTCAACCGGTTTTCCGAGCACTTCTCCGTTAAGGATAACAACAGTGTCTGCTGTAATCACCAACGGATTCTCCAGACTGTCAAGCGGATAGGCCATCGCCTTCAATAGGGAGAGGTGGGAAGGCACAAGTTCAGGAGCCATTCCTTCAGGGACTGTTTCCTCAACGGGATGGGAGGTGTCGACCGTGAAAGGGATATCGAGAAGCCCGAGCAGTTCGCGCCGGCGCGGAGAGCCGCTTGCAAGAATGATATTATAGCCTGATAGATTGTCAAGAGGATTCATGATCTGCTTATATTAAATTTCATGATCTGCTTATATTAAATAAGGTGGTGGAATACAAAATTACTTTTTTTAGAAAAAAATCCCAAAAAAGTTTGGACGTTAAGAAAAATGAGTATACTTTTGTGGTGTGTTAGTTAAGTACAACACCTCAACACCTCGGAATTCAAAAACACAGACATCATGAAAAAGATCGCACTTACTTTACTCCTTGCCATCATGAGTGTGGCAGGCCTCGAGGCCCAGATACTCTGGAAGATCACCGGTAACGGACTCGAGCGTCCCTCCTATCTCCTCGGGACTCATCATGTAGCTCCTCTCTCAGTGCTTGACTCGCTCCCGGATTTCGCTAATATACTCGCCGGAGTTGACAAGGTGTATGGTGAGATGGACATGGCGCTTGCCCAGTCACCCGCGGGACAGCAGACAATGGCGATGGCAGCCATGGCTCCTGCCGACAGTACGCTTAGCCGCGTGCTGACTCCGGCTCAGACCGATTCACTCACCGCGCTGCTGCAAAGCTACATGGGTCCGCAGATTTCGGCTCAGGCGTTCGATCCTCTTCGTCCCGCCATGGTCAGCACCGTAATAGCCATGATGCAGACGCAGACTGTTTTCCCGGATTTCAAGCCTGAGAACCAGCTTGACGGAGTGATTCAGGACAGAGCACGTGCATTAGGCAAAGAAGTGGGTGGCCTCGAGACAATAGACGAGCAGTGTGCGGTCCTTTTCGGTGGATCCATAGCGAGTCAGGTGGAGGATCTTCTTGATGCCGTAAGAAATGAGGAACTGTCCCTCTCTATGGCCCGCAAGCTTGCGGATGCCTATTTGGCCGGTGATCTCAACGCGATACTTGAAATAATAGAGAATCCTGATCTCGCATCCCCGGAATCCACCGAGCGGCTCATCAACAGGCGCAATGCGAATTGGCTCAGAGTGATCGCCGCCATGCTCCCGACTGCTTCAGTGCTCATCGCCGTGGGTGCAGGCCATCTGCCGGGTGAGAAAGGACTTATCTCACTTCTGCGTAAAGAAGGTTTCACCGTGGAAAAAGTATAATTTATGATACGACTCGAACACCTTACTTTCCGCTATCCCGGTCCGTTTCCGGATGCCGTTCATGATGCTACAACAGAAATTCCTCCGGGCATCCATCTGCTATTGGGTGAAAACGGAGCCGGTAAAACCACACTTCTCCGTCTGATCGCCGGACTGCTCGTGCCTGCTGAGGGAGAATGTCTTGTCAACGGCGAGAAAAGTTTTCTGCGGGTTCCGTCCGTGATACGCAACATCTTCTTTCTCCCCGACGAGATGACCATACCCACCCGCACCATCCGCGAATTTGCAGGGATTCACTCGGTCTACTATCCTAATTACCGGGAGGAGGTATTCAACGACAATCTCACTGCTTTCGGCCTGACGGGTGACGAAGAAGTGGCGTCACTCTCACTCGGTATGCGTCACAAGACACTGCTTGCCTACGTTATAGCGCTGGGAACTGATGTACTGCTGCTTGACGAGCCGGCCAATGGTCTCGATATCACCTCCAAGAGGACGCTCCGGGCTCTTCTTGCCAAGAATATACGTGAGGACCAGACCGTAATCGTCTCCACCCACACCGTTGCAGATCTACGCGAACTCTATGACGGACTCATCATGCTCTCACACGGAGAGATCCTCCTCTGCAAGTCAACTTGGGATATAGCCGGGAAAATCAACTGTGTGGCCACCCCGATCCCTCCTGTCGAACGCGTGTTCATGGATCAGGAAGCGGGAATGTTCCTCTCGATAGTGAGAAACGAGACAGGCGATCCGGGTGACCTGAATTATAATCTCCTTTATACAGCGCTTCTGTCTTCTGCACAGAAAGAACTGCTGTCCATCATCAATACCCCATCCGACAATGAATGACAATTATAATACCGATCGGTTTTCATGGCAGCGCTGCATCAGCATCGGGCATCTATATGGCCGTGGCATAAAGAAGCAGCTTATCATCTACTCGGCCATCATCGTAGCCTTTTATTTAGTCTCGGTCCTTTTAATAAGTGTCGGGGACGGCTCGGACCGAGGAGTCGGTGCCTATGGAGTCATCACTTCGTTGATCGCCATGATGCTCTATATTACCCCTGTCGTTTTCGCAAGCCGTGACACCACACTGATGGCTCAGTTACCCGTCACTCCGCTTGAGAAGTTTGTGTTTTATTCAGGATACAGTCTTGCGGTCTATATAGTGCTTGGTTTCGGATTGTGGTATCTCATCTGCTGGCTTGGAGGTTTTATATTTTCGGTCGGGAATATAAACACATTTATCCAGAATTTCGCATTGTCTCAGATAAACGCCGAGAATTTCGGGTTTGGTCCGATTTTCTTTTGCATAAGTACCGCCAGCAATATCCTTCAGGCCATGCTTACACTTTTGACTTCCCTCTATGTGATTTTCACTTCCTCACGTCATCTGATAGTGAAATGTATCCTTGTTCCGGTTGTTTATGTCATCGGAGTTGGTCTTATTTCCGGAATTGTGGGCGTCATCTTAGGCATAAAGGGCGCATTCAATCAGGTAGCTGAATCGAATACTCTCAATCCGGATCAATTTGTAAGTGACCTTATATCAAGTATGTTCCCGGTGCTTATAGGAATTACTGTTTTCCTTCTCATCGCCACATTAATAGTCGGTCGTATGGTTTACAAACGACTCCAGCACCCGCGCATAGCCTGACAGGAATGGAATTCAACAGTAATAAACCTATATATCGCCAGATCATCGACTATTGTTTCGGCCGGATCCTCACGGGTGAATGGAGGCCGGGCGAGAGAGTACCCTCTGTGCGCGAGATGTCGGTGGAGATGTCGGTCAACTCCCACACTGTGCTGAAAGCCTATGACTATCTGCAGGCCGAGGGATTGATAGCTCCACGTCGCGGCATGGGATTCTATCTTGACGCGGATGCACTCGAGACGGTCAACCGATTACGCCGCGAAGAGTTCTTTACCACCACTCTTGCCGATCTATCTCGCGAGATGCAACTGCTCGGTATAACTCCTGATGAGCTGCTCGAGCGTCTGAAAGAGCGTCTCTGAAACAATAGCGTTTATCCGAAAGGAATAAAGTGTACCTTCCGCGCTGTCGCGGGAGGTATCTGTCGTGCAATAGCGTGAAGCAGCCTGGCGCAGTCGCGTGAAGAAATAGTTTCGGGCAGGTCAATGGTTCCTTCTTTGGCCGTGATGACGGCTATCCCGTTGAAGGCTGTGGTGGAATGGGTCTCGCCGCTGAAGGGAATGACTTCTACTTCGTCACCATCCTGCCTTACTATGGCGCAGGGAATGACCCGGTCGCTTTCGACAACGGCCTGACACAGGACTGAGGCGGGGATCGGGGGAATACTCATCGGTTACGGCTGACGTACTGGCCACGGCGAGCGGCAACGTTATCATTGCGACCGCGTGTCCTCACGAGAGTGATGGAGTCGAGATAGGACACCTCACCCTCCGATCCGTGGTAATAGAGCGAGCCGTAGACTCGGCTTGCAACCTTGGAGGAGTCGACTACGAAAAGCAGACTTGCGGCATTTCCGGCAGGCATGACTGAAGATATGTATTCCGTGGTGCCGTCATTGTAGTCAGCAGCCAGAAACATCGTCACGTTTCCACGTGTGTTGACCCCCTTGGCGGAGAGGGTATAGCGGTCGCCGCGATCCCAACTACGGTCGGATGCGAGCATGAATGACTGGAAGTCGGATGCAGGAGAGCCGGCGATGCGGAGAGTTAATACTCCGGGCCAAAGATTGACCGAATCGCCGTCAAGCACCGTTGCGCTCTGGGTCTGCTGAGTCTGTCCACCTGCCTGTTCGGCTTTTTCTATACGGGCGGTGAGGATTTCCTCAGCCTTCTCGCACACCTTGACATATTTTTCCAGATTGTGGCCATACCATTCAAGTGATGTATCGACTCGGGCGGCGTCCACGCCATGACGGGCATAGATGCTCTGCATGAGCACCATGCGCGAAGAATCGTCGCGAAACTGACCACGGTCGGCATCGACGATGGCATTGCCCACGTTGATGTCAGCTATGAGTTCGGCCATCTTGTCCTCGGGGATGACATAGGACGGGGTCTTGCGGCATGACGGGAGCAGGGCAAGAAGCAGAAACAGGGTAAGAAGCGAGGGGAGGGATCTCATTCTTCGGAGGGGTGTCCGAGAGCGGCAAGCGCTTTCGGTGAGAGGATATAATTGTGATAGAACACTATGAGGAGAAAGATGCCCACCGAAATGGCTGCATCGGCGAGGTTGAACACCGGATGGAAGAAAAGAAACTCATCTCCTCCCACCCACGGCATCCACGAGGGCCACGTGAAAGAGAAGAGGGGGAAGTAGAGCATGTCCACTACACGTCCCATCAGCCAGGGGGCATAACCGCCTCCCTCAGGGAAAAGCACCGCTACCTGGGGGGGAAGGGGATTGTTGAAGATGCGGCCGTAGAAGACGCAGTCGAATATGTTTCCCGCCGCCCCGGCCGTGATCATTGCAAGACAGACGATATAACCTGTCGGGACACTGCGAAGACGGTATATTTTGACCACATACCAAATCAGAAATGAGACGGCCGCGATACGGAAAAGCGTGAGCAGAATCTTGCTCCCTATCGTCATGCCGAACGCCATGCCGTTGTTCTCGATGAAAAGAAGACGGAACCAGGGAAGTATCTCGAAGTCCTCTCCGAGATAGAAGTGAGTCTTGACCCATATCTTCAGGGCCTGATCAAGAATGATGATGACTGCGATGATGAGAGCGGCGAGCCAGCCTCGTGAGCGCATAGGTCTATGGAATTGAGTTACATCGTAAGGCCCGGGGGTGTCGCGCAAGAGCTTCCGCGACACCCCCGGGATCGTACATTATTTATTTACGGTTGTTTTTGGCCTCGACACTGCGTGTGGCGTGGGGGACGGCACGCAGACGCTCCTTGGGGATGAGTTCTCCGGTCACGCAACATACTCCGTAGGTCTTGTTCTCGATACGGATGAGCGCATTCTGGAGGTGCTGGATGAATTTCATCTGACGCTCGGCCAGATGTCCGGCCTCCTCCTTGGAGAGGGTGGTGGCACCCTCCTCGAGCACTTTGAATGTTGGAGATGTGTCGGCGATGTCGTTCCCTTCGGTATTGGTCACGTTGGCTCGTAAGGAGTCATACTCCTTCTGTGCTTTGGCGAGCTTTGCGAGGATGAGTTCCTTGAACTCCTCAAGCTCTTCGTCGGAATAACGCTTCTTCTCGCTCATGACGGAAGTCGGGGTGTTAATAGTAAATGATTTTTATTTATTTGGAGAGATCTTCACATTAATATTTACATCGTCGATGTTGAGCTGCTCCACGAGGGGATCTGCTGCATCAAGGGGTGAGATGTCAAGATCTGTGGCGAGCACCTGGCGGGAGATGTAGTCCGCATGTTCGCGGATAGCCTCGTCATTTTCGCCTGAAGGCTCGAATGTGAGCGTGATGCGGTCGGTGATGTCGTAGCCGCGTGACTTGCGGATGTTCTGGATACGGTTGACGATCTCGCGTGCCAGACCCTCGCGACGGAGCTCGGGAGTCACGGTGACATCGAGAGCGATCGTGAGAGCTCCCTCGTTTGCTACAAGCCAGCCGGGGATATCCTCCGAGATGATGTCGACATCGGCGGCATCGATTGTCACGGGGGTGCCGTTGACCTCGATGGTGATGCTGCCGTCGGCCTCAAGCTTGTTCACCTGACGGCTGTCAAGACCCTTCACGGCCTCGGCTACGGCCTTCATGTTCTTGCCGTGCTTCGGACCGAGCTTCTTGAAGTCGGGCTTGGCGCTCTTGACGATAATGCCGCCGTCGGCACCGGTCACCGTGATCTCCTTGACGTTGATCTCGTTCTTGACGAGGTCAGCGATGGCGTTGAGATCGGCTTTCATCTCCTCGTCGGAGACGGGGATCATGACAGTCGTGAGTGGCTGGCGCACCTTGAGGTTCACCTTGCGGCGAAGGGCAAGAGCCATTGACGTGATATCCTGGGCCATCTTCTGGCGCTTCTCCAGTTCGGGGGAGAGGAGGGAAGAGTCGACGGTGGGGAAATCGGCGAGGTGGACTGAGTTTTCCGAGCCTGTGAGCGAGCGATAGAGCTCGTCGGCAAAGAAAGGTGCGAACGGAGCCATCAGCAAGGTGACAGTTTTCAGACAGGTGTAGAGGGTCTGATAGGCTGCAAGCTTGTCCTCGGTCATCTCTCCGCCCCAGAAGCGCTTGCGGTTGAGGCGGACATACCAGTTGGAAAGGTTCTCACCCACAAACTCAGCGATGGCACGGGCTGCGCGGGTGGGCTCGTAATCATCAAGAGCCTCGATGACGTTTGCCACGAGGGTATTGAGGAGCGAGAGGATC
>CAZOOY010000045.1:0-6349 GCA_964581555.1 uncultured Staphylococcus sp.
CCACGAGTTTCTCCTTGGCCTCTTCGCTTGAGAGACCCGAGATGTGCTCGAGGGTCTCGCGGGCCGAACGGGTCATGCGGTCAAGCTCCTCCTGTTTCTGGGTGAGGACGAGCTGCTGGCTTTCCACCTCCTTGCGTGATTGCTCTATCTCGTTGCGTGCACGAGCGTTCTCGCTCTGCTGCTGGTTGAGCTGGTTCTGCCGCTGCTTGATCTTAGCCTCCTCATTCTGCACTCTCTGCAGGCGCTGTGAGGCAGCCTTCTCGGCCTCGTTCTTAATACGGAGCTCCTGCTCGCGGGCTTCGAGGAGCTTATCTTTCATCATCACTTCAGCCTCGCGCTCAGCGTCTTCGACGATTGTCTTGGCGCGGGAGCGACCGGTGGCACGCTGTATGAGTGCGAAAATGCATATTCCGAGAGCCGCTCCGATCAGGGTGACGGCTATGTAAGGCAGGATCTGCAGGAACGTCATATCTATGTAAATATTAAATATTTGATAATGTGGTTGATGTTTCAGGTACAAAAATAAAAAGACGCACGACCCAACGCCTTGGCCTGAGCCTCGGCTGACGGATGCGTGCGTGAATATCTATCCTTTTCCCGTCGGCGGTGGAAAGAAGAGGGGAGAGGGACGGATGAAGTATCGGTCAACTCACCGAAACTCCCGTGCCGTCGGTCCCGGCGGGGATTATATCCTGCAGAAGAAGGCTGTCAAACTCTTTTTCGAGCCCCTCCAGGATTGAGTCAAGTCGCCGCGAAGTCTCCACATGGCTGAAGTAGAGCCAGGCGAAGCGGAATGTCACCATCGCCAGAATCTCTGTTGATGACATGTCGCGGAACTCATCCTTTGCTGACCAACTGCGCCAAAGCTCGTTGATATTTGCCTCTGCCCGTCTGACGATCTCCTCCTCTGAGGCCGGAACTGTCATTGGGATACGCGGCTGATCGGCTATGCGGATGGATATGTTGAGTTTTCTATCGGTCATTAAATGCTTAACTGAGCGATGCACTTTTCAATATCGCGCACTAATTCGGAAATGAAACGGCGTGTCTCCTCGACATCGTTGTGATCCGGAGTGAGCACTGATGACACCTTGAGCCATTCGATCTCCCGCTCTTTATCCTTGAGCTTCCTGTTGAGCTCATTGATCTGCTCGGTGAGTTCCGAGATGCGGCGATCAGCGTCTGCCTTGGCGTTCAGGAGAGCCCTGTAGCGCTCGTGAAGCAAGGCCGCTTTTGACTTGATCTTCTCAACCCGCTCCTGAAGAGTGACGGCCATTTTGTTTCCAAATTTTTACAAAGGTAGTAATATTTTCTCCCCCGACCTAATTTTCGGGGGAGAATTTTACGGTGTTACCTTTCTTACTTGAAGAGGTGGGTGAATTTGTCGAGCATCGGCTTGAAGCGCGGATCCTTACGCATGGGCGCACAGTTGAGATTTGCCTCCTCCGCACGGGTCCAGTTGTGATAGTTGGCATAGCCTTTCTCAAGGGATGTCTCCATGCATTTGAAGGCACGGTCGAGCATTCCTGCCTGTGAGTAGAGACAGGCGGCACGATAGTTGACGGCTCCGTCATAGTCGTTGGCGGTGGCAAGCACTTTCTCCATCCATTTCAGGGCGTCCTCTTTCTTGTCAAGGGCCAGAAGTGCAAATCCGCGGAGCGACTGCACGTTGTCGAAATCGTAGTCCATGTCAAGCACGCGCTCGTAAGCACGGTTAGCATTGGCCTCCTGATTGCGGAAGTCACGGAGCACCCATCCGCGCAGGATCGCTATCTCGGGATTCTCGGGGTTGACCATAGCGGCCTCGCTGAGTGAAACGCTTGCTTCGGCGCTCTTCCCGAGAGGGATCTGAGCAATAGCCTTGGCCACGAGTGCATCGATAAGCTCGGGATCCTTCTCAATGGCGCTCTCTGCTGCGGCGAGGGCGGCCTCGTTGTCACCTAAAGCGTGCTTGATCTGCGACTTGAGCACGTAATAACGAGCATTGTCGGGAGTAGCACCTATAGCATAGTCGATGTTAAGGAGCGCCACATCGTAGCGGCCCAGATAGTAATAACACTCGGCGAGAGCGGCATTTAGACCGGGATAGGAATCGAGGTTCTCGTTGATGATCTTGTCATAGTCGGCTATCGCGGCCAGGTAATTGCAGTGACCCTGGGCGATCATGGCACGGATGAAGTAGTACATGCCGTTGCGCGGAGCTTTGGCGATGGCGTTGGTCAGACCGGCTATCACCACGGGATAGTTGGTGCGGGAGAGATCCACGAGTTCGCTGATGGCGCGGGGTGTGTTGCCATCGTCAAAGGAGATGGTCGTGATGTAGTCGTCCACGGCACCCTGATCGTTGCCCATGAGAGACCTCACGGATGCACGGCGCAGGTAGATGAATCCGGCTTGAGGAGAGTAAGCTACGGCACGGTCAGCCAACTCATTTGCGACTCCGAGATTGTTCTCCTTAACGGCCACGCGGGCAAGTCCGATAGTGGCTTCCTGGCTGCGGGGATTGAGGCGGAGCATCTGGTTGAAATCAGTGCGGGCCTCGCGATATCTGCCAAGCTCATAGAGGGCAGTGGCACGCTCGTAGAGGAGTGAGTAACTGTCGGGGTTTGCCTCAAGAAGACTGTTGAGGTCAGCGAGTGCCTGCTCATACTTGTGCTGCATCATGAGGATGTTGGCACGCAGGGAGATGGCTTGCGGACGGGTGTCGGCATCCTCGGCGGGAAGGAATGTGATGGCGTTGTTGATGTCATCGAGGGCGCGGACGTAATCGTTGAGCTTGTAGTATTCCGAAGCGCGGCGGAAGAGAATCTCCGGATCGCGGGGATCCTCGTCGAGTAGCGAATTGTAGGCATTGAGCATCACCTGAGAGTCGGCGCTGAATGTGGCCTGGGCTGATGCGCCCGGAGCGAGAGCAGCTGCCAGGGCGATGGATGCGATGAAAGTTCTAAATGTCATTATGTTGTTGTGAATGAGTTTACTTGACTGTGGTTGAGGAAGAGTTAGCTGTGAAGGTCATCTATAATATGACAGGCCGAGAGCGCATAGAGAGCTGCCGTCTCCGTGCGCAACCGGTTTTCACCTAATGTGACGGCGCGAAATCCTGCGCCAAGGGTAGTGCGGATCTCCTCAGGGGTAAAATCACCTTCGGGTCCGATGAGGATGAGGGTATCACGGCCAGGGGTATAGACCTTGGCGAAGTCCGTCTTTCCGATGGCCTCGTCACAGTAGGCCACGTAGCGTCCGGCCTCGGGCATCATCCCGATAATCTGTTTGAGCGGAGTGAGGGGGAGGATTTCCGGCATTACGGCTTTGAGTGATTGCTTCATGGCCGAAACGGCTATCTTCTCAAGTCGCTCGGTCTTGAGCTCACGTCGCTCGCTGCGGTCGGTGAGCATGGGGATGATGGTGTTGACTCCGACCTCGGTCATCTTCTCCACAAGCCACTCCATACGGTCCATGTGCTTGGTCGGAGCTACTGCCACCGCGAGTTTCTGGCTCCATGGCAGAGTCCGGGATTCAACGGAGATTATCTCCACTGCAGCGTGGCGTGGGTGAGCATCGACAAGACGGCAGGTATAGAGCGAGCCACGGCCGTCGATGACACTTATCGTGTCGCCGTCCTTCATCCTCAGCACTCTCACGGCATGCTTGGAGTCGCTCTCGGGGAGCTGCAGGGAGGTGGCTATGTCAGGGGCATAGAATTGTATCATCAGAGTGCTGTCTTATCGTCGGCCATGCCGTCGGGCTGAGGTTCGGTCTCCTCGATGAGACGGCGTGCTTCGCGGGCATCAGGCGTGTGGACATCCTTGAAAATGAAGATGAAGAGTATGGCGACCACGAGGGCATAGGCGGCGAAGATGAGCCATGATGTGGTCCATCCGGCATGCTGACACTCGGGAGTAGGCTGCGAGAAAACAAAATGGTTGACAAGCGCCTGGGCGGAGAGTGTACCCACTGTGGCACCGATTCCGTTGGTCATTATCATGAAAAGTCCCTGGGCGCTGGAACGTATGTTCTTATCGGTCTGCTGATCTACGTAGAGACCTCCCGAAACATTGAAGAAGTCAAAGGCGATACCGTAGACTATACAGGAGATTATGAGCATCCAGAGCCCCGAACCGGTGTCGCCGAGACCGAAGAGCCCGAAGCGGAACACCCATGCGAACATCGACATGAGCATTACACCCTTGATGCCGAACCGTTTGAGGCAGAATGGGATGAGTAGGATGCAAAGCGTCTCGCTGATCTGAGATATGGAGATGAGAGCATTGGCATTTCGAGCTCCCCACGTCGAGGCAAATTCAGGCAGGTCGGCAAAGGAGGTGATGAAGATGTTGCCATAGCTGTTAGTGATCTGCAGCGAGACACCGAGGAGCATGCTGAAGAGGAAGAAAATCGCCATTTTCTTGACCTTGAAGAGCTTGAACGCGCGCAGCCCAAGGGAGTCGATGAGTGATCCTGATGATGCGGGGTTGGTGGGACAAGCCGGCATGGTCAGGGCGTAGGCTGCCAGCACGAAGCTGAGAGCTGCTGAGGTGATGAGCTGCCATGCGTTGGTCTGAAACTGGGTGAAGTTGACGAAGAGCATGGAGCAGATGAAGCCCACGGTGCCGAAGACTCGTATGGGAGGGAAATGCGTGATGGTGTCAAGGCCTGCATTGCCGAGCGCGTTGAACGCCACTGAGTTGGCCAGTCCGATTGTGGGCATGAAGAATGCCACCGAACAAGTATAGAGAGCGAAGAGGGGAGCAAATTCAACCTCCGATGCGGTGAAAGCATATATGCCTGCAGCCATCATGAATGCCCCGGCGAGTATGTGGCAGAGACTCAGAGTCTTCTGGGCCGGAATCCAGCGGTCGGCCACAATGCCTGCAATAGCCGGCATGATGAGAGACACGATACCCTGAACGGCATAGAACCATCCGATGTGTGTGGCCAGTCCCACACGTCCGAGAAAGTTGCCGAGTGATATAAGATAGGCTCCCCAGACGCCGAACTCGAGGAAGTTGAGCAGCGAAAGCCGCACTTGGATTGGTTGGATTTTAGCCATGTTCAATTCTCATCAGACTGTTAAACTCTCTATATATTATTTAGGTGGGGTGAGAATTACTGTTCCCCCTTCTTGCGTTTGATTATCTCGGCCACTTTAGCGGCTTCCTCATACTCCTCGCCGGCTATCAGACGGGCCAGCGTCTTCTCAAGCTCCTCCACCGCATAGTTTTCAAGTTTGGGCATGTGAAGTTCGTCGTCCTGATTGTCCTGAGTGTCTGTTGCGGCCGCATGGCTGTCGTCGGCATCGGGAGCTGTGATCTCCAGTTCGAAGCCGGTCTCAGCCAGGATCTCGGGAGTAGTAAATATCGGGGCTCCGGTCCGCATCGCTATAGCCACGGCATCGGATGTGCGGGAGTCGATGGTGACGGTGCGCTCCCCGTCGGTAAAAGTCATTTCGGAATAGAAGATACCATCCTCGAAGCGGTGGATGAAGACTTCCTTGAGCCCTATCCCGAAGGCTCTCTCCAGACTCACAAGCAGATCGTGGGTAAGCGGGCGCGGAGGAGTGACACCTTCCATTTTCAGGGCGATGGATTGAGCTTCGGTTGCACCGATCACCACCGGAATGCGGAAGGGACCTCCCACCTGTGCGAGAATCAGAGCGTAAGCTCCGCTCTGGATCTGCGAGTAGGAAATACCAAGCACCCGCAGCTTCACGCGGGTCTCGTTGGAATCGGGTATGTTTTCGTTTTCTTTCATATCATGATGTTTCTGCCGGTGATGACACCGCTTCCCAGACAAAGACGTGAGTCGCGGTCATAGATGACTGCAAACTGCCCGGGCGCGATCCCTTGGACCGGAACCTCCGAACGGATCACATATTCCCCGTCGTCCACGCGGCTGAGCGTGGCAGGGAGAAAATCAGGTGTATGCCGGTTTTTGAATCTTATCTCCACGTTGTCGCATGCCTCCGGCCAGGGGTCGAGGGTCAGCCAGTGCATTTCGTCGAGGTGGAGAATGTGGCCATACTGCTTCTCGGTGGAGTAGCCCTGCGAGACGTAGACCACATTGTCATGAACATTCTTCTTGACCACATACCATGGGCCACCGCTCAGACCGAGACCCTTTCGCTGGCCGATGGTGTGGAACCAGAAGCCCCGATGCTCTCCGAGCTTACGGCCGGTCTCCAGCTCCACGATGGGCCCGGGCCTCTCGCCGAGGTGACGGCGGATGAAATCATTATAGTTGATCTTGCCGAGGAAACAGATCCCCTGGCTGTCACGGCGGAATGCATTGGGGAGTGAACTCTTCACCGCTATCTCCCTCACCTCAGCCTTTGAGAGGTTGCCGATGGGGA
>CAZOOY010000045.1:6359-13888 GCA_964581555.1 uncultured Staphylococcus sp.
GGAAGATGAGATGGGAGAGCTGGTCGTAGGAGATGCGGCAGAGGAAATCCGTCTGATCCTTGATCTTATCCACCGCTGTACCGAGCCATACTTTCCCGTCGATCTCGTGGGTGGTGGCATAATGGCCGGTGGCTGTCTTGTCAAACTCCCGACCCCAGCGCTCCTCAAAGAATCCGAATTTGATCATCTTGTTGCACATCACGTCGGGATTGGGAGTGAGTCCGGCTTTCACCGTACGCAATGCGTATTCCATCACGTTCTCCCAGTATTCCTCGTGAAGCGAGACTACGTCAAAAGGGAGTCCGTAACGACGGGCAATGAAACTGCACATCTCGATATCCTCTTCGGCCGAGCAGTCGCCCTCGCCTGTATCAAGGCCGATCCTTATATAGAAAAGGTGAAGGTCGTGGCCCTGCTCCACAAGCCTGTGGACCACCACCGCACTGTCGACACCGCCGGATATGAGAACTGCTATCTTCATCTCTCAGACCTCCTCGAGTTCCTCTTCCTCGTCCTTGCCTCGCTGCCCCACCACATAGAGCGATATGAAATAGTCAAGCGAGATCTTGCCGGGGCCGGCTATGAGGATGTAGATGTAGATGCCGATGAACATTATGGGCAGATAGCCGGGATCCGTGCTCTCGAGACCGTAGATCGGAAGATTGGGGAGCATGTCGTGGAGAATGTAATACTCCGCCGCACACATGGCTCCGATGGGTGGCAGACATGAGAGACGGGTGAGAAATCCCGTCATGATGAGCAGCGAGCAGGCCAGCTCGATGATTATCATCAGCACCAGCGAGGTCTGGGACGACATGTGGAGTACCGTGGGAAACTCCATCTGCAGCTCATTGAAGTTGACCAGATGGCGGATTCCGAACTGCAGAAGCATCACACCGACGAACAGGCGCATGAATAGACGTGCCAGATTGGTATAGGTGTAACCTGTGAGCCGCAGGAAGCAGTCGGTGAGAGGTGAGTATATCCAGGACATTGCTTAGATGATGATTGTGACTGTGATGGAGGGAATTAACGGCGGAGAGAGTGGCGGGTGGAGTTATCTTTTCTTGAGCTGACGGGCCACGTCGAGCACCTGTTCTACGCTGAGATGCTTGAAGCGTATCTTGTGATTCTTGTCGAGAATGTAAAAGTCGGGAGTGCCGAAACGCAGGTCAACCTTCAGATCCGCGTCGGGATTAGCACCGACGGTCCAGTTCTCGGGATACGCTTTGGCGGCTGCCTTCCACTCCTCGTCCGGTTCCACGACAGAGATGGAGACAATGCGTAGCCGACCCTCGTCGATGAGCTGTGAGGTGGAGATGTCGGCATGGAGGCGGATTCGGGCCATGTTGCAGTCGGAACATTCGGGATCGTTGAAGAACACCACGACAACGGCTGCTGAGTCAGCATAGAGATTGCTTGCCTTTCCGTCACGGTCGGTGAAGGTCAGCGGCACGATGGGTTCCCCTATCATTGAACCTTTCAGAAGTTCAGCCTGGAGTGCGTAGCGTGCTTTTTCGGCCTTGTTGAGGCGCTTGTTGGCGGCAACGGTCTCGGCTATCGGAAGATACAGGTGGTCAATCCATGCTTCGGCGGTGTCGGAATAGATGAGGGCTTCGGCCACATTGGCGAAGTAGAGCTGATCTTTGGGCTGCTTGTCAAGCCGCTGCATCAGTTTCTTCATGGCTGCCGAGGCCTTGTCGGGAGATGCGTTCTCGAGCACCGAGATGTAGACCTTGAATTCCTCGCCCATCTTGGAACGGGCTGAGAAGCCCTTGGTGAGATCACAGAAGTCCCAGAAATGATCTGCCAGATAATTGCAGCGTCCCTCGAGAGTGGAGATTGAATCCGGGACGATAGGATACTGGAAATAACTCTCAGCCTTGGCTGCCGGAGCAAGCCCGCAGAGAAGTAAAACGGTGAATATGAGATATCTGAATGTAGTCATGAGATGTAATTGCGGAATAATGCAATCACAAAATTAATCAAAATCGTACGCACGGCAAAAAATCCTCTCTAAAAGGGTGTTAAAAAGTGGTCTTAAACATTACTGCCGCCCCGGGCGTTATAAGTTGTGGACACATTTATGCAATGTGACCCTACGTTTCATCACATAATGACAAAACCATCGCTATGGAATGGCTTATAGAGATTTTCAGAAATAATCAGATTATTCCTATTTTCCTCACGCTTGGTCTCGGATTCTGGCTGGGTGGGTTCAGATACAAGTCCCTTTCGCTCGGCCCGGTGACGGCAACACTGATAGTGGGTGTGATCATCGGACAGATGGGAATTTCCATATCGGAAGAAGTCAAATCACTTGCTTTCATGCTCTTCCTCTTTGCGATAGGCTATAATGTCGGTCCTCAGTTTTTTCGGTCGTTGCGAGGCGAGGGTCTGAAACAGATATGTTTTGCGCTCGTGGAGTGTGTCATCTGTATCGCCACCTGCGTGGGAGTCGCCTGGCTGCTGGGTTATAACAAAGGTATTGCCGTGGGAATCTTCGCCGGTTCACAGACTGTGTCGGCGGTGATAGGGGTGGGTAGTGACACGATCCGTTCGCTCGGTCTCTCTGAAGAGGAAACGTCAAGGATGCTCTCCATTATCCCGGCTTGCTATGCCGTCACCTACATTTTCGGAACCATCGGCACCGCATGGATCATCGCCAATCTGGGACCGGTGCTTCTGGGAGGTCTCGCCAAAGTGAAGGCTGAGACAGTCAGGATAGAGGAGGAGATGGATTCGGGTGACTTCGTGCCCGATCCGGGTCTTGTCACGGCCAACCGAACTATCTCATTCAGGGCCTACCGCGCAGAGTCGGATTTCTTTCACCGTCCACGCACTGTCGCTGAGATAGAGGAGCATATCAAAGGGCTCAATCTCCGTCATTTTGTGGAGCGTCTGAGGGTGAGGGGAGAGATTGTGGATCCCGAGCCTGAGATCAAGATACGCAAGGGTGACGTCATTGTCCTCAGCGGTCGCCGCGAGAGTATTGTCGAGGAGGCCGGGTGGATAGGACCTGAAGTCACTGACCACGATCTCCTTAATTTTGCAACGGAAAATCTCCCCGTCACCGTCTCCAAGTCGGGCGCGGCCGGGGTTACACTCGGTGAGCTCAAGCAGGAGTCTTTCATGCGCGGAGTGATGATCCGCAAGATCCTACGTAACGAGATGCCTATTCCTCTGCGCAACCGCGTCCGCCTTGAAAAGGGTGACATCGTCCATCTGGTAGGTCTGCCGCAGGATGTGGCTGTAGCCGTCCCCGAGATAGGCTATTCCGATCGTGCCACCGGTGAGACCGACATGGTGTTCATAGGCCTCGGTATAGCTATCGGGTGTTTTATCGGAGCGCTCGTTATCCATGTCGGAGGCATCCCCATCTCACTCAGCACCAGCGGCGGTGTGATTCTTGCAGGACTTGTGATGGGGTGGTTACGGTCCAAGCGCCCGACATTCGGCCACATTCCCCGTCCCGTCACATGGTTCATGGACAATGCAGGTCTAAACCTCTTCATTGCCGTTGTGGGCCTTAGTGCCGGGCCGTCATTCGTCAGCGGTCTGCGTGAGGTAGGTTTCACTCTCTTCCTTGTGGGAGTCCTCTGCACCACCGTCCCGCTCATCCTCTCGATCTTTATCGGAGCCAAGCTCTTCAAGTTTCCGGCTGCGGTCACTCTGGGTTGCGTAGCGGGAAGCCGTAATGCAGTTGCAGCTCTCGGTGCCATTCAGGATAGTCTCGACAGTACCCTTCCGGTCATGGGTTATACAGTCACATACGCTGTCGGTAGCCTTGTGCTCATCCTTTCCGGCATGGTCGTGGCCCTTTTAGCATAGATTATTCATTTAAAATCATCCCCTCCCCCTGATGTCAAAGCAACACCGCCATATCCTCCGTCTCCACTGGAAACTCTATTTTCCTCTTGTGGGATTGCTATGGCTCATAATAGCCCTTTCAATCACCTACTTTGCCATTCATGAGCGCATGAGGCAGAAGGAGAATCTTGAAAACCGTCTGCTCAACGTCAACAACACCGTGATCGATGCCTATGAGCGAGGGGTCAACCTTCAGGAAACGGTAGATTTCATCCGCCTGTTCACCGATAAGACAACCCTTGCCCCTTTGCGTATCACTGTTTACGACAGGGAGGGAAAGATGGTTGCCGACAATCCTGAAGCTACCATCCATCTCTATGATGTCGACGGCAGCCCCGAGCAGGGACTCCTGGATCTGCTGCATGGCAAAGGTGGTGACGCCACCATCCGCGACATGGCCTACGAGGATGATATCACCCTCGTGAGCTCACGCATGAGTGTCGATGGCCGTATCTGCTCATTCGCCGCTCTCCCATATGAAGGTGAGGTACTCGACTTCCTGAGTGTCGACCCCATGATATGGGTCCTTGTGATCGTGCTGGGTGTCATCACTTCGGTGCTTGCCTATTTCGGGGTGAGAGCCGTCTGCCGCAATGTCTATTCACTGCGTGACTTTGCGAGAGCCATAGCCTCCGACGAGCTTCCTGACGATGTGGATTCTTGGAAATTCTCCCGAGATGAACTCGGCGATGTCTCACGAAATCTTCTCACTCTTTACCGCAATAAAATCCGCGCCGAGAAGGAGAAGATACATTTCGAACGACAGATAGGGATGAACGTGAGCCACGAGCTCAAGACCCCGGTAGGGATAGTCAAAGGGTATCTTGACACCGTTCTCGCCGATGAGGATATGCCCGAAGAGACACGTCGGCGTTTCCTTCAGCGCGCCCAACAGAACACTGACCGCCTTGCCGGAATAGTCACTGACATCAGTATGGTGATGCGACTGAGTGAGGACGGCGGAAAGCTGAACACCACGACGATTGACTTCCATGCGCTTGTGGCTCGCTTGGCCGATGATATCCGGCAGGATCGTATGGCGGGAGACATGAAGTTCATTTACCACCTTCCCGATCCCTGTCTCGTGAGAGGCTATGCTCCGTTGCTCACCAACGTCGTCCTCAATCTTGTCTACAACGCCGCCCGGCATTCCGGCGGAACGGAGATACACCTCGATTGGCTCGGTGAGACGGATGGTTACCATCGTTTCGCGTTCGCTGACAATGGTCATGGGGTGGATCCCGAGCACCTCGGACGCCTCTTTGACCTCTTCTATAGGGTTGACTCCGGTCGTTCGCGCAAAAGTGGCGGATCGGGCCTCGGGTTGCCACTCGTCCGGCGCATCATCACTGCGATGGAGGGTGAGATAACGGTTGACAACGCTCCGGCGGGCGGACTACGCTTCACATTCACTCTCCCGGTTGGAGGTGAAAGATAAAGAAATCCGTCAGAATACGTCGGACGGTCCTTTGGTAGACCTGACGTCTTCTGACGGAAAAGATCTTTTGACGTATGTGCGATCTTGTCAGTCGAGATTGGGCTGCTCGGTACGGTCAAGTTCGTCGACAACCTTGAGCAGATATTGCCCGTAGGGATTCTTGAGCATCGGCTGAGCGAGTTCGATCATTTTCTCGCGGGTTATCCACCCCTTGCGGTAAGCGATACCTTCCAGACATGCCACTTTCAGACCTTGACGCTTCTCGATAACCTCGATATAGGTCGAAGCCTCCGAGAGTGAGTCGTGAGTACCGGTGTCGAGCCATGCGAAACCGCGGCCGAGAGTTTTGACCTTAAGTTCCTTATCGTCCAGGAACCGCTGGTTGACGGTGGTGATTTCAAGTTCGCCACGAGCTGACGGCTTGATATTCTTAGCCACATCCACCACCTTGTTGGGATAGAAGTAGAGACCCACGACGGCATAGTTTGACTTGGGCTGGGCCGGTTTCTCTTCGATCGACAGACAGTTACCCTCCTTGTCAAACTCAGCCACGCCGTAGCGCTCGGGGTCGTTGACCCAGTAGCCGAACACTGTGGCTTTACCCTCCTTCTCAGCAGTTTCGACTGCTTCCCGAAGCTGGCAGGTGAAACCGTTGCCATGGAAGATGTTATCGCCGAGCACAAGACAGCAGGCATCATCACCTATAAACTTCTCTCCGATGATGAATGCCTGGGCCAGACCGTCGGGTGACGGCTGCTCGGCATACTCGAAGCGCACTCCGTAGTCCGACCCGTCGCCGAGCAGACGCTTGAATCCGGGTAGATCGTGAGGTGTGGAGATGATAAGGATCTCGCGGATCCCTGCGAGCATCAGCACCGAGATGGGATAATAGATCATCGGTTTGTCAAAGATAGGGAGCATCTGCTTACTCACACCTTTGGTGATGGGATAGAGGCGTGTACCGGAACCTCCGGCAAGGACTATTCCTTTCATACTTCAATGTTTTTCAGGTTAATATCTTTATTGGGCGTTGCGATAGATTATCTCTGCGTCATGCTCGGTGATGGGGTGGAGACGGCCGAGTGGCGTGGTGTCCCCCTTGGTACACATGGATGCCATGTGGGAGATTTCGGCTTCGGTGAGGGGACGCCCTATTAGCTCCGTGATAGTGACAGGCATCCCGATGAGCTTGAAATACTCTCTCATTGCCGCGATGGCAGCATGGGCTCCGGCCATAATGCTCTCGTGTGAAGAGAAGTCTACCGGAATGTCGAAGAGTGTCACCGCTAAGCGGGCAAACCGTTCGGGAGCACGTTCAAGCACGAAGTTGGCCCATGAGCCCCAGATGGCTGCCAGACCGGCGCCGTGGGCCACGTCAAACATTCCGCTGAGCTCATGCTCCATGCCGTGTACCGCCCAGTCGCCGCTACCGCGCAGACCGGTGATATCGTTGTGGGAGAGCGAGCCGGCCCACATGATGGAAGCTCTCACGGCATAGTCATCAGGGTGGGAGAGCACTTTCTCCCCACACTGCATGACGGTCTTCATGACGGCTTCTGCCAGCGCATTGGTGAGATACATGTCCTCTCCCCGGGTGAAGTAGCGCTCCAGAGTGTGCATTATTATGTCCACCACGCCGCATGAGGTCTGATAGGGGGGGAGTGTGTAGGTGAGTTCCGGGTTCATCAGCGCGAAGCGCGGACGCACGATGTTGTTGGAGAATGATTTCTTCTCGTCGCCATTCTCGGCATCCTCACGGGTGATCACACATCCGTCGCTCATCTCACTTCCTGCAGCGGGGATGGTGAGGACCGAGCCGATAGGGAGAGCATCGGCAGGTACGAACTTGCGGAGGAAGAAATCCCAGACATCGCCGTCAAACACTGCTCCCGCCGCTATGGCCTTGGCAGTATCGATCACGCTTCCGCCACCTACGGCGAGGATGAAGTCGATCTTTTCCGACGCTATCATTCCGATCCCTTCGCGCACAAGCGAGAGGCGGGGATTGGGGACTACACCTCCCAGACTCACCGAGGGTATACCGCTTTCTTCGAGCGAACGGTTGACGCGGTCCAGCAGACCGGAACGCACCGCGCTCCCTCCGCCATAGACGATGAGCACCTTGCTCCCGCCCCATTTCTTGACGTACTCGCCGGCCCGAAGCTCGGCATCCGGCCCGAAGATCACCTCCGTAGGCGCATAATATGTGAAATCTTTCATA
>CAZOOY010000046.1:0-5426 GCA_964581555.1 uncultured Staphylococcus sp.
TCGGCGATATCCTTGTCGGTCCAGACGTGATAGATCTTTTTCTTAACAAACTTGGGGTGTGTGAGCTTGGAAGCAAGATCTCCGTCGTTGGTGAGGAGAAGCACGCCGGTGGTATTGCGGTCAAGACGTCCGACAGGATAGATACGCTCCTCGCATGCACCCTTGACAAGATCCATCACGGTGAGACGACCGTTGGGGTCATCGCTGGTGGTCACGCAGTCCTTGGGCTTGTTGAGCAGGATGTAACACTTCTTCTCGAGAGCGACAACCTTCTCGTCATATTCCACCACGTCGCTGTGGCTGATCTTGGTGCCGAGTTCGGTGACAACCTCGCCGTTGACCTTGATGAGACCCTGGAGGATGAACTCGTCGGCCTCACGGCGGGAGCAAAGTCCGGCATTGGCCATGTACTTGTTCAGGCGGATCTGCTCGTTGGGATCCGGTATCTCCATCTCATACTCGATGCGCTTGGGGCGTGGGGTGAAGCTGCGGCCACCCTGCGGCATGCCATACTGGTTCTGGCGGGGTGCCTTGTTGAAGCCGCCCTGACGATTGTTTTGGTAACCACCCTGGCGGTTATTCTGGTATCCACCTTGACGGTTGTTCTGGTAACCGCCTTGATTGTTGCGGGGCTGATAGCCTCCCTGGCGGTTATTATTGTTACGGGGCTGATAGCCTCCCTGATTGTTACGTGGCTGATAACCGCCTTGATTATTGCGGGGTTGATATCCGCCCGGACGGTTATTATTGTTGCGAGGCTGATAGCCTCCCTGGTTGTAACCACCCTGACGGTTATTATTGTAGTTATTGCGAGGCTGATATCCACCCTGGTTATAACCTCCCTGACGGTTGTAATTGTTGCGGGGCTGATAGCCGGTAGACTGAACTGATGTGTCGTCGCTCTGAACCGATTCGGATGCTGCGCCATCAGTGGGAGTGCCTTCGGTCTGGGGCACATATGGTCTTGGCTGATACCCGCCCTGACGGTTGTAATTGTTGCGGGGCTGATATCCACCCTGATTGTATCGGTTGTTCTGATACCCACCCTGACGGTTGTTGTAGTTGTTGCGCGGCTGATAGCCTGTGGGGCGGGGCCCTGAATAATTCTGGTTGCCGTAGGGACGGCGTTCAGGCTGTGCACCCTCCTGGGCTGGCTGCTCGAAATCGGTGGAAGAGCTCTCCTGAGGAGCTGCCGATACGGGACGCGCACCTATGCGCGGGCGTTTGCCTTTCTTTTCGTTGCTGTCCATGATCGCTTAAGTGTTGTTGAGTTGTTTTTGAAGGAATTGAAATTAAAAAAACTGTCCGGCCTCGCGGCGGGATCTAAAAACTGAATAAAATATTAATTAAGAATTGAATGAGTCATGATTAATTTTGCAAAGATAATAAAATGTTGAGACACTTGCAAAAAAATCCATTCTCGGGAGAAGAATGAGCTATCATCTTAACCAACCTTAACCTTCTTGCGACATATCATCATTTTACGCATCTTTAAGGCATGATTTTTTTCAAAATAAAATGAGTTCGATGATAGGAAATATGTTAAATTTTAACTATCTTTGGTGAAAATTTTAACTATTCAATTATGACACAACTTCTTTTCTGGATTGTGCCGGCGGCGTCGCTGATAGCGTTGCTGCTTGCTTGGTATTTCTATCGTGGAATGATGAAGGAGAGCGAGGGTACGGAAATGATGCGTAAGATTGCATCCCACGTCCGTAGAGGCGCCATGTCTTATCTTCGTCAGCAGTATAAAATCGTCGGAATTGTATTCCTGATATTGGTGATTTTCTTCTCGATACTCGCCTACGGATTCAATTTGCAAAACGCATGGGTGCCGGTGGCTTTCCTCACCGGCGGCTTCTTCTCTGGTCTATCAGGCTATCTGGGTATGAAAACGGCCACCTATGCTTCAGCCCGCACTGCCAATGCCGCCCGTGATTCCCTGAACAAAGGTCTTCGTGTTGCTTTCCGAAGCGGAGCCGTGATGGGTCTCGTCGTTGTCGGCCTCGGTCTCTTCGATATCTCGTTCTGGTATCTGATACTTGATTATTTCGTTCCAAATGATGTTGCTACTCCTACAGCCAAACTGTGTATGATCACCACCACAATGCTTACTTTCGGCATGGGTGCGAGTACCCAGGCTCTGTTTGCCCGTGTGGGCGGAGGTATCTATACCAAGGCAGCCGATGTGGGTGCCGATCTTGTAGGTAAGGTAGAGGCCGGTATCCCCGAAGATGATCCCCGCAATCCGGCTACGATAGCCGATAATGTAGGAGACAATGTGGGCGACGTGGCCGGAATGGGTGCTGACCTGTATGAATCATATTGCGGATCAATCCTGGCTACCTCCGCACTCGGAGCCGCAGCATTTATCGCAACCGGCGACATCGACATGCAGTTCAAAGCCGTGATAGCGCCTATGCTCATTGCAGCTGTCGGTATCATTCTCTCGATCATCGGAATCTTCTCCGTTCGCACCAAAGAGGATGCAACGATGAAGGATCTCCTCAATTCACTTTCTTTCGGCACGAATCTCAGTTCCATTCTCATCGTAGCTGCGACTTTCCTCATCCTCTGGGCGCTCGGAATCGAAAATTGGGTCAATATTTCATTCTCAGTCGTGATAGGTCTGCTCGTCGGCGTCATCATTGGTCGCTCCACAGAGTATTATACATCTCAGTCCTATGCACCTACGCGTAAACTGGCTGAGAGCGGAACCACCGGACCTGCCACCGTCATAATCTCGGGTGTCGGCCTCGGTATGATCTCCACGGCAATACCGGTAATGGCGGTTGTGGTCGGAATTATCTTGTCATATTGGATTGCCGCCGGCTTTGACTTCACCAATATAGGAATGGGTCTGTACGGTATAGGCATTGCCGCGGTCGGTATGCTTTCAACGCTTGGCATCACGCTTGCTACAGACGCTTATGGTCCCATTGCTGACAATGCGGGAGGCAATGCGGAGATGAGCGGCCTGGGTGAGAAGGTGCGCAAACGCACTGACGCCCTTGACTCTCTCGGTAACACCACTGCCGCTACCGGAAAAGGTTTTGCTATTGGCTCGGCCGCTCTTACGGGTCTCGCCCTCCTGGCTTCATATGTTGAGGAACTTCGCATCGGCATGTCGCGTCTCGGCCAGACAGTCATCACTCTTCCCGGTGGAGTCGATCGTCCCCTTCACGATGCAACATTCTCTGATTTCATGACTTACTATGAGGTAACACTGATGAATCCCAAGGTTCTTTCAGGTATGTTCCTCGGTGCGATGATGGCATTCCTCTTCTGCGGTCTTACTATGAATGCCGTAGGCCGTGCCGCCGCCCACATGGTGGATGAAGTGCGTCGGCAGTTCCGTGAAATCAAGGGCATTCTCTCCGGCGAGGCCGAGCCTGACTATGCCCGTTGCGTCCAGATCTCCACAAAGGGAGCTCAGAAAGAAATGGTCTTCCCGTCGGTTCTCGCAATCATTGCCCCGATAGTCACCGGCCTTATCTTCGGTGTCCCCGGTGTGATAGGTCTGCTTGTCGGCGGTCTCGCCTCCGGTTTTGTACTGGCTATATTCATGGCCAATGCAGGTGGAGCATGGGATAATGCCAAGAAATATATCGAAGAAGGAAACTTCGGCGGTAAGGGAAGTGAAGTCCACCGCGCCACCGTCGTCGGTGACACTGTCGGCGATCCCTTCAAGGACACATCCGGCCCGAGTCTCAACATCCTCATCAAGCTCATGTCCATGGTTGCAATTGTAATGGCAGGCCTTACGGTAAGCTGGAGCTTACTCTGATGAGATAAATAGATTTTGATGCATATATCGAGAGGCTATCCTGCGGTTAAAAGTAGGATAGCCTCTTGTGATACTACGGATTTTGCCTAAATTTGCAGTCGTTATGTTACAGTTTCCCAATGCTAAGATAAATCTGGGCCTCGACATTCTGAGGCGCCGTCCGGACGGTTACCATGACATCGAGACGGTGATGTGGCCGGTCGGTTGGTGTGATGTCCTTGAAATTGTGCCGTCGGACTCACCGTCGACCACACTGACTGTCACGGGGCGTACGGTGGCCTGTCCACCTGAAAAGAATCTCGTCATGAAAGCTTATAATGCTTTGGCAGAGAGAGTGGGAGGGCTTCCTCCGGTGGATATCTATCTGCGCAAGATAATACCTGACGGTGCGGGTCTGGGAGGAGGATCGTCTGACGCCTCCTTTACTCTCAAGATCCTTAACGAGATGTTCTCCCTCGGGCTCACTGATGAGGAACTTGCGGAAGTTGCCGCTCATCTCGGCGCCGATTGTCCATTTTTCATCTACAACCGCCCGATGCTCGCCACGGGGACAGGAACCGATCTCACTCCCGTAGATGTAGATTTGGAGGGTTTGCACACGGTGATTGTCAAGCCACCTGTGAGTGTCCCTACCGCTGCTGCTTACTCAGCAGTGACCCCTGCAGTTCCCGAGGTGCCTCTGATCGAGCGGCTTTCACTCCCGGTGGAGGAGTGGCAGGGAAAGGTGGTCAACGATTTCGAGCCATCGGTATTTCCCGCTTATCCGGTCGTGGCGGAGGTGAAGCGCCGGCTGATGGATGCGGGTGCAGTCTACGTGTCCATGTCAGGATCAGGATCGGCTGTCTACGCTCTTTTCAGAGATGACAAATTGGCAGAAGAGGTGTCACGACTTTTCCCCGACTGTGCCGTAGCTGTGGTCTGAGGGGGACGAAGAGGATTTTCCGGTGAGACTTTGAACGTTATGGATGCAGATTTGTTTAAAAATTAAAGAATCGTCCGAATTTACGGCCCGTAGCCGCAGGTTTGGCAACATTTTTGTATCGAATAAAAGTTTAAAAATATACATTCAGCACTATGAGCAACGAACAGCATAACAAAGACACCGAGTCACGCCTCCATCGCGAGGGAGAAGGTGTGGAGTCATTTGACGATGTCCAGGAAGCCCAGCAGGAATCCGAATCCCAGCTTGACGAAGCCAATGACATGATCAACAAGGAGCTTGCCGATATTGACACCCTTAACAAGCAGCTGCAGGAAGCTCAGGCCCAGGTTGAGAAGGAGAAGAAGGAATATCTTTTCCTCATGGCCGAGTTTGACAACTTCCGCAAGCGTACAATCAAGGAGAAGGGTGAGCTCATCAAGAACGCATCCGAAAGCGTGCTCAAAGGTCTACTTCCCATCGTGGATGATTTCGAGCGTGGTCTCGAGGCGAGCGCCAATGCCGATGATCCCGCCGATATCCGCAAGGGTATGGAACTAATCTATCAGAAGCTCGTCAAATATCTGGCTCAGAACGGTGTGAAACCGATAGAATCTACCGGCAAACCCTTTGACGCCGAACTTCACGAGGCGATAGCTATGGTTCCCGTGACCGATGAAGCACAGAAGGGAATGGTGATCGACACCCCCACCAAGG
>CAZOOY010000046.1:5436-13818 GCA_964581555.1 uncultured Staphylococcus sp.
GCTGTAGTGCAGTAAAAAAGGAAATCGATACTCTCCCCTACAGGTTGTTAACCCCGCTAAAAATTACTTTACATGGCATCAAAAAGAGATTACTACGAAGTGCTTGGAGTCGACAAGAATGCCGACGAAAAAGCCATAAAAAGCGCCTATAGAAAGAAGGCGATACAGTATCACCCGGACAAGAATCCGGGCGACAAGGAGGCCGAGGAGAAATTCAAGGAGGCCGCCGAAGCTTACGACGTTCTTTCCGATCCTGAGAAGCGCGCCAAATATGATCAGTATGGCCACAACATGGGTCCGCAGGGATTCCCCGGCGGAGGCGGTGGTGGATTCCATGCCGGCGGATTCTCCATGGAGGACATTTTCTCGCAGTTCGGCGACATCTTCGGCGGCGGATTCGGCAATATGGGCGGATTCGAATCGGCCGGAGGTCGCACACGCCGTCGTCAGCGCCGCGGCACCGATCTCCGTATAAAGATCAAGATGACTCTTGAGGAGATCGCCACGGGCGTAAACAAGACTCTTAAGATCCCCACTCTCGTGCCTGACAGTCATTGTCACGGTACCGGAGCGAAAGACGGCACCGCCTTCACCACCTGTCCTACCTGTAACGGTTCAGGCACAGTGCTCCGTCAGCAGCAGACCATGTTCGGTCTGTCGCAGTCGGCTGTCGAGTGCCCCCAGTGTCATGGTGAAGGTAAGATCATCACCGAAAAGTGTACCTACTGCCACGGCGAGGGCGTTGTGAGAAAAGACGAGACTGTCTCGTTTTCCATCCCTGCCGGTGTTCAGGACGGCCAGACCCTCACCTTGCGTGGAAAGGGTAACGCCGCGCCTCACGGTGGTGCAAACGGTGATCTGCTTATCGTCATAGAGGAGGTCAAGCATCCCGAACTCATCCGTGACGGCAACGATGTCATCTATAATCTTATGCTCGACATTCCTACCGCTGCCCTTGGCGGATCGGTGGAAGTGCCCACCATCACAGGCCGTGCGCGCCTGAAGATCCCTGCCGGCACCCAGCCCGGCAAGGTGCTCCGTCTGCGTGGCAAAGGTCTCCCCTCGGCTGACGGTTATGGAACAGGTGATGAGCTTGTAAACGTAATGGTCTACATTCCCGAGAAGCTTACTCCCGAGGAGCAGAAAGTCATCGAGGATCTGCGCGGCAAACCCAACATGACTCCGGATGCTTCCACTAAGAACAGGATTTTCTCGAAACTCCGTCACATCTTTGAATAAGAATAAACGAACTACCCGACTTGAATTGCTCGCTCCAGCCAAGACTACCGACATTGCCATGTCGGCGATCATGGCCGGAGCTGATGCTGTATATATAGGTCCTGAAAGCCATGGCGCCCGGAGGGCTGCCGCAAACTCCATCGATGATATCAGACGTCTCGTGGAGTTCGCTCATCCCTACGGAGTGAAGGTCTATGCCACGGTCAATACTCTCGTCTATGATAACGAGATAGAGGATGTGGAGCGCCTTATCCGGTCTCTCTATGATGCCGGCGTGGACGCTCTCATTGTGCAGGATCTTGGGATTATGAGGATGAACATTCCTCCCATTGATCTCCACGCGAGCACACAATGTGATATACGCACTCCCGCAAAGGCGCGGTTTCTTGCTGAAGTCGGATTCTCGCGTCTTGTTCTCCCGCGCGAGCTCTCCCTTGACGAGATAAAGGCTATCCATGAAGCTGTGCCTCATACTGAACTTGAAGCTTTCATCCATGGCGCTCTCTGTGTGAGTTACAGCGGTGACTGTCGTGCGAGCTTCATGGAGGGTGGACGCTCGGCCAACCGCGGTGAGTGTGCCCAGATTTGCCGCCTCCCATATGACCTCGTGGACGTGAATGGTAACGTTCTTGTCAAAGGAAAGCACCTTCTCTCTCTTAAAGATCTCAATCGCACTGACTCCATCCCTCAGATGGCTGAGGCGGGAGTTATGTCGTTCAAGATAGAGGGGCGCCTTAAGGAGGAAGAGTATGTGAGGAACACTGTGGCATGGTATTCCCGCATCTTTGACCGACTTGTGGAAAGCAGTGACGGACGATATACCCGTGCAAGCGACGGACGTTCCCGACCCGGATTCAATCCATCGCCCGACAAATCGTTCAACCGGGGTTTTACATCCTACTTTCTCACTGGTCGGGCGCCTGCCCGGGGAATGGCTTCTATGGATACTCCTAAGACAGTGGGTGAGAAGGTTGGAACGGTAAAGAAATCCACTCCGGGTTTTATAACGGCATCCCTCTCATCGGCTCTGTCCAATGGCGACGGCCTTGGCTATTTTGATCGCGCAGGCATTTTCAGAGGTTTCCGTCTCAACCGTGTGGATGGGGAACGGCTTTTCCCTGCATCCCCGCAGAATATTCCCGCAGGAACTGTCTTGTTCCGCAATCGGGACAAGTCGTGGGACGATGAGATTGCATCTGCCAAGAGTGTCCGTACGATAGGAGTGCAGATATGTCTGCGCCTGCTCCCTGACGGGCGGGTGAGTCTTGCCATGACCGATGAGCGTGGTCATTTGGCTGAGGTGTGTTCTCGGGAAAGTGATTTTCAGGAGGCTGTGACTCCGCAGGAGACGCCTCGGCGACGGATTCTTGACAAGCTCGGCGAGACTCGATATCGTGCGTTCAAGATAGTGGATCTTGCAGGAAAAGTATTTATTCCGGCGTCAAGACTCGTCACACTCCGGCGTGAAGTCGTGGCCCTTCTTGATACCGTCCGATCCCTGGCATATCGACACCGTCTGCGTCTCCCTGAGAATCATGCTGCGAATTTCCCCACGGATTCACTGACTATCCATGATAATGTGGCCAATCGACTGGCTGAAGATTTCTATCGATCCCATGGGGTGAAGAGCATCGTCCCTGCTGTGGAGAAATTCCGGCCGATGGGTGAGACACAGGTAATGTCGACCCGTTATTGTATCCGTAAAGAGCTCGGTCACTGTCTGCTGACACCTGCGGGGAGCGCATGGAAAGGACCACTTTATCTCGTTGGTGCCGGTGGACAAAAACTAAGGCTGGATTTCGACTGCCGCCGTTGCGGAATGGATATTTTCAGGGAATAATTGAAGTCCACTGAAAAAGAATAGCGGAGCCTGAACCAATCTCAGGCTCCGCTTGTTCTTATATAAAATATTATGGGAGATGGCTCCGTGCCTCTCTCCTCAACAAAAAAATTAATCGATTGATATGAAAAAATCTATCTTTTTAGGTCTGGCTGCCGTTGCAGCACTCGGATTTGCATCATGTAACAATTCAGGAAGCTGTCCTGCCGGTGATAAGGCCGGTGCATGCAAGGGCGGCGATAAGGAAGTGCTTTATTCCGGCATTCTTCCCGCAGCTGACGCTCAGGGTACAGTCTATACCCTCAAGCTTGAATTTGATGATGATAACAATTACACTGATGGCGATTATGTAATGATCGAGAACACCCTCCAGGCTGACAGCGTGGATGCTTCTGGTCTCAAGGATGTCGCCACTTCTTACACTAAGGGTGATTTCCGCAAGCTCTCCAAGGAGGTTTCGGGTGACACCATCCAGTACATCCAGCTCACCCCCGATGCCAAGGATGCTCTTGGAGCTGCATCGGCAAGTTCTTCCTACTTCATCGTCAATCCCGATGAGTCTCTGACCATGGTGGGTGAGAGCCTCGTCAAGTCTGATACCGGTCTCAATTACACCCTCTCAGTGGTAAAGTGACCGTTGATCTGAGAAAAGTATAAAATTACGAAACTATGACGGCATGACCGATGTCATGATCAATCATGGTTTCGTTTTTTTGTGCTTTTTAACCGAGAGTTGAAAATTTCTTAAAAATTCTTTTGTAATTGCTAAAAAATGCTTATATTTGCAAAAAAGATTGCAATAGTGAAGAAAATCAACCTCATATTCTGTTTCCTGACCCTCATCCTGACTGTGAGCTGGGGATTCGTGGCCGGATGCACCGGCGCACCTCCCGAGCAGAAGATCGTGACTGTCAGCATCGAGCCTCAGAAATATATCCTCGAGCAGATCACCGGTGACAAGGTGCAGGTGAGATGTCTGCTTTCCGATGGTGCCAATCCCGAGACCTACGATCCGTCCATGACCCACATGTTTAATCTCCAGCAGTCACTGGGATATCTGCGTATGGGTAACATAGGGTTTGAGGCCGCTCTCCTCGACAAGATCAGGGAGTCGAATCCCGACCTCCCGATATTCAATACCTCCAAAGGTATTATTCCTCTTACCGGCACTCACGGTCATGGAGGAGTGAAGCATGAAGTTGTCGACCCCCACACATGGTCGTCAGTGAAAAACGCCCGTGTCATTGCTGCCAATATGTATGAGGCGATGAAGGAGATCGATCCTGAAAATGAAGCATATTATCACCGGAATCTCGAACGTTTTGACTCCAGGCTCGACTCTCTTGACAAGGTACTCGCCCTGCGCCTCGCTCCTTTGCGCGGCAAGGCATTCCTGGTGTGGCATCCATCTCTCAGTTATTTTGCCCGTGACTATGGTCTGGAGCAGATAGTTGTGGGTGGTGATGAGCATAAGGATCTTTCTGTCCTTGATCTTCGTAATGTGATAGATGAGGCACGCGAGCATGATGCATCGGTATTTTTCTCACAGAAGGATTTTGACAGCCGTAACGTCTCGGCAGCCAATGAGGAGGTCAATGCGAGGATCGTGAACATCAATCCCCTTTCGTATGATTGGGTAAAAGAAATTTTGGCTACCGCCGATGCACTCGTGGGAGAATGAGTGAGATGAACGAGACCATAATTTCACTTCATGACATTTCCCGCCGCTGGGATGGGCGAGATATCCTCACTGATATCAATTTTGATGTTCGGAAGGGGGATTTCATAGCCATTACAGGTCCCAATGGTGGAGGAAAGACCACATTGCTCCGTATCATTCTCAAGCTGCTTAAACCATCGACAGGCAGCGTGACATACCTGTCGGACGGGCATCCGGTGGATAAACTTTCCATAGGCTATCTGCCGCAGAAGAATATGATCGACTCGCGGTTCCCAATCACGGTGAGTGAAGTTGTGGCTTCCGGTCTGATAGGTTCTGAGACCGACAAGACTCAGACAGAGGCACTCACTGCGGAAACCCTTGAGCTGATGGGCCTTTCGCAGCATGCATCCAAGAGTATAGGGGTGCTTTCGGGAGGTCAGTTGCAGCGTGCACTGCTCGGGAGAGCTATCATTTCACATCCTGAGGTACTCGTGCTTGACGAACCTCTGAGCTACGTAGACAAGCAGTTCGAGCATTCCATCTATCAGCTTGTTGACAAGCTCTCCTCAACGACAACTATCCTCCTCGTATCTCATGAGATGACCACAATTGCCGGGATGGCCAATCGACATCTCATTATCGATCACTCCCTGCACGAGTGTCATTCACCCCACCACTATGTGCATTACGACTGCTCTTTTTAAGCTTTGAAGTAGCCTTTTAGGACTTCGGCTGTCACTTGCGGATCGGTGTAGACGGCAAGGAGAGCGGGATATTCTGCCTCGGCGGCAAACTTGCCGAAGTTCTTCTTTAGTGTTTCCTCCGAGTCTGCACTGTAATATGCGATTCCATAGGCGTCCGCAAGCTCTTTAAGGGGGAGACGTGTGCCAGCGGCAAAATATTTTTCAAGCTCAGGCAGCGAAGAGGTACTGCCGATGAAACGGAAGATTCCACCCCCACCGTTGACCATCACTATCATCTTGAAGCGTGGAGAAAGTAGGGTGGAGGAAAGTGCGGCGATGTCATACTGAAAACTCATATCGCCCGAGATTAGCAGAGTGGTGTCGCGATATATTGCGGAGGAGCCGAGTGCGGTTGAGGTACACCCGTCTATGCCGCTTACTCCGCGGTTGCAGTCCGAGCGATGGATATGATTGCAGTCCATAAGCTGGGCATACCTTACAGGAGTGCCGTTGCTGAGATGCAGGTTCCATCTCGGAGGTATCTTACTGAAAATATATGAAAGAGCCGTCAGGTCACTCCACGGGGCTGCCTCTACGTATCGGTCATGCTCTTCGGCTCCTCTGCGTGCCATCCGATGCCACTCTTCAGCATAGTCGGACGGTGAGCGGTGAGGTTGCATGGCCGATGCGAGTTGAGTCATGAAGATGGATGGACGGAGACCTATGCGGAGCGAGAGATGCTTGAAGCAGTCAATGGTGGTGTGGGTTGCTCCGATGTGCCAATGCTCCAGATCAGGAGTTGACCGTAGCCACTCCTTGATGAATCGTGACACGAGCGCGCCTCCGAGTGTTATCACCACGTCGGGACGTAGACGCTCTTTCTCATCCGGCGTCATCCGGCATAATGTGGAGTCGATTCGTCCGATGAACAGAGGGGAGTGCAGATTGGCCAGCGTTTCGGTGAGCACCGCTACATTAGGAAGCCGGGCTAATTTTGCCAGCGCGCGGTTAAGCTTCTCGTCGGGAGAATCAAAGCCGGCGATTATCATGATGCGACGGGGTGAGGCGAGCTGTGTCCCGAGTCGGCGTGCTTCGGCTGTAGGTATCTCATCGTTCGGAGTGAGGGCCTTTATCACCCTTGCTGATCCGGGTGAATAGTCCGTCTGAATGTTGAGGGGAGCATCGAGTCTCACATTGATGTGGACGGGCCCTTTGCGTCCGGACATTGCCTCGATGAGTGCGTCATTGATAATTCTGTCAGTCCACCATGATCCGTTCGGAAAGTTAATTCGGGCTGAAATGTCGCAGCTTCGCTTTACATAAGGTGCGAGTGCGTCCTGCTGCCAGATGGTCTGTGAGTCATCCTGATCGATCCACTCCTCGGGACGGTCGGCCGAGATGACAATGAGGGGAATGCGGCGATAGAAAGCCTCAGCTACGGCCGGAGCATAATTGAGAAGAGCCGTTCCGCTCGTACACACTATTGCCGTGGGTCGTCCCGACTGGATACTCATGCCCAGAGCGATGAATGCTGCTGACCGCTCGTCGATCACCACATGGCATCTCAGGTCATCCCTGCGTGATAAAGCCAGGATGAGAGGTGCGTTGCGGCTGCCGGGGGAGAGCACTGCCTCCCTGACTCCATGGGCGATGAGAAGGTCGGCTAAGATATTGCATGAGAGCTTATCGGTGGATTCCATGGTGCGTGACTGGTTTTTTACTTGACAAAATTAACCATTTTCTCCGTGATTTGTTAATTTTGTAGATAAAAACCCCGAGTTATGATCATCGCTTCACAGAAACATAAGGAAAACATTGCCGAATATCTGCTCTATATGTGGCAGATTGAAGATATTATTCGCGCAAACGGACTTGACATCGACCGCATTAAGGAAAATGTGATTGATAAATTTCATCTTGATCCGGAGCGTGAGCGCGAGATGGTGGAGTGGTACGAGTCACTTATCGACATGATGCGTCGTGAGGGTGTAGAGAAGAGCGGCCACCTGCAGCTCAACAAAAATGTCATTATTCAGCTCAACGACCTCCATGCAGCCTTACTCAAGGATCCACGTTTCCCGGAATATACCGCCGAGTTCTATAAGACACTTCCTTATATTGTCGAGCTCAGGGCTAAAGCAGGGGAGAATCCCGCCGGCGAACTTGAGACATGCTTCAATGCTCTCTATGGAATGCTGATGTTAAGATTGCAGAGCAAGGAGATCACCCCTTCCACTCAGGAAGCCGTAAAGCAGATAAGTCGTTTTCTCGCACTCCTTGCAAAAGACTACAACCTCGACCGCGAAGACAAACTATTCCCCAAGGAAGAATAAAATTGAGGACAAGTCGGACAAGTCGGACAAGTCGGACAGGTCCGACTCGTCCGACCTGTCATTTCTTCCTATACTCCGTCCTTGCTCTGAACATCTGTTCCTTAATTCCACCATTCCTAAGAAACTCCTCCTGCTGTCTCTCTATCAGCCGTCGCAGCATATATGTTGCCTGATTAATAAGCGTCACACACAGATTGCATAACTCCTCATTGTTCATTCGCTCCGTCAGTTCCATAGGACTGTGCATAAATCGATCGGATTTAAGATAAGCTCGTAATTGATTGGTACGAGGATGGTTCTTACCCCACTTTTCGAGAGAATGTTGTCGGAGAAAGTCTTCATAATCAAGCAGAAGCTCCTCGAGAGATGCTTTAGCTACATTGGTAAGTTTTATCTCTGTCTCTTTAGAGGTTGATGAAGCCACACTTCCTTCAGCGATATTCTGTTTACCACTACGTGCAGCTTGTACCATCTGATCCTTCGTCCGGCTACCACGCTCGATGTATTTCTGTACGAAGTGAACAGTAAGGTCATAAATAATCTCGGATATCTTATATACCCTGAGATCTCTGTATCCTCCCCCTGCAGGTAAAAATGTTTCCATCAGATCAAATTTCAGAAATC
>CAZOOY010000047.1:0-13292 GCA_964581555.1 uncultured Staphylococcus sp.
CGAACGGTGGCCGCAAGCATCCCGAGCAGAAGATGATAGCTGTGGACACCAAGAACATCCTCTTCATCTGCGGCGGTGCATTTGACGGTATCGAGCGCAAGATTGCCCACCGACTCAACACCCACGTGGTCGGCTTCACCGGCAGTGGAGTGAGATCTAAAGTTGATTCCGATAACTTCCTGAAATATATTGCTCCTCAGGATCTCAAGTCGTTTGGTCTCATCCCTGAGATTATCGGCCGCCTGCCGGTGCTCGTCCATCTTGATCCCCTCGATCGCGATGCCCTCCTCAAAGTGCTCACCGAGCCTAAGAATGCCATCATACGTCAGTATGAGAAGCTTTTTGCAATGGATGGCGTCAAGCTCACCTTCTCGCCAGAGGCTCTGGAGTTCATCGTCGACAAGGCTATCGAGTATAAGCTCGGTGCCCGCGGACTCCGCACGATAGTCGAGACTATAATGATAGATGTGATGTTCGATACCCCTTCGACCGATGTCAAGGAGCTCACCATCACTAAAGAATACGCAGAAGAAAAATTAAAGAAAGCCTATATCGGCTGATCCCTCAGGGATCGGCCGGAATAGGTCGTCATGTCAAAGGGTGAGACCTTAAGGGTCAAACCTATAATATTCCCGCCAATAATTTATAATTGGATCACTATAATAGAGAAATAAGATAAACAGGAACAATCGGTCACATTTCATCCCCTCACCTCTACCTTCATGAATCACGATCTTCACAGCGCTCTCAAGGAGCACTTCGGTTTCGACACTTTCAAGGGCAACCAGGAAGCGATCATGTCCGGTCTGCTTGACGGCCACGACGTCTTCGTCCTCATGCCTACGGGCGGCGGTAAATCCTTGTGTTACCAGCTACCTGCGCTCATGTCGCCGGGGACCGCTATCGTCATCTCTCCGCTCATTGCGCTGATGAAGAATCAGGTGGATGCCATGAGGCATTTCAGTGAGGCTGATCATGTGGCCCACTTCCTCAACTCGTCGCTCAACCGCGCGGCCATCGATGCCGTGAAGAAGGATATCCGCGAGGGGAGGACCAAGCTTCTCTATGTGGCGCCCGAGTCGCTCACCAAGGAAGAGAATATCGAGTTTCTCAAGACTGTCCCTATCTCGTTCTACGCCGTCGATGAGGCCCACTGCATCTCGGAGTGGGGTCATGATTTCCGACCTGAGTACCGGCGCATACGTCCCATCATCAACGAGATCAATATCCGTCCCATGATCGCTCTGACTGCCACCGCCACCCCCAAGGTGCAGCATGACATTCAGAAAAATCTGGGAATGCAGGATGCACTTGTGTTCAAGTCATCGTTCAATCGTCCGAACCTCTATTACGAGGTCCGTCCCAAGACCTCGGCGATCGACCGTGACATCATCAAGTTCATCAAGAACAATCCCGGCAAGTCAGGTATTATCTATTGCCTGAGCCGTAAACGTGTGGAGGAGTTGGCCGAGATGCTCCGTATCAACGACATCAAGGCTCTCCCGTATCACGCCGGTATGGATGCCGCTACCCGCAGTGCTAATCAGGACGCTTTCCTGCTTGAGAAAGTGGACGTGATCGTGGCTACGATCGCTTTCGGCATGGGTATCGACAAACCGGACGTCAGATTTGTGATCCACTATGATATGCCCAAGTCACTGGAAGGTTACTATCAGGAGACCGGACGTGCCGGGCGTGACGGAGGTGAAGGCACCTGCATAACATTTTATGCCGCCAAGGACCTCCAGAAAATGGAAAAGTTCATGCAGGGCAAGCCTCTGGCCGAGCAAGAGATAGGGCGTCAGCTTCTTCTCGAGACTCAGAGCTATGCCGAGGCAAGTTCCTGTCGTCGTCGTTCACTCCTTTTTTATTTTGGCGAGGAATTCCCCGATGATAACTGTCAGAATTGTGACAACTGTCTAAATCCAAAGAAGAAAGTGGAAGCTAAAGATGATTTGTGTGCCGTTATCGAAACGGTGATTGCGCTCAAAGAAAAGTTCAAGTCGGATTATATCACCGACATTCTCCTCGGACGTTCCACCCAGGATGTCCAGTCATACGGTCATGAGGATCTCGATGTGTTCGGTTGCGAGCAGGGAGCCGACGAGCGGCTCATCAGTGCCGTGATCCGTCAGGGTATCCTCTCGGGCTATCTCGAACGTGATATTGAAAATTACGGCATTCTCAAGACCACTCCCAAGGGGAAGAAGTTCCTTGCCCATCCGGTGTCGTTCAAGGTCGTGGAGGATTCCGAATTCAACGATGAGTCAGAGTCGGAAGTCATCAAGCAGGGAGCATCCTTTGCAGCCGATGACGAGCTCTACAGCATGCTCAAGGATCTGCGCAAGAAGGTGGCCAAACATCTCGGGCTGCCACCCTACGTTATCTTCCAGGATCCGTCGCTTGAGGCGATGGCCACGACTTATCCAGTGTCAATAGAGGAACTTCAGAACATTCCCGGCGTAGGCGCAGGCAAGGCCAAGCGTTACGGAGAGGAGTTCGTGAAGCTCATCCAACGCCATGTGGCCGAGAATGAGATTGACCGTCCCGAGGACATGAGGGTGCGGTCGGTCCCTGACAAGAGTTCCACCAAACTTTTCATCATTCAGCTCATCGACCGCAAGATCCCTCTTCCCGAGATAGCCCGTGCGAAAGGTCTGGAGTTTTCTGAACTCCTTGACGATATCGAGGGTATAGTCTATGCCGGCACAAAGATCAATATCAATTACTACATCGATGAGATCATGGACGAGGACTCGCGCGAAGAGCTTTCGGATTATTTCCGCGAGAGCGAGACCGACGATCTCAACCAGGCCTACAAGGATCTCGGGGCGGATTATAGCGAGGATGAGATACGTCTCGCCCGCATCTGCTTCATCTCCGAGATGGGCAACTGATAAAGACAACCGGAGGTCACCACAATTCGTTTCAAGCCAATGTCAGCAATCATCACCTACAGGAATGTCGAGCTTCACCGCAATTCCCTGATAGCCTTGAAGAATGTCAATCTCAGGGTGGAGCAGGGTGAATTTCTCTATCTCATAGGGAAAGTGGGGAGCGGCAAATCGAGTCTGCTCAAAAGCATGTATGCCGATATTCCCATCGCCCGTGGTGAAGCTGACGTGCTTGACTATGATCTCACGACTATAAGACCTAAGGAAATTCCTTTCCTGAGGCGGCGCATCGGGATCATCTTTCAGGATTTCCAGTTGCTGACGGATCGGTCGGCCGAGGAGAATCTTCTTTTCGTGTTGCGGGCTACGGGATGGAAAGACAAGGATGCGATGAGAGAGCGGGTGGAGAAGGTGCTCAAGAGTGTCGGCATGCTTAACAAGGCTTATAAGAAACCCCACGAACTCTCGGGAGGAGAGCAGCAGCGTATCGTGATAGCCAGGGCACTTCTCAATGAGCCACCCATCATTCTTGCCGACGAGCCTACAGGCAATCTTGACCCTGCCACAGGAGAGCAGATCATAAGCTATCTTCATCATATCTCCCGTGGAGGTACAGCCGTAATAATGGCAACCCACAATATGGCTCTTGTGGAACAGTACCCAGCAAGAGTGCTTACATGTGCCGGCCACACAATTTCGGGCGAGTAAGCAAACCCTTTGACTCTGGAGGGCGTTATAGTGACATAATCACAAAAATTCAACTATAATGCCTCAAAAGGAAAAGCTTGTTATTCTGGGCGGAGGGTTCGCCGGACTGAATGTTCTGAAATATACTGATAAGGAGCGTTTTGAAGTCCATATTGTGGACAGGAACAACTATCACGGTTTTCCTCCGCTGTTCTATCAGGTTGCATCATCGGGTCTCGAACCAACTGATATCGCTTTCCCTTTCCGTCGTCGGCTTGGAAAGACCCGTGATCTTGACGCGCGCTTCCATCTCGGCGTGATCCGCGAGGTTGATCCGAAAGCCAAAGTCGTGAGGACTGACAAGGAGGAAATCACCTATGATCGACTCGTGGTGGCGCTCGGAACAACAAATAACTTTTTCGGTGATCCTACTCTCATAGAGAGAGTCTTCACACTCAAGTCTATTGACGAAGCTATCAGGCTCAGAAACGAGATAATCTACCGTTGCGAGCAGGCTGCCCTTGAGCATGACGAGGCTAAACGTCGCAGAATGCTCACTTTTGTAGTGGTGGGCGGTGGCCCTGCCGGAGTGGAAGTGGCAGGCGCCCTTGGCGAGCTCAAGCGTTATATCCTGAAAAGGGAATATCCCGAGATCAATCCCGATGAGATGACTATCCGTCTTATAGAGGGTACTGACAGGCTGCTTGCCACCATGAGCGCTGAAGCCTCCGCCTCTGCTCTTGAAGGGATAAAAAAGCTTATGGTCGATGTCACCCTCGGCCATGTCATGAAAAGCTATGAAAATGATATCGTGACGCTGGATGACGGTTCGGAGATTGAATCCTCGCTCGTTGTCTGGACCGCAGGTGTCAAGGCTACCCCTATTACTTTCGTCGGTGAGGATCCGGCAAAGATATTTGTTAAGGGAGGTCGATTGCTTACGGATGACCGTCTGCGAGTGGCAGGTCTTGACGGAGTATACGCAATAGGTGACGTAGGTCTGTTCACCAATGAGGCTGTGCCTCGCGGATTACCCCAACTCGCCCAGGTAGCTATTCAGGAAGGAAAATATATAGCGCGATGCATGAACAAAGATGAATGGGACAAACCATTCCGCTACCATGACAAAGGTTCGATGGCTACTATCGGACGTAATCGCGCCGTGGCAGATCTCGGACATACACATCTCTCGGGGTTCATCGGCTGGCTGGCATGGATGTTCGTTCATCTCGTGTCGCTAATGGGCATGCGCAGCAAGCTGTCCGTGCTCCTTAACTGGGTGTGGTCATATTTTACCTACAATACTTCATTGCGTATGCTGCTCCACGGGAGCCGTTATCCCAAGAGGAAGGAGTGAAAAGATGTGGGTGCGGTGAAAAATTTTTCGTAATTTTGCCGCATGAAACAGTACTTCCGGACCTACCTCTCCATTCTTTTAAATTTCGTTCTGGCTCTCGCCGTCTATTTCATATGCCGGGTCGCATTCCTGCTCGACAACTGGTCTCAGTTTTCGATGGATATGACCTGGCAAAGCTTTTTCAGCATCTGTCGTGGCGGACTATGGTTTGATACATCAGCCATCTGTTATACCTGCCTCCTGTATCTGCTCCTTGCCCTTATCCCATTGCAGGGAGTGAGATGGTGGCATGTCCTAACCAAGTGGAGCTTTTTCCTTCCCAACGCACTGGCTGTGATCCTTAATCTCGGGGATGCGGTTTATTATCCCTACGGTCATCATCGCATCACTACGAGAGTATTCAATGAGTTCGGCAACGAGGATAACCTCGGGAAGATATTCGGAGTAGAGTTCCTTCATCATTGGTATTTCGTCCTTCTGGCTGCCGTGATGATCTTTGCGCTCTGGAAGCTTTACCGCCCCTCCTGTCTTAAACCTCAGTTCCGGAAGGTGTGGAAGGATGTCCTTGCATCATTCCTCTCTGTGGCGTTCTTCGGGGTGTGGGCCATCACCGGAATCCGTGGTGTATCGCTTTTTGTCCAGACACGTCCTATAGCGATGAGTAATGCACACGAGTTTGTCAATCGTCCTTCGGAAGCCAATATCGTTCTCAATACACCCTTTTCACTCATAAGGACCATCTCAAAACGTCCGCCCAAGGTGCCTCATTACTTTGATGATCCGGCCATGCTTGACGCCGTTTTCAACCCTGTTCACATGCCGGCGGATTCTTCCACATTCCGTGCTAAAAATGTAGTGATACTGATAGTGGAGAGTTTTGCTACGGAATTCATAGGTGCTCTCAATAACAATCGGTCGCTTGACAACGGTACTTACCGCGGTTACACTGAATTCATTGATTCTCTCATTCCGTCGTGTCTCACCTTCGAGCGCACGATAGCCAACACGAATGTCTCGATTGACGCCATGCCCGCCATTCTTGCCTCGATCCCGAGAATGGAATTCGGCTTCTTCGTCTCTCCTTACTCCCTCAATCACATCACGAGTTTTGCCACGGAACTGAAGAATCATGATTATGCCACGGCATTCTTCCACGGAGGCCACAATGAATCAATGGGCTTCCAAGCATTTGCGCGTGGAGCCGGTTTTGATGAGTATTACGGCATGACGGAGTATTGCGAGGATCCGCGTTTCGGAGGGAAGAAGGATTTCGACGGCACGTGGGCTATCTGGGATGAGGAATTCCTGCAGTTCTATGCGCTGAAGATGAGCGAGATGAAAGAACCTTTCATGACCGGGGTCTTCACCGCATCCTCTCACCATCCCTTCGCCTTACCCGAGCGCTATAAAAGCGTCTATCCCGAGGAGGGACAGTTCCCGCTTCACAAGTGCATCCGCTACACGGACAATGCCCTGCGACAGTTCTTCGCAACGGCCCGTAAGCAGCCTTGGTTTGAGAACACCATATTCGTCATCACCGCCGATCATTCAAGTTCACGACGTACGCATGACGAGTATAAGACAGATGCCGGCGATAATCATGTGCCCATCTTATTCTATGATCCTTCAGGCGAGATGCCTCGCGGCGTCATGCCGGGTATCATGCAGCAGCTTGATATCCTTCCGACCGTGCTCGGTTGGCTCGGCTACGACAGACCGTTCATCTCAATGGGCAACGATGCGCTCAATACTCCCGAGGATAAACGCTGGGCATTCAATCGCGCGCAGATACCCACGCTCTACATGGGAGACTATTATATACAGACGGATGAGGATTGCAACGCCACCGGTCTCTATAACTACAAGACCGATATACTGATGAAACATGATCTGAAGGAGAAGCTTCCGGCGCGTCGGGACTCGATGGAGACAATGCTTAAAGCCATCATCCAGAGCTATATGGAGAGGATGGAGGCTGACAGCATGAAAATAGAGCGTTGATCAGCGGGTAGTTTGGGGCTGAGGAGCCGCTTTGCTTATTGTCACGAGGTAGACACCGGTAAAGATGAGCGCGATAGCGATACCCTTGTAGAAAGTAAAGACATCAAGCCCGAGACAAATGCTGACGGTTGTTGCAACGATCGGCTGCACGTAGTTATACATACCCACAACCGTAGGTCGGAGGTTTTTCTGGCCTATCATAACGAGGATATAGGCAAGGAAGGTTGCACAGACCACCACGTAACCGGTGCCGAGAAGCTCACGATGAGTAAATTCATTCCAGTGGGTAGTGGCTATCTCACCGATCGAGAAGGGGAGTATGGCGAGTGACGCAAAGGTGAACATCCACTTCATCAGAGTGAACACCGAGTATTTCTTGATGAAATTCCTGTAGAATGTAAGGTAAAGAGCATAGCTTATCTGGGCTGTAAGCACGAGCATGTCTCCGAGCATTGGATTACTGGCGACAGTCGTGGTGCCTTTTCGGCTGTTGAGGACGAGGATGAGTGCTCCGGAAGCACCCAGAACAATACCGCCAACCTTTTTCAGTGTTATTGGCTCGCGAAGGATAAGAGCCGCGAAAACCATCACCCATAGCGGCATGGTGGTGGTGACAATAGATGCTTCACCGGGGGCGGTGAAGCCGAGTCCGAAGACGTAACATCCCTGGTTGAACACTATTCCCATCATTCCGGCGCCGGCGAGGAGGAGAAGATCTTTCGGTGGCACTTTCTGGTAAGGGGCGAAGATTGATGCTATCCAGAAGAGAACCGCTGCCCCGAGGATACGGCAGTCGGTCATCAGTAGAGGCGAGACAAGTCCTGCAGCCATTACCACTTTGGCTGTGGGGGCCATGAGTCCCCACATTGTGTTGGCACACAACATCGAAAGGTGTCCTTTGATAAGGGAAAATTTCATAACTTTGCCGTGAGATAGAAAAAATCGTGCAAAATTACATCAAATTCATAAAATAGCAAAATGGAATATTGCGAGTCTGACCTTCTCCACAATCTTCTTGCTGCCGGAAACTGCCATGCCTTTTTCACGTCACGGGGGCTTACGGCTGAACCGACCTCTCCATACGATGGGTTTAACATCTGTCATTATACGGGTGACGATCCCGATCATGTGGAGGAAAGTCGACAGAATCTATCTCGCATAACAGGTATTGAACCGGAGAAGATCATCGTTCCAACCCAGACACATTCTACCAGAGCAGTGGAAATAAAGAATCTACCGGTAGACAGTAAAATTATAGAAGGATGCGACGGTCTGGTCACACGACTAAAAAATGTAATAATAGGTGTAAATACTGCCGATTGTGTTCCGGTCGTGATGATGGATCAGGTCAACGAGGTGATCGGAGTGGCTCATGCCGGCTGGCGTGGCGCAATAGGCGGTATTGTCCGCTCGACTCTCGGGGTGATGCTTGAGGCAGGCGCAGAACGGAAGAATATCCGTTACGCACTCGGTCCCTCCATCTGTCCTGCGTGTTTTGAGGTAGGGGAGGAGGTAGCCGAACGTTTCCCTGAGGAGTTTGTAGTCAGGAGAAGTGATTACCGGCGACCGCATGTGGATCTCCAGTCCTATATTGCCGCTATGCTCGAAGCGGACGGTGTTAGCCGAAATCATGGTGAAGATTGGAACGACTCATCTTGTACCCGCCATCATCCCGACAGATTCTTCTCTGCCCGTGCGCACGGTACAGCCTCAGGACGCATCTTCACGTTTGCTTTTATTATTTAGAATTATTCTAAATAATTAATTTTTATGCCACGATTGTTCTGATGGAGGGAAAATGACGTTCTAACAATCTCTTTCCGCCATCTGAGCTATCTCCAAGGGGTGTGTTAATAAATTGGAGCTTCTTGTATATAATTGTAAATCAACAGTATAAAGGATTATTTCTAATCAATTCTCAGTCGTGGATGTAAAATGCTGGCATTCAGCAAAATGTAATTTGTCAAAAAAATGCAAGAAAAATCGTGGTTGATTTTTAAAAAAATAATTTGGAAATTTGCAAACGTATAGTCTCGGCCTATACTTTACCCCACCAACAATCATGCCACAAGATTACTCACAGATGTGGGATAAATGTCTCGCGATTATCAAGGACACTATCCCCGAAGAACAGTTCACATATTGGTTCAGTCCCCTGTCGTTCATCCGCTGCGAAAATGACAGGCTGACCATCTCATGCCCCTCGGAATTCTACTCCGAGCAGCTCGAGCAGCGCTATTTCAGCGTGTTCGGCAGTGCTCTCAAGAGAGTATTCGGAGCCGGAATCCGTCTTTTCTACCAGTTCCCGGTAGTTGAAGGTGATCCGTCGGGACGTGTGAACATGGGGTCGGGTCACCCGAGCTCGGCTGTCAAGCCCGTGGCAGGCGCGTCAGCCAATCCTTTCAAGGATAAATATGTGGAGGAGATCGACTCCCAGCTTAACCCTGAATATACGTTCGAGAACTACTGTATATCGGACAGTAACAAGGTGGCGCAGTCGATCGGCGAGGCTATTGCAAACGATCCCAAGCTCAAGACGTTCAATCCTCTCTTTGTCTTCGGCCCGTGCGGAGTTGGAAAGACCCATCTCATCCAGGCCATAGGCATCAGGGTCAAGGAGCGTGATCCGCGAATGAGAGTGCTTTACATCACGGCGCGTCTTTTTCAGGATCAATTCACCTCGGCAGTTCTCAGAGGAAAGCTCAATGAGTTTATCCGTTTCTATCAGAGTATCGACACACTTATCATTGACGACATTCAGGATCTTATAGGCAAGGATAAGACACAGAGGACGTTCTTCCACATCTTCAATCATCTCAAGCAGAACAACAAGCAGATCATCATGTCAAGTGACTGCTGTCCGTCAGAGATGGAGGGGATGGAGGAGCGATTGCTCTCACGCTTCAAGAGCGGCATGACCGCCCAGCTCGAGAAGCCCGACTATGCTCTGCGTCGTGAGGTGCTGGCGCGCAAGGCTTCACGTGATGGCGTGGAACTCCCCGAGGATGTGCTTGATTTTATCGCTACGAACGTCACCGAGAGTATCCGTGAACTTGAAGGCGTGATGGTGTCACTTCTCGCGCATGCCACATGTCTTAACCGCGAGATCAGCATTGACCTTGCACGCCGTGTCCTGGCCAACTCAGTCAAGCTGAACAAGCGTAACCTCAATTTCGAGACTATTGCTCGCCAAGTAAGTGCTTTCTATAATCTCGAGCCTAACCAGATATTCGAGAAGTCGCGCAAACGCGAGATCTCCGATGCGCGTCAGATGGTGATGTATCTGGCCAAGAAGCACACCAAAATGCCTCTGAAAGCAATCGGTGCACGCCTGTCAAGAACGCATGCCACCGTCCTTCACGGCTGTAGGCTCATTGATGAGCGTCTGCCGCTGGAGAAGAAGCTGCAGGAGGAACTCGCTCAGATAGAGAAGGAGCTTCTCGGCTGATCGATAAGCGGAGGGAATTGTCCTGATAGCGGGTTCTGACCTCCTTGATAATTCGCAGAATACACATACTGAAAAAGTGCCGAAAATGTTGATAACTTCGGCACTTTTTTCTTGCACCTGAGATTAATTATCTTCAATTTTGCAGTCTCAAAAACCAATCAAAATGCAACGCCCAACCTATACTTTCGATCAGGCCTATGAGGCATCCGTGAAATACTTTGACGGCGACGAGCTGGCAGCCCGCGTGTGGGTGAGCAAGTATGCGCTCAAGGATAGCTACGGGAATATCTATGAAGAGACTCCCGCCGACATGCACCGCAGAATCGCGTCAGAACTTGCCAGAATAGAGCGTAATTATCCCAATCCTATGAGTGAGGATGAGATATTCGAACTTCTGGACCATTTCCGTTACATCGTGCCCCAGGGAAGTCCCATGGCCGGAATCGGTAATAACTTCCAGACCGGATCGCTGAGCAACTGCTTCGTCATAGGACTCGACGGTCATCCCGACTCCTATGGCGGTATCGCCAAGATTGACGAGGAGCAGGTACAGCTCATGAAGCGTCGCGGCGGAGTGGGACATGACCTCTCTGACCTGCGTCCGAAAGGTACTCCTGTCAAGAATTCGGCTCTGACTTCCACAGGTCTTGTGCCTTTCATGGAAAGATACTCCAACTCCACCCGAGAGGTGGCTCAGGATGGACGTCGCGGAGCTCTGATGCTCACGGTTGCAATCAAGCATCCTGACTCTGAGCGTTTTATCGATGCCAAGCTTGAACAGGGGAAGATCACGGGAGCAAATGTCTCGGTGAGAATTGACGATGAGTTCATGCGTGCCGTCGAAAGTGGTGAGAACTACGTGAGACAATACCCGGTGGATTCCGATGATCCTAAGGTTAAGGTTGATACCGATGCAAAAGCGCTATGGGGAAAGATCGTCTTTAATGCATGGAAGTCTGCTGAGCCGGGTGTGCTCTTCTGGGATACTATCCGCCGCGAATCGATCCCCGACTGTTATGCCGACCTGGGTTTTCAGACCGTTTCAACCAATCCCTGTGGCGAAATACCCCTCTGTCCCTATGACTCATGTCGCCTGGTCGCTGTCAATCTCTATTCTTATGTGAAGGATCCTTTCACACCGGAGGCAAAATTTGACTATGATCTCTTTGCTTCTCACATCCGCAAGGCCCAGCGCATCATGGATGATATCATCGACCTCGAGATGGAAAAGATCGAGACCATCCTTAAAAAGATTGAGGAAGATCCCGAGACAGAGGAGGTGAAGCACACTGAACTAAATCTTTGGAAGAAAATAAAGTCCAAGACTTTAAAGGGTAGACGCACCGGTCTCGGCACCACGGCTGAGGGAGACATGATCGCTGCCTTAGGGTTGCGCTACGGAACGCCGGAGGCAACGCAGATGTCAGTGGATGTGCATCGTGCGCTCGCGCTTGCCGCTTTTGGCTCCTCTGTGGAAATGGCCAAAGAGCGTGGAGCGTTTGAAGTCTACTCGGCCGAGAGGGAAAAGAATAATCCATTCATCAGCCGTCTGCGCGAAGCATCCCCCCAACTTGTAGCCGAGATGGAGAAGCATGGCCGCAGAAATATCGCTTGCCTAACCATCGCTCCTACCGGTACGACTTCGCTTATGACGCAGACATCATCGGGTATCGAACCTGTGTTCATGCCTGTCTACAAGCGTCGCCGCAAGGTGAACGCCAATGACGTGGATGCGCGTATTGACTTTGTGGACGAGAATGGCGATGCCTTTGAGGAGTTTGTGGTCTATCATCCTAAATTTGTGGAGTGGATGAAGATTAACGATATCCCTCTACGCCATGACTACACGCAGGCTGAGATTGACGAGCTTGTAAAGAAGTCTCCCTACAACAAAGCCACCGCTAACGATATCGACTGGCTTGAGAAGGTGAAGATGCAGGGTGCGGTACAGAAATGGGTTGACCACTCCATCTCCGTCACCATCAATCTTCCCTCGGATGTCACCGTGGATCTCGTGAACCGTCTCTATCTTGAAGCATGGAAGGCCGGATGTAAGGGATGCACAATCTATCGTGACGGTAGTCGTGCCGGAGTGCTCATCTCCACTCAGGACACAAAGAAGGATGATAAGAACGGGAAGGGTCAGGATGGTCAGGCCGGAGTGTCCTCCACGGATGGTAAAGTGCTTGTCCGTCCCATCGAACTCGAAGCTGATGTGGTCCGCTTCCAGAACAATAAAGAGAAATGGATTGCATTCGTCGGACTTCGTAACGATCGGCCCTATGAGATCTTTACCGGTCTTGCCGATGATGACGACGGTATCTTCTGTCCTAAATCTGTGACTCGAGGTAAAATCATCAAGGCAGTTGACGACAAGGGGAACAAACGTTATGACTTCCAGTTTATCAACAAACGTGGCTACAAGACAACCATCGAGGGCCTCTCGGACAAGTTTAACCCTGAGTACTGGAACTATGCCAAGCTTATCTCAGGTGTGCTCCGCTATGGAATGCCGATTGATCAGGTGATTAAGTTGGTCAATGGTCTTGAACTCGATTCTCAGTCCATCAATACGTGGAAGATGGGTGTGGAGCGTGCTTTGAAGAAGTATCTCCCGTCTGGTACGCCTGCAAAGGGTCAGAAGTGTCCCAATTGCGGTCAGGAGACACTTGTCTATCAGGAAGGCTGCCTCATCTGCACTACTTGCGGCACATCACGTTGCGGATAAGGCAAGTTTGCCTCACGGACAGGATGTGTCAAAATAAATGACTGAATCTTTCCACTCCGCTGTGTCATAATCTATTATACTGTACGGGCGTTCCGAACGGACGTCCGTACAGCCTTTTTCTATATATTTCCGTACAGGAATCACATCAGGTGAATCCACGGGAATAGAATTTTATTT
>CAZOOY010000048.1:0-2945 GCA_964581555.1 uncultured Staphylococcus sp.
ACCCACAATGGCTGGAAGGCTATGATCTACAACGGCAAGGAGTTCTATCAGAGCAAGCGCTACGACATCAATCCCATCATCGACCGCGTCGGTGGCGGTGACAGCTTCTCCGGTGGTCTCATCCACGGTCTTCTCACCATGCCCACCCAGGGTGAGGCTCTTGAGTTTGCCGTAGCCGCTTCCGCTCTCAAGCAGACCATCAACGGTGACTTCAACCTCGTGACCGTAGCTGAGGTCGAAGCTCTCGCCGGCGGTAGTGCCAACGGTCGCGTTCAGCGCTAATATCCTAAACGATATCTTCCTCACCTTATGGTGAGTGACGATAAAATAATCCGCAGGAATGATCGAACTCATTCCTGCGGATCTTATTTTGCAACTATATCTTGAGAACTATATCAATACATCTCGTAGTCAAAAGTCAGAACCTGGAACTCCGTGCGGCGGTTTATCTGATCAGCCGCATCCTGGTCCTCGGGGCTCAAACTCAGGACGTATTCCTCATCGAGCACCTGTCCCTCAGGGAACTGCGGAAACTCACGGTTGATGCGTTTTGACACTGTTTTCGGTCGGGACTCCCCATAACCCTGCGCCTGCAGACGGTCCGGGGCAATCCCGGATTCTATCAGGTAATCGACGACGCTCTTGGCACGACGATGGGAAAGGTCTATGTTATATTCATCCGAGCCGTGGCGATCGGTATGTGAAGCCATCTCGATGGTGATATTGGGATTGTCCCTCAGCATCTGGGCCAGTTCGTCAAGTGCAGTCTTCGATTCGGGACGGAGTGTAGCCTTATCGAAGTCGTAGAAGATATTCTCAAGAATGTTCGGTTTAGTAAGAGAGGCGAGTACAAAATCAATGCCATACTCCGCATCCTCCTCGGCTGTATCGCTCGTGAACTCCTGCTTGGCATTAAGGTAACCCTTTGCACCGGCAAGCATCACATAGCTTACACCTCGCTCGAGCGGGAAGGAGAATGAACCGTCATTCTTAGCAACAGCCTTCTGATTGGAACCGTCATTCCCGACAATCCTGATGATGGCGTTTGGCACCGGCTCCTCATCCTTGTCGAGCACCCAACCAGAAATCATGATCTTAAGATCAGGGAGCTCAAAAGAATAAATATGGTCGTAGCCTCGCCCATCACCGCGATTAGAGCTGAAATATCCTGCCTCCTTGCCGGGGGTAGCATAAGTGATGCCGAAATCATCACCCTCAGAGTTCATTGGACTACCCATATTCTCCACAAGCCATCCGCCGGATGGAGTGAGAGTGGCACGAAAGAGATCCAATCCTCCAAGACCCGGATGACCGTCGGAAGAAAAGATCAGGACGGAATCAGTGAGCAAATAGGGGAACACCTCGTCACCCGGGGTATTGATGGCCTCTCCGAGATTCTCGAGACTACCTGCTCGTTCCCTTAGATTAATGCGCCAGAGATCCTTGCCACCGGCCCCGGGCATATCGGAAGAAAAATACAGCCATTCTCCCGAGGGACTGACGGCGGAATGACCGTAGGAGGAGAGGGTATCAGCCGTAATCTCAAACTTGACGGGAGCACTCCACTTGGCGTCACTTCGGGAGGAAGTGTAGATCTCAGTGCCTGTATTTGAGCCAGGTTTACGGATGGCACGGGTAAGATACATCGTAGAGCCGTCGGGTGAGAATGAGCAAATCCCCTCATCCCACTCCGTGTTGAGTTCACCCTCAACTGCCTCGGGCCTCTGCCATGCACCCTGCTCATCCTTCTTGACCATCCAGATGTCACTACGCTTCATACCGGTGATCTCACTGCGGTTCGCACCATTCACCTTCTCATTTGTGGTAGTAAAATAGAGTATATCGCCATTAAACATCGGGGAGAAATCGGAACGTCGCGAGTTGAAGAGAGTTGCATTCTTGACCACATAGCGGGTCTTATTCTTTTTCAACTCGGCAGCCTTGCGAGCACCGGCCAGGCTGCGTTCAGCCAGTTCGTCGCCGGGATACTTGGCGAGATATTCCTGATAGGTGGAGATAGCCTGTGAATAGGTACCCTGACCATGCTGGGCCTGCGCCAGACGAAGCATTATGGAACTATCGGGATAACCGTAGCGGAGAGCATTCTGATAAGCGGCGGCGGCGCGTGCATCCTGTCCGAGCATCCTGTGACACTCAGCCATCTTATAGGCCACCTCCGCCCTCTCGGCTCTCTGCTCGCGGGGCTTCATTTTATTGTAAAGCTTACGGTAGGTTTTCGATGCGTCAAAGTATTCACCGCGTGCAAACTGCTCGTCGGCGACACTCATCTTGGGTCCGCGGCAACCCTGGACCATGGGAAGTACCAGAGCAAGCGCCAGAGCGGGAAGAAAACGATTGAGTCTCATCATATTTTTTTAACGTCAGAACGGTGCATATATTTTAATAATGTGTAATTTTGCATGGAAATTAAACAGCTTTATGTCACGTATCCTCATTGTCGACGATGATTCCTCCATCCTCCTCTCCCTCGGGATGGTGATACGTCGTGCCCGTCACACATGCCTTACAGCCCGGTCGGAAAACGAGGCTCTCAATATAGTGAGGGGTGCGATGAAGAGTGGAGAAGGGATCGATCTCATCCTGATGGATATGAATTACACTTCGTCGACCACAGGACGTGACGGACTCGAACTGCTCCAGAAAGTCAAGGTGCTCCTCCCGGCTGTACCCGTGATCCTCATGACTGCATGGGGGAGCATACCTCTTGCTGTGGAGGGGATCAAACTCGGTGCAATGGACTTCGTCACCAAACCGTGGGATAACAGAGATCTCCTCTCGCGGATTGACACAGCCCTCTCGCTTCACGGTCCTGAAATTCCGGGCTCACAGGACGATGAATCATTCGAGGGGATAATCGGAGAGAGCAAAGCGCTCAGGGATGTCCTTGACAAGGTGAGAAAAGCAGCTCCCACAGATGCACCTAT
>CAZOOY010000048.1:2955-7636 GCA_964581555.1 uncultured Staphylococcus sp.
AAACGGTACCGGAAAAGAGCTTATCGCAAGAGCCATCCACCGACTCAGCCGCAGGAGCCGTGCGCCCTTTCTCACTGTCAATCTCGGCGGTATGCCTCCCTCACTATTTGAAAGCGAGATGTTCGGCTATGCCAAAGGAGCCTTTACAGGAGCTGATACCGACAGGGCAGGAAGATTTGAGGCGGCTGACCAGGGAACTATTTTCCTTGATGAAATAGGAGATCTCGACACCTCCTGTCAGGTGAAAATATTAAGAGTACTTCAGGAACACTCATTCGAACGATTGGGTGAAAGCACCCCCCGACACACAGATATAAGGGTTGTGTGTGCCACTAATGTAGATCTACCTAAAGCCGTGGCCGAGGGTCGCTTCCGCGAAGATCTCTTTTACCGCATCAATCTTATCACCCTGAATATGCCTCCGCTGAGAGAGCGACCCGAGGATATCCCCTTGCTCGTGAAACATTTCGCCGGGCCGACTACCGAGTTTACAAGCGATGCCATGGAGATACTCCGCTCACTCTCCTATCCCGGAAATATCCGCGAGTTGAAGAACATAGTCAACCGTCTGTCCATAATCGCGGATTCGCCGCGCATTACGGCAGCCGATGTGCGCGCCTCGCTATCCTCCGGCTCGACTAAGAAAGCCGAGGCAATACCGCAACAGGAAAGCTTCACTCTTGAGCAGCTTGAGCGCCGGGCCATCCTTGACGCCCTCGACCGATATCATGGAAATCTCTCGCAGGTAGCGGCTTCGCTGGGCATTTCACGCCAGTCGCTCTACAGACGCATGGAAAAGTTTGACATCCCGCAATGAAAGCCACTAATCTTTTCTATTTTCTCTTGCTTCTCACCCTCGCGCTTGCGTTAGGCGTGGCATGTCATCTTCATTGGGGTACACCCCTGATCATTGCGGAAGTGATGTTGCTGCTGATGGGAATAAGCGAGTGGCTCATCTTCCGCAGAGTACTTAGGAGCCGCCATGTCATTGAGACAGGAATGGACCTGCTGCGGGAGCAGGATTATAGTTCACGCCTCTCACCCGTGGGACAGCGTGATGCCGACAAGATAGTGGGTCTCTTCAACAGTCTCATGGAAAGGCTCAAGGCCGAGAAACTCCATGTAGAGGAGCAGGAGCACCTCCTTAATCTTCTCATCAACGCTTCGCCGCTCGGGATCGTATCTCTTGACCGGGCAGGAAAGATAAAGCTCGCCAATGCTTCAGCCCACAAAATGCTTGGAGAAGAGATAACCGGAAAGGTCCTTGACGAACTCTCCTCTCCCATCGCCCGCTGCTGCGCCGGACTTCAGGTAGGCCATCCTGCCACCCTGCGCCTGTCCGACAATATGGTCTATCGCTGCACCAGGCTCTCTTTCATGGACCGAGGTATCTCCTATCCTTTCTATCTTATCGAGATACTCACCGAGGAGGTGATCATTGCCGAACGTGAAGCCTACGGACGAGTGATTCGGACCTTAGGACACGAAGTGAACAACTCCATGGCATCCATCCGCTCGCTGCTCTCACTGCTGCTCGAGATCAAGCCGTGGGGCGAGGATGAGCCGGAGCTGACAGAAACTGTGGAAGCATGTGCCGAGAGAGCGACCGGGCTGAGCGATTTCATCTCCTCTTATTCCAGAGTGGTGAAAATTCCCGAGATAAAGAAGGAAGCCGTCTCACTCGTCTCTTTCATCGAGAGGATGAGACCATTCATGTCTTCAATGGCAGCCGCAAAGGGGATCAATCTCGTTACGGAAAAACTGGATCCCTCCGACTCACCCATCGGGCTTGACTCTCCCCTCATGGAGCAGGCGCTGATAAATATCGTGAAGAATGCTATCGAAAGTATCGGAGACCGACCGGATGGACACATCACCGTCACAACCACCGGCAACCACCTACTTACTGTCACCGATAACGGAGCCGGAATCCTCCCGGAGGCATCCGGAAGACTTTTCACACCTTTTTTCTCCACAAAACCATCCGGACAGGGACTCGGTCTGATGTTTGTCTCGGAAATCCTTCGCCGCCACGGAGCCACCTTCTCACTGGCTACGTCACCCGACGATGGTCTGACACGCTTCACAATTAGATTCAAGCGTTAATAAAGGTTTAATAAATTTTTAACAATATATTTTAACATCAGACAATAATATTTTTGTATTTTTGCAAAAATATCTAAAACGGGCGTGACTCATATATCAGTTGATTCATGACTCCGCTCGTCCGCGTCAGTGATCATCAATTACATCTATCCAATAATTATTCACATTTTTATTCCCCTAATTCTATGATCAGGAGACTTATCCTCTTCGCAGTCGTCATACTGACTTCCATGTCGGTATTGGCTGCTCCGAATGATGTCAAGTGTACCGGTGTTCTTATGGGAACGGATGACGAGCCTATCATCGGCGCCACAGTATCTGTCCCCGGGACATCTGCCGCGACAGCAACAGACATTGACGGACGTTTCGTCCTCTCAGTCCCCCAAGGGAAAGAGATCCACATCAATTACATCGGCTACAAGCCTCTGACTCTCCCTGCCGCTCCCGATATGGGAACTATCAAGATGGAGGTAGAGTCACAGATGCTCCAGGACGTCATTGTCACTCAGTCCATCGCCCGCACCCGCAAGACTCCGGTGGCGATCTCTTCGGTAGATGCACTTACCCTCGAGACCAAGCTCGGCAATCAGGAATTCCCCGAAGTGCTCAAGACCACTCCCGGAGTATGGGCCACTAAAGATGGCGGTGGCTATGGTGACGCCAAGATCAACATGCGCGGCTTCAAGACCGAGAATATCGCTGCTCTTATCAACGGTATCCCCGTCAACGACATGGAATGGGGCGGCCTCTACTGGTCAAACTGGGCAGGTCTTTCTGACGTGACCGCATCCATGCAGACCCAGCGCGGCCTTGGTGCTTCGATCATTTCCGTTCCCTCTGTGGGCGGTACCATCAACATCACCACCAAGACTCTTGATGTGAAACGCGGAGGCAACGTCTTCTACGGCATGGGCAACGACGGTCTCAATCAGATCGGCTTCTCAGTCTCCACAGGTGTCAGCAAGCAGGGTTGGGCAGTGACCCTTCTTGGTTCCCGCAAATGGGGTGACGGTTACATCCAGGGTACAGACTTCAACGCCTATACCTACTTCCTCAACATCTCCAAGCGCATCAACGACAAGCACCAGATCTCACTCACAGCCTTCGGTTCACCCCAGGTTCACTACAAGCGTTCCTCACAGGACGGTCTTAGCATCGAAGGATGGCAGAACGTGAGAAACTACATGGATGGTGAGAGCATGTACAAGTACAATCCCACTTTCGGTTACGATCTCGACGGGCAGGTGCGTTCTTCCAATAAGAATGTCTACCACAAGCCTCAGATCTCTCTTAACCACATCTGGCAGATCAACGAGAAGTCTTCACTCTCATCAGCTGTCTACGTCAGCATCGCGAGCGGCTACGGTTATTCCGGTCAGGGCCGCGGCACTTACAACGGAAGCAGCCTCAGCAATACGAGCTGGTATGGCGCATCCAACGGTGTGCTCAACACCCTCTTCCGCCGCGCCGACGGTACATTCGACTATGCAGCCATTCAGGAGATGAACATGGCATCCACCACCGGTTCAAATATGATCATGTCGAAGTCCAACAACAGTCACAACTGGTATGGACTTGTCTCCACTTATAAAAACGAACTCCGCAAGGATCTCAACCTCACCGCCGGTATCGACATGCGTTACTATATCGGCTATCACAACAACAAGATCGTCGATCTCTATGACGGTGAGTACTTCATGGATGACAGTAGCCGTAAGGGTGTCAATCCCGCCAACAACGCCGCTGCAGCCGATCCCAACTGGAAATACGAGAAACTCGGTGTGGGTGACGTCGTCTACCGCGACTACGACGGCCACACTGCTCAGGAAGGCGTCTTCGCTCAGCTCGAGTACACTCTGCTCGACAACCGTCTGACCACCATCCTCGCAGGAGCTGCCTCCAACACCACCTACTGGCGTGTGGATCACCTCTACTATGACAAAGAGCACGAGAAATCTGAGACTCTCAACTTCATGGCAGGTACCATCAAGGCCGGTGCCAACTACAACATCGACCGCCATAACAACGTCTACATCAACGGCGGTTACATCACCCGTGCCCCCTACTTCTCAGGCGGTGCATTCCTCCAGGCCGCTACCTCAAACGCCACCAACCCCAACGCCGTGAACGAGAAGGTCGGTGCGATCGAGATTGGCTATGAGTATCACTCACCCATCTTCACCGCCACACTCAACGGCTACTGGACCAAGTGGATGGACAAGACCACAACCCGTTCCGGTGACCTCGACGACGGTTATAAGTACTACTTCAACATGCAGGGTGTTGACGCCCGCCACATGGGTGTCGAGCTCAACTTCGTCTACAAGCCCTACCGCTGGCTTGACGTCAACGGTATGCTCTCGCTCGGCGACTGGGTGTGGGACAGCAACGCCACCGGTTACTTCTACAACTCTCTGGGCCAGCCTATCCAGAACATCAAGTCAGGTACACTCGCATCGGGCGTCTATGCCGAGGATCATGCCCGCGCAACCCTCAACCAGAAGGGTCGCAAGGTCGGCGGTTCGGCTCAGACCACCGGTTACCTCGGTCTTAACTTCAAGCCCGTCCAGGCATG
>CAZOOY010000048.1:7646-13286 GCA_964581555.1 uncultured Staphylococcus sp.
GGGATGGCGCATCGGTATTGACTGGACTTTCAATGCGCGCAACTACAGCGACTTCACCATCTCGTCGAGCGACTATGCTCCCAATGCCAATATCAACGTGAAGTCTCCCTGGGAGATACCCTGGGGCAACCAGTTTGACCTTCAGGCAAGCTACAACTTCAACATCGGCGGTCTTGACGCCACCCTCTTCGGCAACGTCTACAACCTCTTCGACTACAATTACGTGGTCGACGCCTACACCGCCTCCGGCGTGGACGGCGCCTGGGACAACGCTTTCCGTGTATTCTATTCCTTCGGCCGCACCTACTCACTGCGTCTGAAAGTGAGATTCTAATTTTCCCCACAATCAAGTAATTCATTCGCTATGAATATCTCATCCAAATATACTTTACTGGCGGCCGGACTCGTGCTCGCTCTGTCAAGCTGTGACGAGAATGCCTGGAATGACAAGCTCGACGGATTCGAAGAGCCCCCCACCTATTCCAAGGTCGAGACGATCAACTATACTCTCACGGCAGACGACTACAAGACCATCGCCACCAACAGCGCCAACAAGGCTCTCGCTGAGAAAGAGGGTGAGGCTGCAGTGGCCGCTCTCGCCGCCGTGCAGACCGACTGCTCATTCGCCTCTGAGGAAGATGCCCGCCTCTATATCCCGGCTCTCCTCTCGAGCTCATCCTTCCCCTACTTCGCGCTCAACAACGAGTCGTCCATCAAGGTGACATATAATCTCTCCACCAATCAGCCTGAAGAGATTCTCGCCATCAATACTCCCGGCAACGTTCTCACCTATAAACTCAAGGACGCCGACTATCAGGAAGCCTGGGGTAGCGAGGAGGACTTCATCCCCTCATTCGCTCCCATGACTCCCGCCGACGCCAATCTTCCCGCCATCCTCAAGGCCGCTCTCCCCACCGCAGTGGCAGGAAACTATGCTATGGTGACCTACAACAACTCGGAGATCAACCCTGTCTTCGCCACAGTGGGTAGCGGTGAGGTTTCCGACGAGCCCGCCGACGGCATCTATCTCGATGCAACATTTGCCGACGGGGATGCTGACTTCACCATGGAGAACCCCCTTCTCCCCACCGAGCTCAGCTACATCTGGACTCTCGACGCAAACTATAGCTGCATGAAGGCTTCCGCTTACAAGGGTGGCAACTTCGAGGCTGAAGGCTGGCTCATCTCTCCAGAGATAAAGCTCGGTGCCTCAACCAACGCAGTCCTCACTTTCGAGCAGGTATGGAACTACTTCGCCTCTCTTGATGTCGCAGCCGAGGAAGCCACCGTCCACATCCGCGAGGTAGGTGGTGCATGGACCAAACTGACTGTTCCCTCACTCCCCGAGAAGTTGGGCTTCTCACCCTGGGCCGCATCCGGCGACATCAGCCTCGCAGCCTGGAACGGCAAGACCGTCCAGATCGGCTTCTGCTACAAGAGCACCGCAGCCAAGGCCGGCACATGGGAGGTAAAAAATATCCGCGTGGTCGTAGGACCCAAGCCTGAGGCCGCTCCCCTCCGCGCCGCAGCCGCTCCCGTTCCCTCGGTTCAGCAGTTTGGCTTCTACTACTTCGACGGCACTGACTGGACTGTTCCCGCCAATACCGTAGTGGTACAGCCTTCCGACTTTACCGCAATGGGTCTCACCTACTCCAACTTCAGCGGCACACAGCCTCAGGAGAACATCCCCGTCTTCCTTGCAGGTAAGTACCCCTACGCGACAGACGGAATCGAGAAGACCGTTGTCTACAACTACTATGCAAGCGGCGTCACCGCAGCTCATGCATCCCAGTATGTAAAAGCTCAGGGTGAGTGGGCTCTCAACACCGGCGCCACCGTGGATCAGTTTACCAAGACCGACAACACCTGGAAGTACAATCCCTCGGTGATCATCAATCTCCCCTACGCCCGCAACACCGATCCCTCCTATACATATTTTATGGCTTGCAAGGATTGGGTGTTCGAGAATGTAACTCTCAAGCTCTATCCCGGTTCCAAGCCTGCCGACGGCAGCAAGCCCGGTCCTCCCTTCATCGACTACCGCAACAATGCCGAGTTCTACTCAGGTTCCTCGGCCTACTACGGCAATGTGGATGTGCGCGCCATCACAGCTATAAGCAACGCGCCCGAGGGTTATACCGGCTACGACGGTCTCAGCGATGATGAAATCACTCTTCTCATCAAGAAGAGATTCTCCACCGAGACCCTTCCCGGCGCCCTCAAGGCACTCCATTCTGACGCCCAGCCTGTCAAGGATATGGAGGTAACCTACACCGTCAACTTCACCGCCTATGGCGAGGCTGCTACCGAGGAGAGCATCGTTTATGTAGTCTCCGGTCCGGGCGAGTTCACCTATAAGAGCTCTACCTGGGTTGAGAAAGGTCAGGACAAAGAGTGGTGATCACTGAACCGGTCTGAATTCCGGTTTCCCTGATATTCCGGGGCTGATCTGAAAAGGTCGGCCCCGGCTTTCTTTTTGTTAATTAGCACTTTGCGAATAAAATTATACTTTTTGTAAAAATTTTTGTCTAAAATAGTATAAGTTTATAGCAAAATGCTTATCTTTGCACGGTATTTGAAAACCAATAGGGAAACAAAGAAAACAATTCAAATGACCACCGCCGTAAACAATAATAAAGAGGTGATCCGCTTCACCAAAATGCACGGCCTCGGCAACGACTACATATATATAGATTGTATGGAGCGCGTGCCGGAGAGACTTCCCGACCTGGCCCGAGAGATGAGCGACCGACACTTCGGAGTCGGAGGAGACGGCATCGTCCTCATCTGCCCCCCTGTCACTCCGGGTGCCCACTTCCGGATGAGGATGTTCAACTCCGATGGCTCGGAAGCCCGCATGTGTGGCAACGCCTCCCGCTGCATAGCAAAATACGTCCACGACCACATAGCCCCCTCTCTCAACCCCATAAACCTTGATACCCTCTCAGGAATCAAGGTTTTATCGCTTAATATGGAGGGTGATGAACTGAAATCGGTGACCGTCGACATGGGTGAACCATGCTTTGAACCAGAGTCTATCCCCGTCGCAAGTCCAACCGACGGCATCGTGGACATCCCGGTCGAAACTTCTGACGGCACTCTCCATGTCACAGCCTTATCAATGGGTAATCCTCACGGCGTGATCTTTGTGGACAAGATTCCGGAGGATGAAACATTCAACCGTATCGGTCCGTTTATGGAGACCCACACCATCTGGCCTGACAGAGCCAACATAGAGTTTGCCCGTGTCACCGGCCCGAAAGATATCAAGATGAGAGTGTGGGAACGCGGCACGGGCGAGACCCTCGCCTGCGGTACCGGAGCGTGTGCGACAGCCGTTGCCGCCGCTCTGACCGGACGGACCGGACGCGAAGTCACCCTGCATCTGCGGGGCGGAGATCTTGACATCCGCTGGGGCGCCGACAATCACGTCTACATGACCGGCCCCGCAACTGAAGTATTTGAAGGACAATATATAAGGAAAAACTGATTGTTTTATGTTCGCTATCAATGACAACTTCACTCTTCTGCCCGCCTCCTATCTTTTCAGTGAGGTGGCTCGCCGAGTGAAGGCTTATTCCGAGGCTCACCCTGACGCTGACATTATCCGTATGGGGATCGGCGACGTCACCCGTCCCCTCTGCCCCGCCGTCATCGACGCTCTTCACAAGGCTGTCGACGACGAGGGCTCGGCAGAAAGATTCCACGGCTACGGCCCCGAGCAGGGCTACCGCTTTCTTGCCGCCTGCATAGCTCAGCATGACTATCGCGACCGCGGGATAGCCATGGATGAGGATGAAATCTTCATCAGCGACGGCGCAAAGAGTGACACCGGAAACATCGGCGATATCCTCTCCACCGCCAACCGCGTGGCCGTGACAGATCCCGTATATCCCGTCTATGTCGATACCAACGTAATGGCCGGACGTGCCGGGCGTCTCCTCCCTGACGGCTGCTGGAGCAACATCGAATATCTGAGATGCACAGCCGACAACTGTTTCGTCCCCTCCCTCCCGAAGACTGATCCTGACATCATCTATCTCTGTTATCCCAATAATCCCACCGGCACCGTCCTGACCCGCGACCAACTGAAGGAATGGGTGGACTACTGCCGCGAGCATGGAGCGCTGCTCCTCTTCGATGCCGCCTATGAGGCATTCGTCCGCACACCCGGCGTCCCGCGTTCCATCTATGAGATCGAGGGGGCCAGAGAGGTGGCCATTGAGTTCCGCAGTTTCTCCAAGACGGCAGGATTCACCGGCATACGTCTCGGTTACACTATCGTGCCCAAAGAACTGAAAGGACGCGGAGCCGACGGCCCGGTCGCTCTCAACCCGCTCTGGCGCCGCAGGCAGACCACCAAGTTCAACGGAGCGTCCTACATCACCCAGCGCGGAGCCGAGGCGCTTTACACTCCCGAGGGTCAGCGGCAGTCACGCGAGACCGTGGACTTCTATCTCGAGAATGCCCGCATCATGCGCGAAGGTCTTTTGAACGCAGGTTTTGAGTGTGTCGGAGGCACTGACTCCCCCTATCTCTGGGTGAAGACACCCGCCGGTGTAAGCTCATGGGAATTCTTCGACCATCTGCTGGATCACTACCACATCGTCGGCACACCCGGGAGCGGCTTCGGGCCCGCCGGGGAGGGCTACTTCCGCCTCACGGCGTTCAACACCCGCGAGAACACCGTCCGCGCCATGGGCCGACTGGCTGAGAAATAAATTGAATTTCTTTTACGAATCATATATCACATCATTTATAAAACCTTTTTAACTTATCATCTTTATGGCAAGTTTAAGATTCAAAGCTGTTGAAAAGGCTTCCAACCGCAAACCGGTTGCAGTGGACATCCCCAAGGAAAGACCCGTGGAATACTACGCTGAAAAGGTATTCAACCGTGGCAAAATGTTCCAGTATCTTCCTCTCGAGACCTACAAGGCTCTGGTGGACGCCATCGACAACAAGAAACCGATCTCACGCAAGGTGGCCGACAGTGTGGCCGAAGGCATGAAGCAGTGGGCCATCGATAACGGTGCACGTCACTACACCCACTGGTTCCAGCCCCTCACCGAGACCACAGCCGAAAAGCATGACGGATTCGTCGAGCATGACGGCAAGGGTGGCATGGTGGAGGAATTCACCGGCAAGCTCCTCGTGCAGCAGGAGCCCGACGCCTCGAGCTTCCCCAACGGCGGCATCCGCAACACCTTTGAAGCCCGCGGCTACTCGGCATGGGATATCTCATCGCCCGCATTCATCATCGACAATACTCTCTGTATCCCCACCATCTTCATCTCCTATACCGGCGAGTCACTTGACTACAAGACTCCCCTTCTCCGCGCCCTCTCGGCCGTCGACAAGGCTGCTACCGGCGTGGTCAACTACTTTGATCCCGAGGTGAAGCATGTCATCTCCAACCTTGGCTGGGAGCAGGAATACTTCCTCGTCGACGAAGATCTCTATGCCGCCCGTCCCGACCTCGTGCTCACAGGTCGCACCCTCATGGGCCACGAATCAGCCAAGAACCAGCAGCTTGAGGACCACTACTTCGGCGCCATCCCCAAGCGTGTCGAGGCCTTCATGCTTGACCTCGAGATCGAGGCCCACAAGCTCGGTATCCCCTGCAAGACCCGCCACAAT
>CAZOOY010000049.1:0-12942 GCA_964581555.1 uncultured Staphylococcus sp.
ATTGTAGAGATCCTTGTCCTCGCCGGGGCAGATCTCGTCGCGGTTGACGTAGACCTGGATCCTGCCGTGGGAGTCCTGGAGTTCCATAAATGATGCTTTGCCCATTATGCGTCGGCCCATGATACGGCCGGCCACGGTGACTTCGCGCTGAGGCGCGTCATCGCTGAATGAGGCTTTGATTTCGTCGGTATATGCGTTGACAGGGTAGAGGGCTGCGGGATAAGGCTCTATGCCGCGGCGGCGGAGCTCTTCAAGGCTCTGTCGGCGGATGATCTCCTGTTCACTCAGTTCAAGTACGTTCATAAGTAAGGGTGAAGTTTGGATAATATTGCAAAATTAGTGAATTTTCATCCCTCACCCAACAAAAACCGCCCCAAATACCTCCTTGGAGTGTTAAAAAACCTAATGCCCGCGTTCCGGCTCCTTCCTCCACCCGTCACAATCGCGCGCTCCTACATTCGACCAAAGCACGGAAGCCCTTTAAATAATGCATAATCCATAATGCATAATGCATAATTACTGAGACATGAATTGAAAAAGCCCCCGGAGGGGGCGATGTGGTGGTTAACCCCGGGTGAAACCCGGGGACACAGGATATCATACTAATCATAAGCCCCGGCGGGGCGACGTTGTCTCAATCGCTTAGGCACAACATCGCCCCTCCGGGGCTCTTTTACCCCTTGGCGCACAATTCCCCGGGTTTCACCCGGGGTTTACCACGATCCCACCCCCTCCGGGGGTTTGACTAGACATATCTCCATCTTATTTAAATTATACATAATTCCTGAGACATGCATTAAAAATCCTCTGGATCTCTGGCTAAGCTCCCGTGCTTTGGTCGAGTGTACTTGATTGTGACTGCCGGGAGGCCGCCACTCCTAACAAAAGCTTCGCGATGCCTGAAGCACCGCGAAGCCTATTATGCATTCTGCATTATGAATTCTGCATTGATTATCCCCACTGGTTAGGGCCATCGGAGGGCTTGACGCAGAGGACGATATACCAGATCCAGCCAATGAGGGGCACGAGGTTGATGAGAATCCACCAGCCGCTCTTGCCGATGTCATGCATACGGCGGATGGCGATTGCAAGATTGGGCACGAAGTTGATGATACCGAACACGTAGCCAAGATACTCATTGATAGCCGTGAGGATGGCGCTGCCTACGAAGCAATAGAGCGCGATCCACCAGAACTCGGCGCGGGTAGAACGGCCGGAGAAATCCGTGTAGCGGGAATAGAAAAGCTTGATAGCTTCTACAAACGTAATGTCCATAAATGAGAGCTTTTATAGAGTGGAAAATATTTTTCACAAAGTTAGGGATATTTCTTCTGAAAATATCATATTGCGACTAAAAAAGTTGCGAAAAAAAGAGATAAATTAATGCATAATCCATAATACATCATTAGGAGTGCCGACTTCCCAGCCGTCCCAGCCGCGCGCGAACAACATTCGACCAGAGTACGGAAGCTTGGCCAGAGAGCCAGAGGATTTAATTAAATGCATAATCCATAATCCATAATGCATAATGCATAATTATTTCGTGCATTTATATTAAAATAAATATTTCTTTGGCCCTTTGGAAGGGCTTTGGTACTTTGGTCGAGTTTTCTACTCGCGGGGTGTGACGGCTGGGAACCCGCAACTCCTATTTGAGCTTCAGCTATTTTACATTATGCATTATACATTATGCATTATGCATTAATAAAAACTCCGCCGATCCTGGGGTGGACCGGCGGAGCATTTATAAGAGAGTTTAACTCAGTCGAGCGATTACTTTACGTAAACCTTCTCGGCCTTGTTGCCCTGGCGCTTCACGTAGATACCGGGAACGAGCTTGTCGGCAGCTACGCGGATGCCCTGGAGATTGAAGTATTCAACGGGACCATTGACGATCTCCTCGTCAGCGGCTACATTGTTGATACCGGTCTCGGTCGAAGCCTCAAACCAGCGGGGATCGCCGATCTTCTTCTCCTCGGCAGTAGCGTTCAACGGACGGAAGTTCACGCCGCCAAATTCCTCTGCGAAGTCGTAAGCACGGTCGGTGGGACCGACGAACTGAGGATCTTCAATGTAGGCGATCAGTTCGACAGCGCTACGCATTTCCTGCTCTTTGCCGTCGTCGTCATATCCGGCGAGCCAAGCCATGTTGTTGGTGCTGACCTCCTTGTCCACATTGCAGCCCTGGAAGTACTTGTCAAGGCGGGAGATGTCATAGAGGATGGTGTTCTTCACCTCGATGGTCATCTTGTCGCTCTGAGGAGTATTGTTGGCAAACTCCTTGTGGGAGAATGTGCGATACATCGTACAGCCGTCAATTACGTGGAGAGCTCTTGCGCCTACGCCGAATGCTTTAGCGGGGGTTGAGTTGCTCTTGTTGGCGTAGCGGATGAAGCGAGCCGTTGCATTGGTGAGATTGTAGAATGTAGAGTTCTCGAGAGTAAGATTCTTGACCTGTCCGAAGTGTGCCCAGTCGATGATCTCACCCTTGTCGTTGATGGCAGGAGTTGAGAAGTCGATCACGGCACTGCTGCCCTTCTTGTTGAACTGAAGCACGGAGTTATTGACAATGAATGTCTCGACTGCCCATGCTGCGCTGTCGTTTGAAAGGACGCTGTTGGGGATATTGCGGAATGCGCAGCCTTCGATCTCGATGGGGCTGTACATCACGAATCCTTCTCTTACTGTTCCGGTTGAGTCGGCGGCAAGAAGTCCGAGACCCTTGGTGGAGAAGCAGGAATCGGGATGCTGAGTGAGCTTGATGAAGCTGGAGGCCTGTGCATCGGTCATGTCGAAGTTAAGATCCTTGAGGATAAGACCGTTCTGAGTTACGAACGCACCTTCGTCGCTGATTGTCACCTTGGCGGGAGTCTCAGCGCCAGCAAAGGTTACGTTGGCCATCTTTGTGTCGGCTGAACCCACGAGGGTGTAGCTGCCGCCGGCTGCGAGGTTGAAGGTCATGGAGCGCTGAGAATAAGCGGGAACGTTGGCTTTGACGAACGCTGAGAGCTCTGTACCGTCGGGCACGTCGATGGGTGCGATCTCGGCTGAAGCGTTGAACCAGCGGGGGTCACCGATCTTCTTGCTTACGGCATTCTCGTTGAGAGGACGGAAGTTCACACCACCGAACTCAAGAGCGAAGTCGTAGGGAAGATCGATCGGGCCTACGAAGTCGGGATTCTCGATCTCCGACATCTTGGCGACATTACCATGAACTGACTCCTCATTGCCTGCGAGCCAGGAGATATTGTCGCTTGAAGTCTGTGAAGTACCGCTGCGGAAGCAATACTGGTCAAGACGGTTGATGTCATAGAAGATACAGTGATCGATAGTAGCTTCAAGACCTGAGTTGTCCATATTGTTGGCAAACTGGTTGTCGGTAAAGGTCTTGGAGAAGGTACAGTGGCTGAAGGTGTGTTTAGTGGTAGCGCCCGGGCCAAAAATCTGTTCAGGTTTGGTGCGTGCACCGTAGCGGAGGAAGCGAGCCTTATAGTTAGCGAGGTTGTAGAAGGTGCTGTTGGCAAGCTTCATGTTGGCGATGCCTGATACACCCCAGTTCCATTCAAGGCTGATTGCGGCCGCATCGTTCTGTTTGTTGAACTGAACAACGCTATTGACGATAGAGATATTCTTGAAGCCCCATCCGGAGGTACCATCATTTATCTGAGCGGTATAGATGATGCTGCCGGGAAGATCCTTGAAGTCACAGGACTCGATGGCGATAGGATTCTCATAGATGAAACCATCCTTTACAGAAGACGAGAGCTCTTTCAGACCAAGATACTTGGTGGAGAAGCAAGAGTCGGGAGTTGCAGTGATCGTGATGAAGCTGGTGACAGGAGCTTCGGTCATATCGAAGTTGATATCCTTGAACGAGATACCATTCTGTGAGAGGAATGTACCGTTACCGGAGATCTTCACGACGGGACGGGTAGTGTCGAAGCCTACGAAAGCAACATCGGCAATCTTGAGGTTGGCGGTGTCAGTGAGCTCATAGGTAGCACCGGGAGCGAGGCTGAACTGATAGTAAGCCTTGGAACCGTCAACGATAGTGTCGGTGACAAACTTGGAGAGTTCTGCGCCATCAGGAACGGCGATTACGGGCACACCGGCGGGAGCAGTGAACCAGCGGGGGTCACCGATCTTCTTGGTGATTGCAGTCTCGTTCATCGGGCGGAAGTTCACGCCACCAAATACCTCTGAGAGGTTGAAGACGCGGTTGACGGGACCGGCGAACTCAGGATTCTCAACGATTGAGATAGCCTGGAGCTCCTGACGGATGTTGGTGCCGTTCTCATCGCCTGCGAGCCATGCCATGTTGCAGCTGTCGGATACGCAGGTGATTTTGCCGCTGCGAGAGAAGTATTCGTCGGGACGGTCGATGTTGTAGAGGATCGAGCTGTTGAGTTCAACAGTGAATTCCTTAACCTCAGGCATATTGTTGGCAAACTTGTTGCCGTTGAATGTCTGATAGAAGGTACAGCCCTCAACAAGATGCTTTGAGGTTGCGTTCGGACCAAAGATTGCGGTAGGCTTGGCATTGTTCTTGTTGCCGTAGCGGATGAAGCGAGCCTTGACAGTCTCACCGGTGTTGTAGAACGTAGAGTTCTTGATGGTAAGATCCTTGATACCGTTGACACCGCTCCAAGCTTCCTCGAAGGAGATGACAGCGTTGCCATCCTTCTTGTTGAACTGCATCACACAGTCGATGATGTCGAACTGACGTACAGCCCAATCCTTGGTACCGCTCATGAAGAGACGGCTGGGGAGATTCTTGAAGTTACATGACTTGAACGAGATGGGATCCTCAAGCACGAAGCCGTCTTTCACAGCATCTGAGAGTGCTTTGAGACCGAGATATTTGGTTGAATAGCATGAGTCGGGATCAGCGCTGAGCATCACGACTGCTGTCATGGGAGCGTTGGTCATGTCGAAGTCAACGCCGGTGAACTGCACGCCTCTCTGAGTGAGGAATGTACCGTTGCCGGTGATGTTGATGACGGGACGGTTGCCTGCATTGCCCTGGAAAGCTACATTGGCGATCTTGAGATCGGCAGTGTCAGCGAGCTGATATGTAGCACCGGGAGCAAGCATGAAGGTCACGGTGTTCTTGGAGCCATCTACGATATTCTCCTTGACGAAAGCTGAAAGCTCTGCGTCCTCGGGGATATTGGTGGGAGCCACATAAGGAACGAGCCACTTCTTGGCACCTACCTGAGCTTGGGCCTGAGCGGACCACTCGTCAAGAGTGAAGATACCCTCGTTGGCCTCTGAGAAAGTAGAGGTAGGTTCGCCAACAGAATTCAGAATTGTACCGTCAGCAGGTTCGCTTTCTTGTGTGACAGCGAAATCACCGGGAGTTCCCCATAGGAAAGAGTTGTTTTCAACGGTGTAAGAGGGATTAGTGCCACCTTGGCCTTGGTTGAGACCTTTGACGAACTGATCCTTTTTACCGCAGTTGATGATAACATTGTCTTTCACAACGTAAGCCAGATGCTTCTGGTTAGCCTGACGATGTGTGGACACATTCTTGTTATAAGCGATATTGTAGAGGGTAGAATTTGTGATTGAGAAAGTCTGAATGAGATCAGCATTTACGTCAATCACTTTCTGCCCGCTCTGCGAACTGAAGAGTGCACCTGTGTTGGCAGGATAAGCGCTAATAGTCGAATTCTTAATATCGAGAGTACCGACAACACCGCCACCGTTGAAGTCATAGACGGTCTTGTTACCGCCGGCGATCTGAATGTCGCAACCGTCGGTTGTGAGGGTGGGAATGTAATACTTGATCTTGTTAGCATAGAAGAGCTGCTGACTAAGACCGTTCACATTCACATTGTTGAATGCGACGTTGCCGATTGTGTAGAAATCGTTCTCGCCTTTTTCAACAGCGGGAGTAGCGGACATCTGCACGAAAGGCGCGGTGAGCGCAGAGGCATCGATGGTGGCGCCGTTACCATTGATGACAATAGCAGTGGCTACATTGAGAGAACCGCTGACGGTGTATGATGCATTTGCGGCAAGGTTGATAGTAACCTTGAGTGCTTTGGTTGGATCAGGCATAGCCTCAGCAAGAGCTGTGGTGAGATCGGCACCGTCGGCAGGATTAAGGAAGATGGGTGCGGGAGCGGTAGCGTCGTAGGCTACGAGCCATTTGGGAGCGCCAACCTGAGCCTTAGCCTGTGAGGACCATACGTTAAGGGTGAAGATACCCTCGTCGGCCTTGGGGAAAGTAGAGGTAGGTTCGCCGAGAGTGTTCTGGAAGAGACCTTCGGCGGGTTCATTCTCGGGCTGAACGGCGAAGTCACCGGGAGTGCCCCAGAGGAATGAGTTGGTGTCAACGTCATAGGTGGGGTTTTTGCTTGACTGACCACCGTTAAGACCCTGAACAAACTGTCCCTTCTTACCACAGTTGATAAGTATGCTGTTCTTTACCACGTATTTAAGCCATGTCTGGCCGTTCTGGCGGTGATTGCATACGTTCTTACCGTTAGCGAGGTTGTAGAGTGTGGAATTGGTGATGGAGAAAGTCTGGGTTATGTCCGGGTCGACTTCAGTAGCTTTGTTTCCGCCCTGAGAAGTGTAGAAGAATCCTGTGTTGGCGGGATAGCTGCTGATGGTAGAGTTCTTGATATCAAGGGTGCCTACCACGCCGCCAGCGTTGAAATCATAAACATTCTTGTTACCACCGGTGTACTGGATATCACAGCCATCGGTTGTGAGGGTAGGAATGTAATACTTGGTCTTGTTGGCATAGAAGAGCTGCTGGCTAAGACCGGTCACATTCACATTGTTGAACGCAACGTTGCCGATTGTGTAGAAATCGTTCGCGCCTTTTTCAACAGCGGGGGTAGCGGACATCTGCACGAAAGGCGCGGTGAGCGCAGAGGCGTCGATGGTGGCGCCGTTACCATTGATGGTAAGGGCTCCGGGCACCTCGAGAGAACCGCTGACGGTGTAGTTGCCGTCTGCAGCGAGCGTAATGACGACGTCACTTTTGTCAGTGGCACCGGCAAGGGCGGTGGTGAGAGCCGTGGTGATGTCCCCACCCGCTGCAGGGGTGACGGTCAACGCCTCGGCTGCCACGGTCCCCGTCAGCAACAGGGATAACGCGCCAAACGCAAGTAGCTTTTGTTTCATAAGGTAGTTAGATATAGTTAATAAATAGGTAAATTGGTTTCGGTACTAAAATATTAAGGTGGTAAGAGTCAATTTATGCAAACGCAAAGATACGGTTTTTCAGACAGTTAAAAAACATGTTTAAAAACATGATTGTAAAATAATGCATAAATGGAAGTGTCGGCTTCCCGGCCGTCACAATCAGGTACATTAGATCAAAGCACGGGAGCATAGCAAAAGGACCAGAGAAATATTTAATTCATGTCGTAATTATGTATAATTTAAATAAGATGGAGATATGTCCAGTCAAACCCCCGGAGGGGGTTGGATCGTGGTAAACCCCGGGTGAAACCCAGGGAATTGTGCGCCAAGGGGTAAAAGAACCCCGGAGGGGCGATGTTGTGCCTAAGCGATTGAGACAACGTCGCCCCGCCGGGGCTTATGATTAGTATGATATCCTGTGTCCCCGGGTTGCACCCGGGGTTAACCACCACATCGCCCCCTCCGGAGGCTTTTTCAACTCATGTCTCAGTAATTATGCATTATGCATTATGCATTATTTAAAGGGCTCCCGTGCTTTGGCCGATTTTTTACTCGTGGGGGCTGTGACGGCTGGGAAGCCGCCACTCCTAAATAAAAAAAGCTCCGTCGGCAACCAATGCCGGCGGAGCTTGTATCAGAGGGATGACCTCGTGGGAGGGATTACTTTACATAGACTTTCTGAGCCTTGCCACCCTGACGCTTGATGTAGAAGCCGGGGGTGAGGCTGTCGGCAGACATGCGGACGCCGTTGAGGTTGTAATACTCTACCTTGCCGTCAGCAGCCGCTTCAACATTGTTGAGTGCGTTGGTCTTGAGCTGGCCGTTGAACTTCACGTCGATGGGCACACCGGCTTCACCGTCAGGATCGTTGGCGGGATCCATTACCCAGATGACGGGGATATTCATCACAGCCTTGCCGGCATTGTCGATGGTGCCGTTGAGAGTGACATTGGCCACGATCTCCAGACCATTCATGTTGAGCTTGAGACCCTTGACGGCGCCAACGAAGTTGAAACCACCGTCGGCGGTAGCAGTAACGTCAACATCAGGCACGACGATGTCACCGAGAGTGGCATCCTCGCCGAGCGAGAAGTTGGGGAGCTTGAAGGTACACTTGGCGGCATTGTCGGCATCGGGAGTGATGATGACGGTGCCGGGCACCACAGCGGGCTCGTCGCCAAGAGAGATGGAGACTTCGCCTTCATACTCACCGGCATAGGTGGGAAGGACTTCGAGAGCGGGAGCCTTGAACTTGATGACGTACTCGTGAGTGGCCTGGCCGTCGACGTCGAGACCACCCTCGTTGAGGTTGGATACCTTGACGGTGGCGGTAGCGGCTGCCTGATCAAGAGCGATCTCCACCTTAGCGGAGGGGAGGTTGGCCATATGCTCAGCCACGAAAGAGTCGAGCGAGGGGAGCTCGGTGTCGGTCATGTCATATTCATACTTGTCGCTCTCGAATCCGGGCACATCGACGTCGTCGATCTTGAGAGACTTAAGACGTGAGTAGTAGACGAACTTCACGTTGTCGACGGTGAGTGAGTTGCCGTTGACGATGTTCTCGCTGTCGAAGTAGTCGTTGGCTGAGAGAACCACGTTGATCTTCTCGGGAGTGGATTTGGTGAGGTATTCCACGGGGAGTTCATAGGATTTCCAGTCGGAGGTGAACTCCTCGATATATTTGAGCGACTTGGCGATGAGCTCGGCGTCGTCAGAGTGGGTCACCTCGCCACCCTCGGCTGTCTCCATGCCGAGGATATTACGGTCACGGTCAACCATAGTGGTGGTAACGATGCCGGAACCCATTGTGTTATTACCGGGGACATCGGCCTGAGACCAGGAACCCTTCCAGGCGTAGACGAGCACTGTGCCCTTCTGGCCTTCGGGGGCTTCCTCTCCTTCGGCTGCAACAGGAGCCTCAAGTTTGTAATCAAATGTCAGGAGGTCGGGACGACCGGTGAATTCAAGACCGCCGAACACACCGCCATCCTTATTGCAGGGGGCGAATGTTGTCCAGTCCAGTGAGTTCGTGGCCCATGAGGTGCCGAGTGATATGTAAGCGGGTACGATCTGTGTGGCCATGAAAGGGTTGGGGTTGTTCATGAGCTTCACGGCAGTAGCTGAGTTGCAACCCTCGGCCTTAAAGCCTACTATAGTAGTGCCCAGGGCTGCGAAGTTGTCTCCCACTTCCTGAACAACACCGAGAACATTGGAGATGATCCAACCCTTGGGCTGGAGGATAGGATCGACCGTTACACCGGTCTCCTGAGCGTCCTCCATATACTGGAGGGCATCTGTCATTGAAAGAGATGTCCCGCTGACGGTGTTCCAGGGGCAGGATTCTTCCCACTCTCCTTCGAAACCCTCGTTGGGGAGCAGTTGTGCGGCCATGCTGAGACATGCGGTCAGAGCCATGGCTGATGCGTAAAATTTTTTCATGTTGAAACGATAATAGATTGATGAATCGTATGCAGTTCAAGCTGCAAAGGTAAAGATTTTCGGATGAAAATTTAAAATTTTGACCATAAAGTTGCCGAAATATTCCAAAAAGGTGAATAAATTCATAAAATATTCCTAAATTTGTGCTTTAATACACGTTTCACCACATGAAAAAAATCATCATTCTTGCAGCCTTGATGACGGGCCTTATTGTAGCGTCGTGTGTCAAGAGCGAGCCTCAGAATGCCGAGTGTGACATCACGGGCGTGATACTCCCCGGCGATCTGCTCAACCGTCAGCCGATCATTGAGAACGATCGCGTGACGCTGATAGTCAAGAATTTCGTAAATGTCACGGAGCTTGCTCCCGAATTTGAGCTCACCCCCGGCGCCACCATCGAGCCGGCCAGCGGAACGGTGAGAGACTTCACCGAGCCACAGACATATGTGGTGACATCGGAGGATGGCGAGTGGCATAAAACCTACACCGTCACCGTCCAGCACAACAATGCCATAAATCTCAGCTACGGATTTGAAGACGTTAAGCTCACCCGCACATCGCAGGGGGGAGAGTATGACGTATTCTTCGACGTGACTGTCGATGAAGCTACCCACCGGCGCGACACCATGTTCTGGGCAAGCGGCAACGGCGGATTCGCCCTCACCAACGGCAAGAATCCCCCTGAGACATATCCCACGTTCCAGACTACTGACGGCGTGAAAGGTAAATGTGCCGAGCTCGTCACCCGCTCCACCGGCTCGTGGGGAGCTATGGTGAGCAAGCCTCTGGCCGCCGGCAATCTCTTCATGGGTAAATTCAATCTCTCGATAGCCGTGAGCCGTCCCCTCCAGGCCACTCAGTTCGGCACACCTTTCTTCAATGTGCCCAGCTACTTCCGCGGCTACTTCAAGTACACTCCCGGCGAGGTCTATCAGCGCTTCAACGCCTCGGCGCCCGGCAAGCTGGAGACTGTGCCCGGGAAGGTGGATGAGTGCAACATCTATGCAGTATTCTATGAGTCGACCGCTGACATGGAGTATCTTGACGGCTCCAATGTGCTCGCCGAGGATAATCCCAATATCATAGCTGTGGCGGCCATCAGCGAGGAGATGCGCAAGGGCGCGGCCGAGTGGACCCGCTTCGATCAGCCTTTCGTCTTCCGTCCCGGCAAGTCCATCGACCCCGAGAAGCTTGAGAACGGTAAATACAGCATCGCGGTGGTGATGTCGTCGAGTATCGACGGCGACTACTTCTCGGGAGCTGTCGGAAGCACGCTGCTCGTTGACGAGCTTGAACTCATTTGTAAATAATCACGGTTTTCTGACCTATGAAAAAGTATATTCTCACCCTTCTGCTATGCATGGCCGGGCTTGGAGCGTCGGCCCAGACGGACGGTCCGTTGAGTTTCCTGTCCCATCTCGAATATGAGGTCAATGCAGGGATCAATATCGGCGGCGCCTCGCCTATCCCTCTGCCTGCGGAGATCCGCCACATTGATTCCTACAGTCCCAACCTCAACCTGCAGGTGGGAGGCAAGGCCACCAAATGGTTCGGCCCCGAGCGGAAGTGGGGATTAGGAGTGGGGCTGCGTCTCGGCACCAAGGGTATGGAGACCGGCGCCACAGTGAAAAATTATGGCATGGAGATCTATCAGGATGGCAAGAAGCTCTCCGGACGGTGGACCGGAAAGGTGCATACCCGCTATCACTCCCAGCAGCTCGTGATCCCGGTGACGGGAGTGTGGCGCGCCAACAAGCGCCTGAAAGTTAGTGTGGGTCCCTACGTGGCATTTGCGTTCAGCAATGATTTTGATGGCTACGTTCATGAAGGTTACCTGCGTGAAGGTGATCCCACAGGGCCCAAGGTAGTCTTCGAGGATGATTCCCGCGCTACCTACGACTTCGGCTCCGAGCTGCGTCATTTCCAGTGGGGATTTCAGGGTGGTGTCAGTTGGTCGGCCTACCGCCATCTGGTCGTCAACGCCAATCTCTCGTGGGGATGCAACGACATTTTCAAGAGCTCCTTCAAGACCATCACGTTCAATATGTATCCCATTTATCTCAATGTCGGCTTCGGCTACGTGTTCTGAGAAAGGGGTAAAGAAATTTAAAGAAATTTTTCTTTAATTTTTGTCAAAGACGGGGAATTGAATTATCTTTGCAGAACATTACCACTCGCTCCGCGCTTACCATATACCTATATATAATAAGGTAGAAAAGATATAACCCGATAACTCAATCAACAATAAATCCATACATTAAATTTTATCGAACTACTATGTGGTTAACATGTTCATCCATAGGACGAAAACTCGTGATGGCAGTCACGGGCGCCTGTCTCGTCCTATTCGTAACGTTTCACTGCCTGATGAACGGTGTGGCTCTGTTCTGGCCCGAGGGCTACAACGCCGTCTGTGAGTTCCTCGGTGCCAACTGGTATGCTCTCGTTGCTACCGTGGGTCTTGCCGCCCTCTTCATCATCCACATCATCTATGCCGTATGGCTCACCGTGCAGAACCGCAAGGCCCGCGGCAATGACCGCTATGCCGTGGTCAGCAAGCCCGCCCAGGTGGAATGGGCCTCGCAGAACATGCTGGTGCTCGGCATCGTGATCCTCGCTTTCCTTGTTGTCCACATGATCCAGTTCTGGGCCAAGATGCAGCTCGCCGAGATCCTTGACTATGAGCACGTTCATGATGGCGTCGAAGTGGCTCCCGCTGCCGGTACACTTTTCATCCAGATCGCCTTCTCACAGGTGTGGACTCCGATCGTCTACATCATCGGTTTCGTGGCCCTCTGGTTCCACATGAACCACGGCTTCTGGTCGATGTTCCAGTCGGCCGGATGGAACGGTGCCACCTGGCTCCCCCGCCTCAAGACCATCGGCTGCTGGTGGACCACCATCGTTGTTGCTCTCTTCATCGCCGAGGCTATCGTCTTCACCGTCCGCGCTCATCGCGACGATTTCGCTACACAGTATAAGGAATATGTGCTCTATAAGTCGGCTGAGGGCCTTCTGAACACCGACGTCTTCAATGGTGGCGAGCCTTTCGGTGCTCCCTGCGGTGCTCCTTGCGGCACACCTTGTGAGAATCCCTGTGGCGCTCCTTGTGAGAATCCCTGCCAGACAGCACCTTGTCAGGCTGCTCCCTGCAATGATGCCTGCTGTAACGAGGCTCAATAATATTTCGTGGTCTTATTTTTCAGAATATATTAAACAGAATCATATATGGCAGACGTAAAGAACCTCGAGGGGATGATTGACTCCACCCCCATCATGAAGGATTATGCCGACATCGAATCCTCCAAGCTACCTGAATATCAGATAGACTCCAAGATACCC
>CAZOOY010000050.1:0-12784 GCA_964581555.1 uncultured Staphylococcus sp.
ACGTGGAGATGATCGCCAAGCGCGCCGAGCGGCTGGGAGTGGATATCCCCGGCATCGAGATTGTCAATCTGCGGCACGACCGTGAGGCTACCCGCCGCGAGAAATATGCCCGCATCCTTGCCGAGAAACACCAGCGTAAGGGTGAGAACTTCGAGAGCGCACTCGATAAGATGTTTGACCGCGACTACTTTGGCATGATGATGGTGGCCAACGGTGATGCCGATGCCATGCTGGCAGGTATCCGTGCCGCCGGCACTCACACCGCCGAGATCGCCCGCGAGGTGATCGGTATCCGCGACGGCTACAAGCACTTTGCCACAATGCATGTGATGGAGACCACCAAGGGCACATACTTCCTCGCCGACACTATGGTCAACGGCGATATGAACGAGGAGGCACTCATGGATATCACCCGTCTCTCGGCCGATGCCGTGAAGTTCTTCGCCCACGATCCCGTGATGGCCATGGTGAGCTACTCCAACTTCGGGTCCAATAATGAGCCGGAGTGTAAGGCAGTCCACAATGTGGTGGAGAGAATGCACGAGCTTTATCCCGAGCTCCCCATCGACGGCGAGATGCAGGTCAACTATGCTCTCAATGCTCCCGTGCGCGACACGGTGTTCCCCTTCCACAAGCTCCATGGCAAGGAGGTCAATACTCTCGACTTCACAAACCTGAGCGCTGCCAACGCTGCCTATCGTCTCATGCTTGAGATGTGTCTGAGCGCGCGCATCGGCCCGATCGAGATGGGTCTTAACAAGCCTATCCACTCCACCAACGTTGATGCCGAGGTGCGTGATATCATCAATCTCATCGCCATCGCCGGCCTTGACGCCGCCGTGGAGGACAACAAACGGTAAATTTAATGCATAATCCATAATGCATAATGCATAATTTATATTGAGTACTGCATAATGCATAATGCATAATAAGGTTTCGGCCATAGATACCCCAAGCGGTATCTATGGCCGATTTTTATGAGAGGACTTCTGATCGCGTTATCGGCGGTTGCGGGGATGATACATGAGGATGTCGTGGCGGAGGGTGGAGGAGTCAAGATGAATGTAGATCTGGGTGGTGGCGATGGATTCGTGGCCGAGCATCTGCTGGATGGCGCGCAGGTTGGCGCCGCCCTCGAGGAGATGGGTGGCGAATGAATGGCGCAGGGTGTGGGGGGAAATGGTCTTGCGGATACCCGCTGCCTCGGCCAACCCCTTGACGATCTGAAACGCGCGTTGGCGTGTCAACCGGTGTCCACGGCGGTTAAGAAATAGAATGTTTCCTTCCCCCGGCTTGATGGGGAGGCGCTGACGGTCTTCGAGCCATGCGAGTATCTCGGCAATTGAGGTCTCTGACATGGGGACCATACGTTCCTTGTCCCCCTTGCCGCGCACGATAAGATATCCCTCGTCGGCGTATATACGCGACATCTCGAGATTGACCAGCTCGCTCACACGCAACCCGCAGCCGTAGAGGGTTTCGATCATAGCGCGGTCACGCTGTGCCTCATCCTTCGACGGATCTATCGCAGCTATCATCGCATCTATTTCCTCCAGAGTGAGCACTTCGGGCAGATGCAGACCGAGACGGGGACTTTCAAGCAGTTCCGAAGGATCGCTCTCGAGATACCCCTCGAGGGTGAGAAACTTGAAGAACGAGCGTATCCCCGAGACCATCCGGGCCTGTGACCGTTCTGCTATTCCGAGGTCATGAAGGTCGCCAAGGAATTGCCTCAGCGTATCGACTGTGACCTCGCGCAGCGAGATCCCCTCGTCTGCCAGCCAGGAGATGAAACGGGCTATGTCACGGCCATATCCCTCACACGTGTTTGGGGAGAGACCGCGGTCAAGGCGAAGCGAGATGCCGAAATCATCCACCACACGCTGTATGTCATGGAGTGAACGTGTCAAAACCGAGACTCGAAATTCTGGCGTGGGAGACCGTGACGGTTGACGGCTATCCCGTAGTGCCCGTTGGAGAATGTCATCCCTGCCGTGAGATTGTCTTTAAATATGGTCCATGGAGCCCCGACTGACCACACGACGGCTGCCTGTCCCTCACGGAGGTCGGGCGGGAGGGTGCCGATGACGAGATCGGCCTCCGAGGGATGGCTGACGAAACTGACGCGCGAGTCGGCCATGAGTATGACACTCTTTTCCTCTTCGCTGATCTCTGTCACAAGGACCGTCTTCGGCTCAAACTCACACACCAGGCGGAACAGTAGCTTGAGCCGGGAGGGGATAGAGGCTGTGGCCTCGATTTCATCGTAGGCGTAGTAGCGCCCGCGCTCGGGGAGCACTGTCGTGATGAGCCGGAAGGCATAGGGAGAATGGATGCCATGTCCGTGAGATCGCCACCAGCGGGTGAGCGGATTCATCGGCGCATCCTCTTGATCCCCATGACCGCGGCGGCGATGAGGGCGAGATAGATGATGATGACGGCGGCAGTGGCGGCGCGATCGGTGACGCGGATTGACTGCGGGTCAAACCACATCTCTACGGTGTGATCGCCGGCAGGGATGTTGAGGGCGCGGAGCACGTAGTTCACACGTCCCAGTTCCATCGGCTGACCATCCACTGTGGCATGCCATCCCCAGGGGAAGAATACTTCCGAGAAGACAGCCACGCCACCACGCGCCGAGCGGGCATGGTAAGTGAGACGGTTGGGAGCATAGGAGGTCTCGAAGATGGTGTCGCCGGGAGCTGCGGGAGCGGACGGTCCGAGAATGTCGCGGAAACGCGCGTCGGCTACGGCCACGCTGTCGGGACTGATCACGCTCAGGGCTGCCATCTCTGCATCTGCGCCGTCAACGTATTTCACATCGTCCACCCACCAGGCGTTGCCATAAGCTTCAGGATTGGTGAGGGGTTGGCCATCCATCCCGACGATATAGCGGGCATTGAGCATGTTGAGCACATTCCAGTCGGCATCCGTCTCCGTGCCTTGCGTGAAATGTGACAGGTGACGGTCTATCAGGTCCTGATAGCGGGTGAGCTTCGCCGCATGATAGCCTCCGATCATCTTGTGGTAATATGACGGGTCGGCGCTGTAGAAGCGGGGGATGTCCATGACGCGATAGTTCATGGCCGTATCCTGAAGAATGGCGGCATCAGCCGGGGTTTTGGCGATGGGAGGTCCGGCCACGAGCTGCTTGGCCACGAAACTGTCATGGTTGATGTAGCGCTTGTTGACCGTGTAAAGGTCGACCAATACGATGGCGAAGAGTGAGGCCACGAGTGGGAGACGTGAGAGCCGGTCGCGCAGATAGAGGAACAGGAGTACGAATCCGAGCGCCGTGATGATGAGGCTCCGCAGTGCATCCGAGCGGACGAGGCCGTAGCGGAGAGACTCGACGGCATTGTAGATATCAGGATTGGCAAGCGAGAATCCTCGGGCGGTATTGGAGTCATAACCCTGCTGGAGGAGGGAGGATGTGATATAGCCGTCGATCATGCGGTCATTGTCGGTGATGGCCGAGCCGAAAAATCCCGGAGCTATGGCTGCGAGGAGACAGATGGCTGCCGTCACGCCGAAACACCATAGCAGCGGGCGGGTGAAACGCTCCCGGCGATCGGGCGTAATGATGATCTCTCTGAGCGCCATCACGGCCAGGAGAGGGATAGTGAACTCGGCGATGACGAGAATGCTCTCCACCGTGCGGAACTTGGAATACATCGGCGCAATGGACAGCATGATGTCGGTGAACGTCATGGCATGGCGTCCCCATGCGAGCAGGATCGAGAAAATGGTGAGGATGAGTAGCGCCCATTTCACGGGACCCTTGACAATGACACATCCCAGGAGGAAGAGAGCCATGATCAGTGCGCCCACGTAGACAGGACCGTTCGTCCCCTCCGGATCACCGAAATACTGACTCATATAGCCGAGATACTGCTGCTCGAGCTGTCCTGCCGACGAGGCCCCGTCGAGCTCCCCAAGACTCACGGCCACCATGCGTCCCTGCGAGGGACGCGCCGAAGCTCCACCCTTGATGTCGGGGATGAGGAGCGAGAAGGTCTCAGACGGCTGATAGCTGTACTGCGTGATGTAATCCTTGTCGAGGCCACCGGTGGCGTCGCCGGCCTGAGCTCCGGCCTGAGTCAGCTCGCTGTGGCGCCCTCTCATGGTCTCCTTGGAATACTCGTAGGTGTTGTAAAGGCTCGGTGAGTTGGCCGTCAGGGCGAGAATAGCCGCAACGCAAAGCACTCCCGTGGCTTTCAGCCATCCTGAAAGCTCATGGTTGCGCCAGGCCGAGATACCGTAGGCGATTACGAACCCGATGATCACATAGAGGAAATAGTAGGTCATCTGAATATGATTGCCAGCTATCTGCATCATGGCAAAGAGCGCTGCAAGGGCTCCGCCGGTGAGATAGCGTCCGCGATAGCAGAGCACGATACCCGCTATCGTGGGGGGAATGTAGGCAAGCGTGATGAACTTCCAGATGTGACCGGCTCCGATGATGATGATGAAATAGGTGGAGAATCCGTAGGCCACCGCTCCTAACAGTGCGAGATCCCATCTCATCCTCATGGCCAGCAGGAGAATGAGAAAACCTGTCATCATCATGGCCACAAGGTTGGCAGGGGAGGGGAGACCGAGCCCCATGACGGTATTGATCCAACTGAACAGTGCTGACGAGGGGTAGCTCGGCGAGATCTGGAAGTTGGGCATTCCTGAGAATAGAGAGTTGGTCCATCGAGTCGTCTCGCCGGTTGCCTGGGTGAATGCCACACCCTCCTGACCTATGGCGATGCCTTGCTGCATGTCATGCTGGCGCAACTGATTCCCCTCCTGAGCATCGGGGAAGAAGAAGGCGAAGGCAATGACGGCGATAACGATGAGCGAGCCTATGAAGGCGAGTATCTTACGTAGAGACGGGTTCTTGAAGATTTCCATTGCGTGGGTGGTTGTGACGGGATTATTCGGCCGGGCGCAGTTCGAGCGGGAGATCGGCCGGATTGCTTGAGCCGGACGCTAAGGAGTCGGGAGCTGCCACGGTGTCGGCAGGAGCCGGATCGTCGTTGACGAGCGAGCCGTCATGGATGGCGTCATATTGGGTGAGGCGTTCGCGGAACGAAGTGGCGAGCGAGTCAAAGTTGACACTCGGATTGAGCTTCCTGGCCTTGTCGAACGCGGCACGGGTATCCTTGGGATTGACACTGAGGGCAATGTCGTATACGTCGATGAATTTGCGCAGGGTTTCGAGATCGCGACGCGAGTCCTTCGATGCGACGGCGTCGTTATGGACGGAGAGAAAAGCCATGAGCACCTGGACGGTCTGCTCGGGGGTGAAATCGTCCACGAAAAGTGACATGCTGTCGGCCATTGCAGAGGCCGCCTTGAGATTGCCGGCCGAGAGGGCTTCGGCGAGCTGGGTGTTCTGCACTTCTACTTTTTCGGTTGTTGCGGTCGTCTCTTTCGATGATCCCCCGCAGGACCAGAAGCTCAGGGAGAGCAGGACGACGGAGAGCAGGACGATAAAGAGTTTTTTCATAATCTAAGGGATATTTGTCGCAAAATTAATGAAAATCCCTCAGATTGCGAGCACTTACCCTATATAAAAATGCGGGCCGGTATACTCACGTACTCCGGCCCACGCGATCTAAACCTGGGTTATTAATTAACCAATCAATTAATACCCGGTAAAAAGCGTTGGGCCGGAGACTCCTGAAGAGATATAGGCGCGAGGTATCGCCGTCGTCCGACGGTGACGGCGCCATGATGTGAACGAGACTCCTCGGAGTTTCGGCCAATTGGTAAATAAGATAGTGCTTAGAGAGGCCCGGAACTTTACTGAAGATCGAGCCGATTGTGTAAGTGGTTTTAAATCAACAAAATACCCCCCCCGATTCTAATATTGCCATTCATGCATGAGTAGCCCGCGCTCTCGATGGACGAGGCGGGTGGCATGCTGTGACGGTATCTGGATATTCGGATCATTTCACCAATGAGGGCTTTGGAGTAAGAAAAGTGATGCAAATTTAACCTAAAATCCCCAATCCGGCAAATAATCACCGGAAAAGTTGGGGGATTTGGTGCGAAAAGGACTCTCAAATTTTATATTCCAATCCCTACGAAAAAATTATATTTCTAAAAAATAATTTTTTGAAACTATAATTATCGTGAAGGGATGTTTTACTCTATTTCTTCTCCCGCTCAAAGAGGTTGTCCTTGGCTGTCACCTGCGTAGGGGTACCGGGGCGGGGGCCGATGTTGCAGCGACCCATCCGGACTCCTGTCACATTGTCGAAGCTGATGGCCGTGAGAGCGCTCCCCACCTCCACATTGTCGAAGCTTACATTGTCTACAGGACGGGCCTCCGTCCCCTGGATCACAAGCGCTCCGGCCGAAGCTGAGGTGCACGTCAGACCATTCACGTGAATGTCACTCACATCCGAGAAATTGGTGCTCTCAAGACCCTCCCCGGCATATCGGCTCGTGACGTAAAACAGATCCTCCACCTCCCCGAAGGTGCAATCGTTAACATAAATCCCTTTCACAAATCCGCCCCGGTCAGGATTGGTCTTAACGTAGATTCCGCGCTTGCAGTAACCGGCATAGTCGCAGTTCTCGATGATGACGTTGCGCACTCCGCCCGACATTTCGCTCCCTATCACTACCGCATGAAGACCTTTGAAATGGCAACCGCGTATCACGATGTTCTCCGCCGGCATCGCGGCTGTCCATCCGTCGTTGTCACGACCGCTCTTGATGGCTATATTGTCGTCACCGTTGTCGAAATGGATATCCTCGATGAGGATGTTGCGTGACGATTCGGGATCTATCCCGTCATTGTTTATCAGCTTGGCGTCATACCGGAGTCCGCGGCAGATGATGTCCTCGCTCTGAAGCAGATGGATACACCAGAAAGGAGAGTTGATGATCTTGATTCCTTCCAACGTCACCCCCGCGCAGCGGTAGAGCTGGATGAGCTGGGGGCGAAGCCGGTCTTCGGCGGTGAAACGTCGTTCATCCACGGGCACACCGGCATGGTTCATGTCACGACTTCGCTTCTGGGCTTCTTTCTGTAGCGGGCGCCAGGTGGCGAAAGTGGTCATTGCGTTGCCGTCGATCATTCCTCTTCCGGTTATGGCCACGTTCTGCAGTCTGTAGCCGTAGATAAATGGGGAACAATTATAAAGGTAAGTCCCCTCCCAGCTTGTACTGACAGGTGGATAAAGAGTGGGATCGGGATCAAATTTCAGCACCGCACCCTCCTCGAGATTAAGGCACAGATTGCTCACAAGTTTCAACGGTCCGCGGAGATAGTAAGTCCCGGCCGGAATGTTGATGCGTCCCCCTCCTGACTTCGAGATCCCGGTAATTGCTTTCCGGAAGGCGGGGAGACAGTCGCTCTTGCCGTCCCCTTTTGCTCCGAAACGAGTGATGTCAAGAGTTCCGGCAGGGATTTCTGCGCCGCGAATATTAGCCAGAATGCTGTCCCGCAGCGCCGTCCGTCGGCTCTCCACGGAGCTGTCGGCATCTACCCGTGCGGGTAACAGTGCGGTAGCCGCGATCATGAATAAGGCGAAAATGTGACGGATGCTGTGGGTATTCATTTTGTGAAAGGATAATAATGTATGAGTGATGAATGCAAAATTACACAAATAATTGTCTGTTAGAAGCGGGCTATCGCATTTTTTGATTAATTTTGCATGACTGAATTCAAACCTTATTGTCAGATGCTCGATTTTATCACTCTGCTCACACTCTTCGATCCGGCGGCGATCATGGAGAAATTTCTCACAGCCGATCCCACGACGGTCTATCTGCTCGTGCTCGGCTTCATGATCATCGAAAGTTCCTTCATCCCATTTCCGTCAGAGGTGATTGTCCCGCCGGCGGCCTATCTCGCCTGTACGAGCCATGAGGTCAATATCTATGCTGTCATCGGACTGGCTACTGTTGGCGCTATCGTCGGAGCATTGATAAACTACTGGCTTTCGGTTTGGATCGGGCGCCCGATCATCTATAAATTCGCCAACAGCCGCATCGGCCACGCATGCCTCATAGATGAGAAGAAGGTACGTCATGCCGAGGAGTACTTTGACCGTCACGGAGCCATCTCCACCTTCGTTGGACGTCTTATTCCGGCCGTTCGTCAGCTCATATCCATCCCTGCGGGTCTGGCCCGCATGAATGTGTGGAAGTTTGTACTCTACACCGGTCTCGGAGCTCTGACTTGGAATGTCGTGCTCGGTGTGCTCGGGTGGTGGCTCGGAAAGGTCGTGCCCCGCGAGCAACTCTTTGCCAAGGTGGAAGAGTATAACGAGTATCTCACCTGGGCCGGGCTTGCGCTTGGCGCAGTGTGTGTGATCATCATATTGTATAATGCGTTCAAACCGCGCCAAAAGGAAGAGAAACTATGATCCAGGTAGCCCCCTCGCTTCTTGCGGCAGACTTTGCCCGGTTGGGCGAGGCTGTCGAGACCGTCAACCGCAGTGAAGCTTCGATGATTCATATTGATGTGATGGACGGCCTCTTCGTCCCCAACATTTCCATCGGCTTTCCTGTCATAGCCTCCATCAACACCGTAGCCCGTAAGCCGTTGGATGTCCACATGATGGTCACGGATCCCGGCCGTTACGTCAGTCAGGTGCGTGATGCCGGCGCATATCTGATGAATGTCCACTGGGAGGCGTGCACCCATCTCGACCGTGTGGTCCATGCCATCCGCGATGCCGGGATGAAAGCAGGCGTTACCCTCAATCCCGCCACTCCCGTAGAATTCCTTCAGGATATTATTGCCGAGCTTGACCTCGTGCTTCTGATGAGTGTCAATCCCGGGTTTGGAGGACAGAAATTCATCCCTAATACTCTTAAAAAAGTGCGACGCCTTCGTTCGCTCATTGCAGCAAGCGGTTCGAAAGCCGTCATCGAGATTGACGGCGGAGTAGATCTCTCGACTGCCCCCGGACTGATAGAGGCCGGGGCGGATGTACTCGTGGCCGGAAGCTACGTGTTCCGTGCGCCCGACCCGGTCAAAGCTATTGACGACCTCATCAAACTCAGTTGCGATTATGACTGATGCCGGTGAGATGATCCGCGATATCCGGATCGAAGAGTTCGACTACCCGCTCCCCGATCATCGCATCGCCTCCCATCCCCTTGAGGAGCGTGATGCATGTCTGCTGCTCGTGAAGGGGGAGGACGGTGCCCTCTCCACCCGCCGTTTCACTGACCTGCCTTCCCTTCTGCCGGCTGACTCTATGCTGGTCTATAATAATACGCGTGTCATCAACGCCCGTCTTCGTTTCCACAAAGGAGCTGACCACAGCGGAGCTCTCATTGAGATCTTCTGCCTTGAACCGCGTGATCCCGCCGACTATGCCGTTAGTTTTGCTTCGACCGGCCATTGTTCGTGGACATGTTTCGTTGGCAACTCCAAGCGTTGGAAGGATGGAGCTCTCACGATGCCGTTGACGATAGGGGAGGAGAGTCTCACTCTCTCGGCTACCCGGTTGTCACGCGAGGGGAATGCCTCCGTGGTCGAATTCAGTTGGGATAATCCTGCGGTCACTTTCAGTGCCATAATCGGTGCGGTGGGTGAGATCCCCATTCCTCCCTACCTCAACCGTTCCACGGAAGCCTCCGACAGCACCGACTATCAGACGGTTTATTCCCACATAGACGGCTCCGTGGCCGCCCCCACAGCCGGACTTCATTTCACTCCACGTGTGCTTGAGGGGATTGACCTCCGTGCCATTCCTCGCCGTGAGCTGACACTTCATGTCGGCGCGGGGACATTTCAGCCCGTAAAGTCCGATACCATCGGCGAGCACGACATGCACAGCGAGTTTATAGCCGTCCCCCGTGCGCTGATAGCCGAACTAGCCCGGAATGAAAAAAGAGTCATTGCGGTCGGGACCACTTCTGTCCGCACTCTTGAAAGCCTTTATCATCTCGGATGTCTCATAAGCACCGGCAAGGATGCCTCCTCTCTGCCACAATGGTATCCCTATTCCCCTGACCATCCTCAGCTCACGGTCGAGGAATCCATGCAGGCCATTCTCGACCGGCTTGACCGCGAGGGAAGTGACACTTTTGTAGCTTCCACCAGGCTTATGATAGCTCCCGGCTATCGTTTCAGGATCGTCCGCGGGATGGTGACCAATTTCCATCAGCCGCGTTCCACCCTGCTCCTGCTTGTCTCGGCATTTCTCATGCAGAATCCCTCGTCACCTTCCTGGCGGGAGATCTACGACTATGCTCTCGCCGGAGATTTCCGCTTCCTGTCCTACGGCGACGCCTGCCTGTTTCTGTAAAAATTTTTTTATTGAATTTTTATTCTGTCGGTGTCACAAACCGGACGCGTGACGCGTCTATTGGATGTGACACCGACAGAACACATATTCCGCACCCGCTTCCTCCCGCTCTATCCGAAGCTCTATTCGTTGGCCGGAGCCATCCTTGGCATGGCCGGTGATGAAGCTGCCGATGCCGTTCAGGAGGCAATGGTGAAGATATGGAATCTCGGCGACCGGATGGCTGATATCGAGTATCCTGTCCGCTATGCCTTCAGTGTCACCCGCACCACGGCCATAGATATGCTTCGTCGTCGTGTCGAGACTCTTCCGGGCCCGACGCCCGATATTGAGGCCGATCCGCTCCCTGATCCGGACACGCGTGTCTTTCTCGACCGGATGATATCCTCCCTCCCGCCGGTTCAGCAGATGGTGATGAGACTGAACGTGTGCGACGATCTTTCCACTGACGAGATTGCCGACAGGACCGGGCTCACGGAAGCCAATGTCCGTCAACTCCTCAGCCGTGGTCGCAAGAAACTACGTGTACTCTACTCAAAATATATGAAGTCATGACAACATCCCGACTCCGCAAATTGCTTGAAGCCTACTATGGAGGCACCACAACTCCCCAGGAGGAACAGATGCTGAGGGAATATTTCGCTCAGGCTGCTGATGTACCGGCAGAGTTCAGGATAGATGCTGCCATGTTCAAGGCAATGTCGTATATTGAGGAAACCCATATGCCCGACGATCTGGAGCAGCGCATTCTTGCCACGACAGTTGAGAAGCCATCCCGTCCTGCGCTCATCCGTTGGCTCCCTTATGCGGGCGTAGCGGCTGCCGTGGCTGTTATCCTTACGCTTTGCGTCCGGCTGATGCATCACACTCCGGCTGAAGAACTGCCGCAGGCCCCTGTGCTCGCCCTCAACATTGCCACCCCTGTTCCCGAGGAGCCTGCTGTAGTTTATCCCGTTAGATTAGTGCGCCCGGTCCCACCCTCTACTGCTACTACATGTACTGAAGTCACTGACCCCGACGAAGCAACCAGAATTGTGGAGGAGGTGCTGGACATGCTTGCGCGTCAGATGGGTGATACGGGCAGCGAGGGAGTGAAGAAGGTGGAGATGGCGATTGCCATGGCCGAGAATCCCGCCGATGTCCTTGAGATACAATCCCGATATCAATAATCAGTAAAAATCTTATAGAAATGAAACGATCCTTTATTCTTTTACTCTTTCTGGCGGTTATGACCGTCATGGCCCGTTCCGCCGAGAACGACCGGATTCTTTCCGCTATCACCTCCCGTAGTGACGTGACATCCGTTTATATCGGTAAGGCTGCGCTACGTCTTGCCGGCAGTAATGCTCTTGCAGGGAAGCTGGGTGGTGACGCCAAGGATGGTGACCGCGTGACCAAGGCGGTGAAAAACCTTGAATCGGTGGAGATTGTAAATTGTGAGAAAAAGAGTGTCATCCCCGATCTCCGGAAAGAGGTCGAGCGCCTGGTGCAGAAGCTTGGACTTGAGGTATTGGTCGAGGCCCGGGAGCCCGGCGAGAGTGTTATGATCTACGGTATTGTCCCGGCGGATGGCAGTGATGTGATTGACAGCATGCTCATCGAAGCCAATGAGGGGAACGAATACTCGCTTGTCTTCATCAAGGGTAAGATTGATTTGTCGGCGCTTTATAAAGATGGGTCACATGGTAGGAAGTAAATATCTTCTCCTTATGGTTGCTCTCCTGGCAGCCGTAGCTTTGACCGGCTGCATTGGTTCTCCCAAAGTTTTCAAGCCGTTGGCAGGATGTCCGGACGCTGAGTTTGTCAGGATCCCTTCGATGATGGCTAAGCTTGCGGCCCCCGGCTATGGCGTGAAGACGGTTGAGGTTGCCAATCTTGGAGAGAGTGTCCCTGCAGAGTTGATTTCCAAGACCATCACCCGGATAGTTGAGTCAAAAAAGATGGAAATGCTTGTTGAGTCTCACGATGACGATACTGACGCTCAGGTCTATGCGGTCGTGACCGATGGTGACTCTCCCAAAATCAAGAAGCTTCTTGTAGTGTCCCGGGAGCCGGGCGAGACCTCCCTTGTCTATCTTGAGGGGAATATTAAACTCTCCGATGTGATGAAAGAAGGCAAGAGTGACGTCGGCTCCATCATCGGAAAGTTCAGATAATCTTCCTCCCGCTTTGCCGGCGGTTTTCCGGATCTAACGGCGTAAAATTGTTGACTCCGATTATTAGGAATGGTAAAATTTTGACCTGACGTCGTCGTTTCGGTTGCGGAAACCGCAGGCATTTTTTTTTAGGGAATTTCATATTTATCCCCTCGAAAGGGACAAAAATCATTGAATTTGTCCCCTCGAAGGGGACAAATTTGCATAAAAATGTCCCTTTTGAAGGGATTTTTTGTATATTTGCAGAAAATGATACGATTATGGTGGATATAAAACTGATAGAATATATGCGTGAGGAGCTGAAGAGGACTCCTCTCGGTTTCAGGAGATACATGTATGACAGGATTCTCTGGCAAGACC
>CAZOOY010000051.1:0-12652 GCA_964581555.1 uncultured Staphylococcus sp.
CAAAGCGTTGCCGCGCCATCTCACAGGCCATCGGCGAGGCTCAGCAGGATCCCTGTATCATGAACACATGGGTACATGACGGCAGCAAGGACATCACTGTCAACCGTTACATGTATCGTGAGCTCCTCAAGGACTCCCTCGATCAGATCTTCGAGCACAAATATGACTGGATGAAGGACTGCGTGGAGTCAAAGGTATTCGGTATCGGTCTTGAGAGCTATACCGTTGGCTCCAACGACTTCTACACCGCCTATGCCGCCAAGAATGACATGATGATCACTCTTGACACCGGTCACTTCCATCCCACCGAGAGCGTTGCCGACAAGGTTTCCGCCATGCTTCTCTTCGTGCCCGAGCTGATGCTCCACGTGAGCCGTCCCGTCCGTTGGGATTCCGATCACGTGACCATCATGGATGACCCGACAATGGACCTCTTCAGCGAAATCGTTCGCGCCGGCGCTCTCAACCGTGTTCACTATGGTCTTGACTACTTCGACGGCACCCTCAACCGTATCGGTGCTTACGTGATCGGTTCACGTGCAGCCCAGAAGTGCATGCTCCGTGCTCTTCTCGAGCCCACCGAGACTCTGCGCAAGTATGAGCTCGAGGATAAGAGATTCCAGCGCCTCGCCATCCTCGAGGAGTGCAAGAACCTCCCCTGGAACGCCGTTTACGACATGTTCTGCCTCAAGAACAACGTGCCCGTCGGCGAGGACTACATCAAGGAAGTCGAGAAGTACGAAGCTGACGTTACCTCCAAGCGATAAATTTTAAGTTGGCCGGGTGGGGATATAGGTTCCTTCCGGCCAATTTTCATGTATTATATGGAACTTTTAATCGGACTTCTGATAATAGCCGTCGGTGCTTTCTGCCAGTCGAGCTGTTATGTCCCCATCAATAAGATCAAGTCCTGGAGCTGGGAGAGCTACTGGATCGTGCAGGGTGTTTTTGCATGGCTCATCCTTCCGTTCCTCGGTGCGCTTCTTGCTGTCCCCGCGGGCCATTCGTTATGTGAACTCTTCACCGCCGGGCAGTCGTTCAACATCTGGATGACTATCCTCTTCGGTGCGCTCTGGGGTGTAGGCGGTCTCACTTTCGGACTCTCCATGCGTTACCTCGGCGTGGCTCTCGGCCAGTCAATCGCTCTCGGCACATGTGCGGGTCTTGGTACCATAATGGGGCCTGTGCTCCTCAACATCTTCTTCCCCGAGAATGATCCGCTCTCGCAGCTCACCTTCTCGGTGATCCTCGGAGTCGTGGTCACTCTTGTCGGTATCGCCATCATCGGCATTGCCGGCTCCATGAAGGCCAATTCGCTCAGTGAGGAGGAGAAGAAAGCTGCCGTGAAGGACTTCAATTTCCCCAAGGGTATCACTATCGCCCTTCTTGCAGGTTTCATGAGCGGATGCTTCAATGTCGGCCTTGAGTTCGGCAGCGGAATCAATTTCGGCGACCTTACCCCCGACATGTATAAGACTCTGCCCGCCACATTCCTCGTGACACTGGGCGGATTCTTCTCCAACGCCGTCTACTGCTTCTATCAGAACAGCAAGAACGGCACTTGGGGTGACTACAAAAAAGGTGATGTTATGGTCAACAACCTCATCTTCTGCCTCCTCGCAGGAGCCCTGTGGTACAGCCAGTTCTTCGGCCTGGCACTCGGCAAGGGATTCCTCACCGATTCGCCCACGCTCATGACTCTCTCATTCTGTATCCTCATGGCGCTCAACGTGGTCTTCTCCAACGTCTGGGGCATCATCCTTAAGGAATGGAAGGGTTGTTCTCCCAACACGATCACTGTACTTGTGGTGGGAATCATAGTCCTCGTGATCTCCTGCTTCCTCCCGCAGCTTGTCTGATAACAAAATCAATCAACAATCATATCTCAAAAACATTTAACAATGTCTATTCTTGACAATCGCCCCGCGCTTGCACATGAGGTGGAGCAGGTGGCTGAAGTGGCCGGATATCTCTGGCAGAAAGGTTGGGCCGAGCGCAACGGCGGCGACATCACAGTAAATATCACCGAGCATGTTGATGACGCTATCCGTGCAATGCCCGCCATCACCGAGCCCCGTCCCATAGGTTTCACCCTTCCCCATCTCAAGGGTTGCTATTTCTTCTGCAAGGGCACCAACAAGCGCATGCGCGATCTCGCCCGCTGGCCGATGGACAATGGCTCAGTAATCCGTATCACCGATGACTGCGCTCACTATGAGATCATCGCCGACAAGCCCGTGGCTCCCACATCGGAGCTTCCATCCCATCTTGCCGTCCACAACTACCTCATCGGTAAGGGGAGCAACTATAAGGCATCCGTCCACACTCATCCCATCGAGCTCGTGGCTATGTCACACTGCAAGAAGTACCTTGACAAGGACGTGGCAACCCGCCTCCTCTGGAGCATGATCCCCGAGACCAAAGCGTTCTGCCCCCGCGGTATCGGCATTATCCCCTACAAGCTCCCCAGCTCAAATGAACTCGCCGAGGCTACTATCAAGGAGCTCGGTGACTATGATGTGACTCTCTGGGAGAAGCATGGCGTGTTTGCCGTCGATACCGACGTAATGGCAGCTTTCGATCAGATCGACGTGCTTAACAAGTCAGCTCTCATCTACATTGCCGCTAAGAATATGGGCTTCGACCCCGACGGAATGTCTGACGAGCAGATGCGTGAGATGACCGTTGCATTCAACCTCCCGAAATAATAATTCCGTAGGATCAACGTATTTCACCTGATAAAAACCGAGCCTGACCAAAATACACATTGGTCAGGCTCGGTTAAATTTTATTCCTTTCTATTATCTTTCAGACGCTGTCGCCGTCTGAGGAAGATGTAGAGGAAGTTGTGGAAGAATCGATCGGTTTCCCACCGGGGGTGACACTGTCGGCCGATGCGAAGATCTTCGAGAGATGTTTCTCCTCAAAGTTTCTCAGAATCTCCCAGAATCCCGGTACAAAGAGTGTACCCATTATGCCGTTGACCGCCATACCGAACACTACAGCCGATCCGAGGGCAATACGGGAGGCTGCGCCGGCGCCGGTGGCAAAGAGCATCGGCATCACACCGAATACAAATGCGAGGGCCGTCATCATGATGGGACGGAAACGGATACGCCCTGCATCCTGAGCCGCCTGACGCACCGGTAGGCCGGTCTTGCGGAAGTCTATCGCATACTCTACGATGAGGATGGCATTCTTCGCCGAGAGTCCCAATAGCAGAATGATACCGATCTGGGTATAGATTGAGATGGACTGATTCATTATGAGACAGCCGAGTATAGTTCCGAGTATTGCTGTCGGCATCGAGATGATTACCGCTACGGGAGCTGTCCAGCTTTCATACTGGGCTGCCAGCACGAGGAGAGTGATTATTACCGCGAAGAGCAGAACGGTGGTGATAGTTGTCCCCGCCTGAGTCTCCTGATAAGCCTCGCCGGTCCATGCATAAGAGAAATCGTCTCCGACAGCTTCCTTGAGGATATCCTTCATTGCTTCGATACACTGGGCCGATGACACATTCTTGGCCGGTGTGCCGGTTACCTGGGCGGTAGTGTACATATTGTATCGGCTCACGGTGGACTGGCCGGCTGAGGGAACGACCTCAGCGAATGTTGCGAACGGAACCATCTCACCGTCGCTGTTACGCACGGTCAGTGAGGGGATACCTTCGATTGTGGCACGGGTGATGCCGTCGGCGCTCAGATTGACCTGATACGTCCTGCCGAATTTCACGAAGTCGTTCACATAGCTGCCTCCCATAAACTGCGATAGAGTGGAGTAGATATCCTCCATTTCAAGTCCGAGCAGCTTGGCGCGGTCACGGTTGACCTTGACTGCATATTGGGGGACGGAGCCTTGGAATTGAGAGGTGATCTGGGCGAGACGTGGATCCTTGGCGGCGAGTTCACGCATTTTATCCACAGCCTCGGCCAGCGCGTCGGCACCGAGATTGTTTATGTCGAGAAGCTGCATAGAGGCTCCCGACGTCATGCCAAGACCGGGGATAGCCGGAGGATTGATTGAGAAAACGATAGGCTCCTGATAACCGGCGGCAATTTCGTTGACTTTAGCCATGACGGCGTTTACATCCTGACCTTTGCCTTTTCGTTCGCTCCAGGGCTTGAGGATCACGAAGAGTGAGCCCATGTTTCCTCCCGAGCCACCACCCATCATGGACTGGCCGCTGATAGAGATTACGTTTGCCACCTCGGGGAGCTTAAGAATATCATCCGAAAGGGATGTCACTATCTTGTCAGTCCTGTCGAGGGCAGCTCCCGTCGGGAGTTGGATGGAGGTCATGAAGTATCCTTGATCCTCCTCGGGAATATAGCTGGTGGGCCATTTGACGAATCCCCAGAACGCAACGGCACAGAGGACGAAATAGAGACCGATGGACATGTAGGGCCGTTTGAGAAGGTCGCCCACGAGCGAAGTGTATTTCTTCACTGTAGCACCCCAGCCCGTATTGAACCAGCGGTAGAGGAAGAAGCGGCTCTCACCGGGCTCTTTCTTGCGAAGGAAGAGCGCACACATGGCGGGGGTGAAGGTGAGTGCATTGAAGCCCGAGAAGGCGACGGATGTCGCGATGGTGAGGGCAAACTGCTTGTAGAGTGACCCTGTGATGCCGCTGATGAAGGCGGTGGGGATAAACACGGAGAGGAGGACGAGCACTTCACCTATCACCGGACCCTGAAGTTCCTGCATGGCCTTCTCAGCGCTCTGTCTCGGTGATAGTTTACCTTCCTGGACCAGTCGGGCACAGTCCTCCACCACCACTATCGCATCATCCACCACTATCGCGATCGCGAGTACGAGGCCAAAGAGAGTGAGGGTGTTGAGCGAGAAGCCCAGAAGTTTCATCACGGCAAATGTAGCGATGAGGGAGACGGGGATCGCGATCATCGGGATTATCACCGCGCGCCAGCTCTGAAGGAAGATAAGAATCACCACCATCACGATGAGTGTGGTCTCGATGAATGTGACGAGTACTTCGTCGATTGAAGCCGTCACGAAATCGGTGGTATTCATTATGATTCGGTAGTTCACTCCCTCAGGGAAATATTGGGAGAGATTCTCCATCTTCGCCTTGACGGCGTTGGCCACCTCGAGAGCATTGGCACCCGGAAGCTGCTGGACACCGATCAGACCTGCGGGACGCCCTGAAACGTGGGAGATGTCGGAATAGCTTTCGCTCCCGAGCTCCACATGCGCTATGTCGCGCAGATGAAGGATGCTACCGTCAGGATTGGCGCGGAGCACAATATTGCCAAACTCCTCTGCCGTCTGGAGCTGACCCTGTGCGGTCAGTGTGAACTGAGTCTCCACGAAGCTTTCGGCGGGAGGTGTACCCACGCTACCGGCTGATACCTCAAGATTCTGTGACTGTATCATCGCTGCCACGTCAGAAGGTGTGAGTCCACGCATCTGCATCTTCTCCGGGTCAAGCCATACTCTCATGCTGTATTCACCGGCACCGAAAGCACCGGCACCACCTACTCCGTCGATTCTCGAGAGTTCGTCGATGATATTTAGTTTGGCGTAGTTAGTGAGATAGAGTGCTGAATATTGGTCCGAATCACCTTCGATGGCGATAAAGAGGATGATATTGGAGGATTCAGATGTCACTGACACACCCTGCTCCTTTACGGCGGTAGGGAGCTGTGCCTCAGCAAGCGAAATACGGTTCTGCACTTTCACGGCTGCTTCGTCGAGATCAGTACCGTTCTCGAAGGTCACGGTGAGGTTATAGGATCCGTCGCTGGAATTGGAACTCATGTACATCATTCCTTCCACGCCGTTGATCTGCTCCTCGATGGGCTCGCCCACCACTTTAGCCACCGTCTCGGCATCGGCGCCGGGATAGGAAGCCGATACCATCACGGTGGGAGGCGTGATGTCGGGATACTGGGCGATGGGGAGTGTCTTGACCGTCACAAGACCCACCAGCACCATGATTATCGCCAGAACGGTGGCGAATATCGGACGGTCTATAAAGAATTTTGACAGCATGTTCTATTTCTTTTTAGCATGTGTTGATTCTATCCGGGATTCCTTATTTGACCGTGACGGGGTCAACTTCCATACCTGCGCGGACCTTGAGCATGGCTTTGGTTACGTAGCGGGTGCCGGGAGCGAGACCTGACTCGATCACGCGGAGTGTATCCTGATAGAGTTCGCCAGGAGTGACTGCCGTTCTCACCACGCGGTTGGAGTCATTGACAGTATAGAGATAGGTGCCGAGCTGATCACTGCCAACCGAGGCGTCCTTGACGATCACTGCATTCCGGCGGAAGCCGTAGGGGAGGGCGATCTTCACATACATTCCCTGGCGGAGCTCGTCATAGGGATTCTCGATGTTGCAGTTGAGAGTCATGGTCCCTGTGCTGAGATTGAGCGCAGGAGCCAGATATGTCACATCGCCGGTGTAGGTGTGGGGGAGGGATTCCGAGAATGTCACGGGAACATGCTTGAAATCGAGAGAATCCTTGTATTCACGTGAATTTAGGAGGTCGAGATACCTTTCGTCCTCGATGGCAAACTGGGCCACCATGGAGGTGTTGTCGTAGACAGTGGTCAATTTCACGGGTGAAGCCTCGCCGCTTATGTAGGTACCCAGATCGTAGACAGTGTGAGCCACACGCCCTGAAATGGGAGCGGTGACGGTGCAATAACCGAGCATTCGGTTGGCTTCCGAGAGAGCGGCCTGGGCGTTTTTAACCGATGCCACAGCCTGCTCGTAGGTGCTTTGAGCCTGAATCACTTCGATTTTGCTGACGGCATCGCTTTCAAGAGCTTTCTTGACAGCTTCATAGTGATCGGAAGCGTAGTCACGCGAACTGATGGCGGTGGTGAGGGCTGCTTGAGCCTGATTGACTTTATCTCTGTAAGGTGCCGGATCGATCGTGAACAACACCTGACCCTTACGGACATTCGTGCCATTCTCAAAGTGCTTTGAAACTATCTGTCCGTCGACTTTACAGACCACGTCAACCGCGCTCGTGGCGAGGAGCGAGCCGGGATAAGTTTTGGAAAGGACGATATCTTTAACTTCCGGCAACGCCACCGTAACCTTTTGTGTCATTTGGTCGGTGGACGCTGATTTATCGGACTTCCTGCATGAGGGAAGAATGGCGAGAAAAGCGCAGGCGCTTGTTATGATGAGTGACTTCTTCATTTTTATATGGATTGTGTGGGGTGGGGGAGTGAATTATTCTGTAGGTGAGCCACCGAGAGCTTTATAGAGGTCGATGAGAGCTAACATGGCATTGCCGTGGGCTGTGGCCAGGGAGTTGGCGCAGTTGAGCCAGTCTATCTGTGCATTCATCACGTTGGTGAAAGCTGCGAGACCCTGCTTGTATTGATCCATGGAGAGTGTGAAAGCTTCATGGCTATCCTCGAGAATGCCATGCTCGAGATTGACGGTGGCCAGTGCGGAGTGATAGTTTGCAAGAGCGCTGTTGACCTCCTCAACGGCATTCATCACCGTGAGATTATAGTCTTCGATTCCGGCTTCAAGCTGCTCGCGGGCCTGTGCAAGGGCATATTTTCGACCCATACCTTCGAATATAGTCCATGAGAGGGTCGGACCGATGGAGTATGTGAGATTGTCACCGTTGAAAAGTTTACCAATTTTTTCTGAGGAGAATCCCACTGTACCTGCCAGTGAGAGAGATGGGAGGAAATCCTTTTTGGCAATTCCCACCTGTGCGGCATATCCGGCGAGTGTCGCTTCTGCCTCGGCGATATCGGGCCGTCTTCTCAACAGATCGGCGGGGACACCGGCCGGTACAATTCTCTCAAGGGAGGGGGGGAGCTTGCGGTCGAAGTCGAAGTTGGCGGCGAGTTGTTCAGGATACTCTCCTAAAAGGATCGCCATGGCGTTGAATGTCTGCTGCAACTGCGCTTCGAGTTGAGGGAGTGTCACGCTGGTGTTGCCGTAGACCACTTTGGCCTGCGCGACATCAAGTTTTGAAACCAAGCCTGCCTCATGGCGGGCCTCAGTGATGCGGAGCACCTCGGCCTGCGACTCAAGATGTTCGCGGGCCACCTGGATTTCAGCCTGCAGCACGCGATAATTAGTATAATATGTAGCCACGTCGGCCACGAGACTTATTAATGAACCGCGATATTCAGCCTTGCTCACGTTCAATGCCGATTTCTTCGCCTTGACCTGAGAGTTGATTTTTCCGAAGACGTCAATCTCCCAGTTCATCTGTGCACCCAGAGAGTACTCGTTGGCATCCGTGCGATGTGCACGCGAACGGGTATATCCGGCACTTGCACCGAGGGTGGGATAATAGGCGCTTTGGGCGCTCTTCACGGCAAGACGGGCCATCTCCCTGCGGTGGGCGGCCTGACTGAGATTGAGATTTCTTTCAATGGCGAGATTAACGAGCGAATCGAGTGTAGGGTCTTCAAAACTCTTCCACCAGTCCGAATCGTCGGGGAGGACTTCTGTCACTGCCCCTTCATAGATCCATTTTTCTGGCATTCTATCCCGCAGGATTGAATTGTCGGAATTGTTCTGTGCAGTGACGGTCAAAGGAAGCATGACACATGCTGCACATAGAGTTAAAACGTGAGAAAAAGTGTTCATAATGTGTGATTGTCTGTACATGTTAACAATCGGCAGCGCTTTTTTGTTTTTGTATAATATCAGTATCCCGATGATAGGAAGTAGAAAGAAAATGGATTGATTTTGATGTGAAAATGTAACTAAATATACAGAAATGAGTGTTGTTTTTACATTTTTAAATGGGATTTTGATTACGAATTTCAATAATTAACATATATTAAATAAAAAGTGAAATTGTCATTTTGGCTCCCTCCTCAACGATAAAAGCATTAAATTTATTAACTGAAATCCTTAAAAATCCACAAATTTTTTATCAAAACTGTTCGTGTCCTTTACGGATTGAATTGCCGGTTGGTAATGAGTGGTTTGGAGAATTGGAGACAGATTTATATCTTTGCCATAGATTTTAAAGACAAGAAAAAGGTTTTCAAGTGATATGACGGATTGGTAGATCCGTTAAATTTGTAGAGCAATTATTATTGTTTGTAGAGCAACTCACTGACGTTAACATTATGTGTAAGCTGCGAAAGATGACCGCGAGGTCGTCTTTCGCTTTTTTAAGCAGATGTCCGAAGTTTCCTTAACTTCGGTAAACACCCGGAAAAGTCAGAGAGCAGCTATTTTTAAAAGAATGTAGTAGCCCCAATATAGTTTCGCATTTGTCTAACCCTTTATCATTAATGTTGGGTCTAATAGGAAATCATAAAGGCTTATCACAAGTATCCCATCATCATTCCGATATGGAGTGATATCATCCTTAATAATCAAAACTTTCTTGAAAGAATCGTCTATATTACGAAAGGAATTGGTTTCCTGAGTCATTTTTTCTTCATCAGGTATAGAATACGCTGACTGTATGTAGTATCTGGCGTCAGAATCATTGGCAACAAAATCCACTTCAAATTGCTTCCTAATAGATTTGCCTGTTTCATCCTTCTTCACAGTATCAACTATCCCTACATCTACTGAGTATCCCCTGATAAGTAGCTCATTGTAAATGATATTCTCCATGAGATGGGTCTGTTCCAACTGCCTGAATTCCAGAAGAGCATTGCGAATACCCATATCCGTGAAGTAATATTTCGCCATGGTATTGATATATTTCTTTCCCTTGATATTATATCGCAGTGCTTTCTCAATAAGAAACGCATCACAAAGATATTCAAGATACTTAGTTATGGTCTTATTAGAAATGATGACCTTTTTTACACTTTTGAACGTATTAGCTAATTTCAATGGATTACATGGGGATCCAATGGAGGATGCCAATATCTGTAGAAGTTCATCAAGTTCAGGTTTGTTTCGTATCTTGTGTCTGTCCACTACGTCAGCTATAAATACAGTGTCAGCAAGGTGTGTAAGATAATCTCTTTTTGCCTTTGCATCGGGAAGAAGCAATATTTGGGGAAGTCCACCATAAGTGAAATATTCTTTCCAACTTCTGGACAGATCTCCTCCGACCGATGAATAAAATTCAGAGAAAGACAGTGGATACAAATGGATATCCTGCCCTCGACCTCTAAATTCTGTAACCACATCTTTTGACAGGAATCGTGAGTTACTGCCGGTGACATATACGTCGACGTTCCGCTTATGCAGTAAACTGTTCAACACTCCGACAAAATCATCGAGCATTTGAACCTCATCAAGTAGGATGTAATATTGGCTATGATCCTTAATCTCTCCGTTAATGAAATTAAGTATCTTGTCCGGATTCTGTAGCTCAGCATTTGCACGGTCATCCAGAGCCACTTCAATTATATGATCCTCCTTAACTCCCTTAGAAATTAGGTGGTCATGAAAAAGGTTAAAAAGCAGGAATGACTTACCACATCGGCGAATACCGGTGATTATTTTTATCATTCGATTGCCCTCTGAAGCGATAAGTTGATTCAGGTATGTGGGACGAGGTATTACCATATTACTAAAAGTTGTAGATTTCTACATTTTTTGGTAATACAAAGCTAAGAAAATTTTCTAAAAGTTTAAAATCGCGGAATGCATTTTTTTATTCAACCGGTATTTGTAATCATACATTCAAATTGAGACAGTAGAATATTGGGCTAAATATTTTGCAAGATGAAGAAGTATAACAAAGGGTATCCGCAACAATTTTTCAGAATAATTTGTTAGAAAATAAAATTGTTGGTATCTTTGCAGCGCATTCCGGGCATCGAGAGTTCTCTGCCATGGTCTGCCTCTATTCCTCACGATTCATCTATCGGCGGTCGCTCACTGCTACGGTTCCTTTCAAGTTCAAGCAGCATATTCTTAAGAAGTGACCATCTGTTCCAGCTACTTTGAACCTTCAATTCGTTCCTTATATTTTTTTTATGTGATTGGATTACGGAAGTCATTCACGGATTCCCTCCATTCATTTTACCCATCCTATGTCAGTTTACGTCGCCACCCGACTGGTGCGATGAAGCAAGATAATTATTTCCTTTACAATACTATTTCCGGTTCGCTATAATCACGGCACGGGAGACACAAATGATAAAACTATCTTCCACAATATATAATAAATGTATAATTTCGAAGAATTAAATAAGATGGACGAGGCTGCTCTTCAAGAGATAGCCCGCGAGACCGGACTGAAAAATATCAGAACCGGCGATAAAGAGAACCTCGTCTATGATATTCTGGATAAACAAGCCTTTGATCAGGCTGCCACTACTGCGTCAATGCCTGAGAAGTCACGACGCGGTAAGAAGGATCAGCGCGAGAAATCCCAGCGCAACAAGAAGGAAGCCTCACCTCGCAAAACCGAGGCGTCCGATGCGAATGAGCCATCTTCCCAGGAGCAGCCCGAGACTGCTGCGCCGGCTGATGAGACTCCCTCGACCGAAACTCCACGCCCCAAGAAGCGCGGTCGCAAACCCAAGCAAGCGCCCGCTGAGGCTAACAATGAAACCGTTGAAACTAACGATACAGCAGAATCCCCTGCAGCTCCGGAAGCCGAGACTACATCCGAGCCTGCTCCCGAGGCTCCGCAGCCCAAGAAGCGTGGCCGCAAACCAAAGCAGCGGGTTGAGGAAACCCTTCCAGAACTTGAGTCTACTGAACTTGTTTCCGAGGCTGTCCCTGTTGCCGAGGAGGCTGTAACTTCCATGAATACTCTTCCTGCTCCTGCCCCGGAGGTTCCTGAGCTGCCCGCTCCTGCTGATGGCGGGAATGAGGGTGAGGAGAAAGCTCATGGCGTTTTCATCCGTCCCGGCCAGCCTGCTCCCGAGCAGACCGAGGGGGAACCCGCAGGAGAGACTCCCGTCGACGGCGAACCGCGTCAGCAGCGCCAGCGTGACTTCCGTCACGGCAAGGATGCTTCGTTCGGCTCATTCTTCCCTCGCGCCACAGGGCGCACGTTCGCTCCCCGTTCCGAGCGTGAGAAGGAACAGGCCGCCCGCGAGCGTGAGGAACGCCAGGCAGCCATGGCCGCAGCTCCCGTAGTCATCGCCGAGCCCGGCATGCCCCAGCCTCAGGGCCAGCAAGGTGGGGGAAAGAAGAACAAGAAAAATAAAAACCGTGACCGCGAGCAGGATCCCTACCGCCAGCAGTACAATTTCGATGACATCATCGAGGCATCCGGCGTGCTTGAGATCGAGCCTCAGGGTCATGGATTCCTCCGCTCGAGCGACTACAACTATCTGCCGTCGCCCGACGATATCCTCGTCACCCAGCAGCAGATCAAGCAGTATGGTCTGCGTCCCGGCGACGTGGTGGACTGCTCGGTCCGTCCTCCCCGCACGGATGAGAAGTATTTCCCAATGACCTCGGTCAAGAGTGTCAACGGCCGCTCCCCTGAGTTCATCCGTGACCGCGTTGCTTTCGAACATCTCACCCCTCTCTTCCCCGACGAGAAATTTGATCTCACCTCCGGCAGGAGCAACAATCTCTCCACGCGTGTCGTGGACATGTTCTCACCCATCGGTAAAGGTCAGCGCGGACTCATCGTCGCGCCTCCCAAAACCGGTAAGACCATTCTCCTCAAGGACATTGCCAATGCAATTGCGGAGAATCATCCCGAGACCTACATCATGATCCTGCTCATCGACGAACGCCCCGAGGAGGTGACCG
>CAZOOY010000052.1:0-12631 GCA_964581555.1 uncultured Staphylococcus sp.
GGAGATATTCTCGTCGTGACCCGCGTCAGCCTTGGTGGTGGGGGTGATGATGGGCTCAGGGAAACGCTGGTTTTCCACCATTCCCTCGGGGAGCTTTACACCGCAGAGCTCTCTCATGCCGGCCTTGTATTCGCGCCAGGCGCTTCCGGCGAGATAGCCGCGGATGATCATCTCCAGTTTCAGACCCTCGCACTTGTAGCCTACGGTGACCATAGGATCGGGGACAGAGATCTTCCAGTTGGGCACGAGGTCGGCAGTGGCGTCGAGCATCGAGGCCGCGATCTGGTTGAGAGCCTGACCCTTGTAAGGGATACCTTTGGGGAGGATGACGTCAAAGGCCGAGATGCGGTCCGTAGCCACCATCACGAGAAGATCGTCGCCGATAGTGTAGACGTCACGCACTTTGCCGTGATAGACGGCAGACTGTTCGGGGAAATGGAAATCGGTTTTTACCAGTGTTGTAGCCATGATAATATGTCAGTCTGAGTGATTTTGATTATTATTTCCGCAAAGGTACGGAAAAACATGGTTTTATTCAACCGTCAGCCTAAAAAACATTTCCGCTTGTTGCCTGCCTCAATCCTTTGTGATTAGTCCAGGGTCTGCACGCCGCCGCCGTTGACCATGAGGGTCTGGCCGCTCACCCACGATGAGGCGGGAGAGGCGAAGAACAGCACTGCACGGGCTATGTCGGATGTCTCGCCAAGACGCTTGATGGGAGTGTGTGCGAGCATTTTTGCCTCGATCTCGGGAGTCAGCACGGAGGCCAGTGCCGCTGTCCGGGTAGCGCCGGGGCCGACGTTGTTGATGCGGATACCCATGGGACCGTAGTCGTATGCCAGATTGGACGCCATGTGGTTGAGCGCTGCCTTCGACGAGCCGTAGATCGCCATGTTCGGGTCGTTGTTGATCGAACTCATGGAAGTAATGTTGATGATACTCCCGTAGCCTGAGCTCTGCATGTGGGGAGCGGCGAGCTTGCAGAGTTCCCAGGGGGCGAAGACATTGATGGCGTAGATATGCTCCACGTATGCACGGTCTATCTTGAATGGATTTTCCCATCCTCCACCCCCGCGGCCTGCATTGTTGACGAGGATGTTGACCGTGCCGAACGTACTCACCGTGAAATCGATGAGAGCCGGAAGCGCCATGGAGTTGCTCACGTCGCAGGGTGTGCCTGCCGCCTTGCCGCCGGTTGCGTTTATGTTGGCGGCCACCTCGGAAGCCTTTTCGGCCGAGATATCGCTGACCACTACGGATGCACCCGCAGCAGCGAGAATTTCACACACTGCGCGCCCGATGCCGTCACCGCCCCCGGTGACTACGGCCACAAGACCTGAAAGATCGAAGAGAGAATCTGTTTTCATATCACTTGAAATTTTTTGAGAATGTTGTCTGGCGTTATTTTACGTCCTCCCATTCGGCGTCGCTCACCTGGGGCTCCCGTGGAGTATAGGACGGGTCGGTGATAGTATATTCCACCTTCCCCTCTATCTCTGTAAACTCCACATATTCCCCCACGTCGCTGGTGAAGATCTTGGAGCGTCGCTGCTGCCGGGGTGCATCCTGCTTTTTGCGGCCTTGGCCGGTTCCCCCGGGATTCATGCCGAAGGCGTCCCCGTAGGACTGACGGAAGAAGTCGTTGACTTTCTGCTGGAACCGGCGGCGAAGGAAAGCCGAGATGAGCGGCTTGGCCACCAGCCACAGAAAATAGACGATAAGTATGGTAAATATAAGTGTGAACATTGTTGTGCGTAGTTGGCTAATTCATGCAAATTTAACACTTTTGGAGCGATAATGTCATCTCGGGGATGTTAAAAAATCCAATCGGCCCTGTCCCTCAACTATAATTCCATCCTGCTTGTTGGATTTATATATGTCTCACCTCTTGACTACGATGATATGGAGTTGATCATTAATATTGTCGGCTACGGAGCCGCCCTCTGCATGGTGATGGGCTATCTTCCACAGGCCATCCACACCATCCGCACTCGTGATACCGACGGTATTGCCGTCCCTACCTTCCTCCTGCTCGGACTCGGGAGCATCCTCTTCGTGATTCAGGGATTCCTCCTGTCCAACTGGCCCCTCGTGATCACCAACCTCATCACTACTGTCTGCTCGGCTATCGTCTTTGCCATGAAGGTCTACAATGATCATTTCGGCGGCAAGAAGAAACGGTGAGGCACGGGACAATGCATCGACAGTTGTGGACATCTTCTTTCGACCAAAGGACGGAAGCTTGCCAAAGGGACCAAAAGAATAAAAATTTGTATAATTCATTATCCAATAAAACATCCTTTGGTACTCTGGAGAAACTATGGTGCTTTGGTCAAAGAGGTCTCCGGGTCCTTTACGGCTTAACTTTGCAAAAAATCCGAGTTTTGATTTTGTATTTTAGACAATAAGTGTTATCTTTGCGTCAGAAATGGCTCTCATACCTGTCTTTCATATTATCGCTTATTGTTAACTCCATGAAAATCAAAACAATCCTGACAAGTATTGTCCTTGCCTGCTCCCCTGTGGCTATGATGGCCGAGGTGCTCCCTTATCAGAATCCTGATCTCTCGCCCGAGGAGCGTGCGGCCGATCTGTGCTCCCGCCTCACCCTTGAGGAGAAAACACGTCTCATGATGAACACCTCTCCCGCTATCGAGAGGCTCGGCATTCCGGCGTTCGACTGGTGGAGTGAAGCTCTCCATGGTGTGGGGCGTAATGGTCTATCCACCGTCTTCCCCTCCTGCATCGGCATGGCCGCATCGTTTGACGACGATCTCATCGAGGAGATCTTCACAGCCGTGAGTGACGAGGCCCGTGCCAAAAACACTCAGGCCCGCCGGGAAGGAAACGTAGGCAAATACCGCTGTCTCTCCTTCTGGACTCCCAATATCAACGTTTTCCGTGATCCCCGCTGGGGACGTGGTCAGGAGACCTATGGCGAGGATCCCTACATGAACGGCCGTATGGGTCTGCGGGTCGTGCGCGGTCTGCAGGGCGACGGGTCCGACAAATATCTCAAGCTCCATGCCTGCGCCAAGCACTACGCCGTCCACAGCGGCCCTGAGAAAACCCGCCATCAGTTCAACATCGAGGATCTCCCCGCACGTGATCTTTGGGAGACATATCTCCCTGCCTTCAAGACTCTCGTTCAGGAGGGCGACGTCCGCCAGGTCATGTGTGCCTACCAGCGCTTCGAAGGCTCCCCCTGCTGCGGGTCCGACCGTCTCCTCAACACCATCCTGCGCTACGGGTGGGGATTTGACGGTCTCGTGGTGAGTGACTGCGGTGCTATCGGCGACTTCTATCGTGAGGGACGCCACGAAGTTTCCCCCGACGCTGAGGCTGCTGCCTCGCTCGGAGTGCGCAGCGGCACCGACGTGGAGTGTGGCGGTGTCTATAAGAATCTTCCCGCCGCCGTCAGGCGTGGCGACATCAGCGAGGAGGAGATCGACGTCAGCGTCCGCCGCCTGCTCAAGGGTCGCTTCGAGCTCGGCGACTTCGATCCTGACTCCCTCGTCTCCTGGACCTCCATCCCCCTGAGTGTGGTAAGTTCGCAGGCCCATCGCGATCTGGCCCGTCAAATGGGGCGCGAGCAGATGGTCCTCCTGAAAAACAACGGTGTCCTCCCCCTCTCGCCCGACGATAAGAAGATCATGGTTATGGGTCCCAATGCCACAGACTCCACCATGATGTGGGGCATCTATTACGGCCAGCCGGCCCACACCGTCACGGTGCTCGAAGGTCTTGAGGCCCGCACCGGACGCGCTCTTCCCTACACCCGGGCCTGTGCCGTCACCCGAATGACCGATCAGGAGAGCGTCTTTGGCAATTTCACTAATCCCTCCGGCCGTGGCATGACCGCTTCCTACTGGAACAACACTTCGATGACCGGAGCTCCCGATGTGGAGACCGTCTATACCTCTACCGTCCGCCTCGACAACGGCGGCAACACCGCTTTTGCTCCGGGCGTTAATCTCGACCACTTCACCGCATCCCTGCGCGGCACCTTCACCGCCGACCGCGACGAGACTCTCAAGATGATCTTCAATAATGACGACGGCCTGCGCATCATCATTGACGGTGACACCGTCCACAACCGTTGGCGTCCCGATCCCCTCGGCTTCCGCGACCGTGATTTCACTGTCGAGAAGGGTAAGAAATATGACATTCAGGTTGACTATATGCAGCTCGACAATGATGCGACGCTCAACTTTGACATAATCCGCAATCGCGATGTCACTCCTGCCGATGCTGTTGCTGCTGCAGCCGATGCCGACGTCATCATCTTTGCCGGCGGCATTTCCCCGGCCTATGAGCGGGAGGAAGCCAAGGTCAACGAGCCCGGCTTTGACAATGGCGACCGCACCTCCATCGAGCTCCCCGAGCCTCAGCGTCAGATCCTCCGGGCCCTCCATGATGCCGGCAAGAAAATCGTGCTCGTTAATTTCAGCGGCAGTGCCGTGGCTCTCACGCCCGAGCATGAGATCTGCGACGCTATCCTCCAGGCATGGTATCCCGGCGAACAAGGCGGTCATGCTGTGGCCGATGTCCTCTTCGGCGACTATAATCCGTCGGGCAAACTCCCTGTCACCTTCTACCGCGATGACACCCAGCTTCCCGCCTTCGATGACTACCATATGGCCGGCCGCACCTACCGCTATTTCCGCGGTGAGCCCCTCTATCCTTTCGGCCATGGACTGAGCTACACGACATTCGACATCTCCGAGCCCGTTTATACCGACGGCAAGGTGAAAGTGCGTGTCAGCAACACCGGTTCACGTCCCGGCGCAGAGATCGTCCAGGTCTACATGCGTCGTCCCTCCGACACTGCCGGCCCTGCCAAAACCCTCCGAGGCTACACCCGAGTTGACCTAGCTCCGGGCGAGACCCGCGACGTGGAGATCGACTTCCCCGTCAAGTCATTTGAAAACTGGGATGAGTCCAAGGGCGAAATGCGTGTTGTCCCCGGTGACTACGAACTTATGGTAGGCTCTTCCAGCGCCGACCGCGACCTCAAGACCATAAAGGTCACCATTTAATCTCCGTCTAAATCCCGGAAAATATCTAATCCGTCAGGTACGAGTCAAAGTTCTGAAGATTTCTTGCCTGTACGAACTTTTCGATGCTTTCACAAAGGAGTTCGGCGGACACCTGCGCTTCAAACAGCACCACGAAAGAAAAGATGCGCGAGATTCTTGACCGTTAATATCCCGGCTCCATAAACTATTCCGTCAGGAATCGGCAGGATTGATACATCCCTCTGCCGAACCCTGACGGAATTTTCTTTTCCGGAAGAAGCGTCAATACTCAACAACTGAACGGTTGGAGAGCCTTCCCTTCCCTATCTTAGTTGAAAAGCATACTACGTCCGCCGAATAAGTTTCGTGATCACCTCTTCCATATTTTCAGTGAAGGGTATAGTTCGTGAGGCTGTCTCTTTAGGTCCGTGGGGATACTGAGAGTTAAGCCTTATGAGCGTCGCTTCCGGATTGTGATAGGTGATCTGCTCGAAGGGATAGCGGATGATGGCCGGAGTATTGTAGCCTATTCCGAGCTCGAGAAGCACCACCCTTCCTTTCTCGGCGTGGCGGCCCATGAACTTCTCGTAACGCTCGGCCTCGCTGTACCACTCCTCATCCTGCACGAAAAACTGATTTTTCCTCACGTGCACGTCCATATTCCCGCCACAAACGGGACATACGGGGATATATTCCGGATCCACCGTCAGGTCATGGGAATGTTTCAGGATCTCCTCTACCGTCTCCCTGTCGGAGTAAACTTTAGGATGGCACCCGGTGGCACACTGCATCAGCCCGTAGTCGCCCTGGAATTCAAAAATCCTTTCGGGATCAAATCCAGCTTTCCTGAACTGTCCGTCCACATTGGTTGTGATCACGAAGTAATTCCGTCCCTCCACGAGCTCATGCAATTCCTTGTAGAGCGGAAATGCGTCCGGCCGGAAACGGGCATACTCTATGTGGCGTGCCCAACGTGCCCAGCGTTCTTCTTCGGTGGGAAAATCATGGAAGCTCGACGAATACAGATCGGGAAAACCATACTTCTCGATATAGTCGGCAAATTCTTTCCTGAATTCAGGCCCCGAGTAGTCAAGTCCTGCGGCTGCCGAAAGTCCCGCTCCGGCGCCGATCACCACCGCCTCGGCCTCGGCCAGCTTTTCTCGCGCCAATTTTATCCTGTCACTGAAACTATTCATAGCCTAAGAGCTCCTTGTATAAATAATAATCGCTGTCCTTGAATACGTTGAACACTATCGCCGAGACCCTGCAGTCAGGATGGTCTTCAAGATATTCCCTGACGGTCCCCACGGCGATCTCTGCGGCCCTATCCTGCGGGAAGTGAAACTCTCCCGTCGAGATGCAGCAGAAAGCCATTGACTCCAGCCCTCTCTCATCAGCCAGCCTCATGCAGTTGCGGTAGCAGTCGGCAAGCAGACGGCAATCATCCTCGGTGGGATATTCTCCGTAGACGATGGGTCCGACCGTATGGATCACCCATTTTGCCGGAAGGTTATACCCGCGGGTGATTTTGGCCTTTCCCGTCGGCTCCTCATGCCCTTGTGCGTGCATGATGGTGGCACATTCCTCTCTCAGTTGCATCCCTGCCGCCGAATGGATGGCGTTGTCGATACAACGGTGGAGGGGAATGAAGCATCCCAGCATCTGCGAGTTGGCCGCATTGACTATCGCGTCCAGCTCCAGGCGTGTGATGTCACCCTGCCAGAGGCGCAGACGGGGATAGATGGGTGACTCTGGGATCTCCCCGAGCTCCACGACTCCCTTTTCCTTTCGCTGCTCGGCGAGTTCTTCATCCTGAAGCTCAAGCAGATTCTCCGCCACCGGGGCCGGCATGCGCACGTTCATCAGCGAGCGGAGCAGATCACGCTTGTCGCTGAGTGAATCCGGGATGGGGATATGCGCATACTCAGGGCGCTCCCTGAGGAGCGCTCTGAGCAGCGTGTCAAGTTTTTCTTTCTCAGAAGTCATAGTGAACGAGTGTCGGGGGAGTGGTGCGCAGGTCAAAGTAGTCGGCCGATTCCGCCGGCAAGCGCAGATACACGAGATCCTTGTAGGTCTTGTAGAGATGCGGGAGCACGGGATTCGTGTCGAATATCTCACGTTGCACCTCGTCCGGAATATCGAAGTCGATCGTTCCGTTGATGCGGGCAAACTCCGCCCCCTTCAGATCGAGGATCGCCACATTGGGGTTCTGTCTCATCTGGGCATACACCTCCTTGTGGGGTGACGTGGCGAAATAGATGGAATTATTTTCCGCGTCGATCTTCATGATCTGGAAGATGCGCACGTGAGGCTTGCCGTCAACCGCCGTAGCGAATGCCACCTCTTTGTTCTTGTGGAATACAGCTAAGAGTTTCTCGTCCATAAGTATGTGTGATTAGTATCCGATAGTGAAACGTTCTTTATGATGTGCGGGTTCGGCGAGCTCATCCACCATGGCTTTGGCATAGTCCTCCACGGAGATGAAACTGTTGCCGTCCTTGTCGAAAATCATGTCGTCCTTGCCGAGACGGTAGACTCCTGTGCGCTTGCCGGGACCCTTGGCCCCCATGTCGCCGAGATTGCCTGCGGGTGAGAAGAAGATCCAGTCGATATCCTTTTCGTTCATGAGGGTGTTGAGGTAGAACTCGCCCAGAGATTTCACGCCGGGAACCCATGCGTCAGGCAGAGTGCCGGTATCGATCAGGCGCACGCCCGGTTTGACGAAGAGGGTGCCTGCGCCGCCCACGATGAGAAGACGTTTCACGCCTGCTTTCTTGGCAGCCTCAAGGATCTTGGGATAATTGGTGAGGGTCTCCTCATAAATGTTGGGATTGGCCCATCCGGGATTATAGGCGCTGATGACGCTCTCATAGCCGCGCAGGTCGTTTTCAAGTCCCTTTTCATCGGCCACATCCACCTTCTTTACGGTGAGCGCCGGGCTCTGAATCTTGATTTTTTCAGGATTGTGGACGAGGGCTTCGACTTCATATCCGCGGTTGAGAAGTTCGTTGAGAATGGCCGAGCCTACAAAGCCGCTCGCGCCGATGAGTGCTACTTTCTTATCTTTCATATCTATGATTTTTTTGTGATTGTCTTTATCATAAATACCTATGAATTAGTCAAAAAGTTTTTTTATTTCGTCCACTCACATAGATTTCAGTTGACTTACCTCGATGTTAGTATTGGTGATCCTCAACAGTGTTTTTTCGGGATGAGAAATATCTGTTAATTTTTTTTAACTTCGCTGAAAAGTGGGTATTGCACACGTTGCAGGAAATACTTATCTTTGCATGAGTATGTTGAATATCACCACTATATGGACAAACATTTCAATAAGAACGAGCTGTATCCCGACTGTCCCATCCGTCATATTCTCAATCGGATCAGCGACAAGTGGACGCTCCTCGTGCTCTATACTTTGAATTGCAACGGTGCCATGAGATTCAAGGATCTCTCGGCCGAGCTAAGGGACATTTCACAGAAAATGCTTGTCCTCACTCTACGCACTCTCGAGACTGACGGTTATGTGGAGCGTCTCGTCTTCGCCGAAGTTCCGCCGCGGGTGGAGTATCGACTCACCGACCGCGCCCGGTCGCTCTTCCCCATCGTCGATCAGCTCATCCGGTGGGCCAAGGACCACATGGACGAGATCCTGCTTGACCGGACCAAAGCCATGAGTAAAGCCTCCGTGAAAAGAAGGTCATGAGAATTATGATGAGATCCTTTGTCCCGGTCCTTTTCTACTTCCTTATCTGCGGATTTTCTGTTGCGGGGTCTGCACCCGCTCCCGGGAAGATAAATTTTCCCGCCGATTCCCTCCCGGCTGACACTCTCTCGTCATTTGATCTGGAGGAGATCGTGTTCACTCAGAAGCGAAGCGGTAATTACAAACTCTCCGGGGTAGAGAACAGTCAGTTGATTAACCGCACTGAGCTCTTCCGGGCGGCATGCTGCAATCTGGGCGAGAGTTTCACCACGTCCCCTTCAGTGGACGTGACCTTTGCCGATGCGGCCACGGGTGCCCGGCAGATCAAGCTGCTCGGTCTGAGCGGTTCCTATGTGCAGATGCTCACTGAATCCATGCCTGCTTTTCGCGGAGCGGCTGCTCCCTATGGGTTCAGATACATTCCGGGTCCGTGGATGAAGAGCATATCCGTCTCGAAAGGTTCCAGCACTGTGAAAAACGGTTATGAATCCATCACCGGGCAGATCAACGTCGAGTATCTCAAACCTCAGGATGAGGAGGGTACCACTGCGAACGTCTACTTTGACACTGATATGAAGCTCGAGCTCAACGCCGATGCCAACATCCATATTCGCGAGGGTCTTTCCACGGAGCTGCTCGCTCATTTCGAGGACCGTTTCGGTGTCCATGACAGCAATGATGATGGGTTTGCGGATATGCCTGATATTCGTCAGGTCAACCTCAACAACCGCTGGCAGTGGCGCACGGGTCGCTACATCTTCCACGGCGGACTCATGCTTATTGATGAAAAAAGCCATGCCGGACAGACCGGCCATCGCCACGGCGCTACGTCCTCCGATTCCCCTTTCCTCATTGATCTCTCCACCCGCAGGTATGAGGGATACATGAAGCATGCCTATGTAACTGATCCCGAGCGTAATGGAAACATTGCTTTAATAGCCTCCGTCAGCATGCACCGCCTTGATGCCGGTTTCGGCAGGAAAGGGTATTGGGTGAATGAGAAGGGAGCCTATGCACGCTTGATGTATGAATCGGATTTCGGCAAAGGTCACAATCTTTCGGCCGGATTGAGCTTCAATTATGACTATCTCGGACAGCGGTTGAAACTTACCCATGAGCCAGACGCTCTCCCCGGGAGAATCAGGGAGCGTGAGGCGGTGACCGGGGCCTATGCCCAGTACACTTACACGCTTTCCGATCGTCTCATTCTCATGGCCGGAGTGAGAGGTGACTATAGTTCCCTGTTCAGATGGTTTGTCACTCCGAGGTTTAACCTCAAATATTCCCCTTTGGAACGTCTCAATTTTCGCGTTTCGGCCGGAAAGGGTTACCGGACCGTCCATCCCTGGGCCGAGTATAACAATCTGCTGGCTTCGGGACGCACGATGGTGGTGGAGGAGCTCCGGCAGGAGAAAGCCTGGAACTACGGCGTGACTGCTGACTATACTCTTTTCCTCGGTCCGCAGAAATTCATTCTCAACGCTGAATATTTCTACACCGATTTCCGCTCGCAGGCAGTTGTCGACTATGACAGTGATCCGGGTGTCCTGACCGTCACGCAACTCGTCGGTAAATCCTATTCCCACACCATGCAGGTCGATCTTACATGGCAATCCGATTTCGGCCTGTCACTCACCGGTGCCTACCGTCTCAATGATGTCAGGTGTACCTATGGCGGCGTCCTCCTCGAGAAGCCTCTCACGAGCCGTTATAAGGCGCTCTTCACAGCCTCCTATTCCACACCCCTTGAAATATGGCAGTTTGATCTCACCTTTCAGCTCAACGGTGGTGGCCGTCTCCCGGCACCCTACTCCCTCCCGGACGGCTCCCTGAGCTGGGGTCCGAGGTTCAAGGCTTTCCCTCAGCTCAACCTCCAGGTCACCCGTTGGTTCCGTCACTTCTCGATTTATGCCGGCGGGGAAAACCTCACCAACTTCCGGCAGAAAAATCCTGTGGTGTGGAGCGCGGATCCATGGAGCGGTTACTTTGATCCAACCACCGTCTGGGGGCCTATCCACGGAGCGATGGGCTATCTTGGTATACGCTTCAATTTCGGACGTTTATAATCACATGCATTTAACACTAAACGTATAGACTCATGAAAAAACAACTCGTTACTTTAATTGCGCTCCTGCTCGCGCTTATCTGTAATGCCGCAGATCTAAAGACTATCCGCCTCACCACGGAGCCTCCCATGGTGTGTGGCAATTGCGAGAACAGGATAAAAAAGACTCTTCGTTTTGAGAAAGGGGTCAAGGAGATCACCACCGATCGTGAGCATCAGGTTGTCACGGTGGTCTACGATGCCGCCAAGACGGACGAGGGCAAGATCGTCCGCGCTTTTGACAAGATGAAATACCACGCCACCCTCCTCAAAGAGCAGCCCAAGGATACTTCCGACAAGAAATGACCGCCCGCGCTTCGTGGCAATTATTCCTTTCTGCGGTTTGAGATGACTGTCAGCAGGATGATTGCCACGCTACATACCAGCATGGCCGTCATGGTTGAATGGAGTATATTCCCGATCCCCACCAGTGGGGAGATTAACCCTCCGAAAAGGAAACCCATCGAACCGAATATGGCCGATGCACTTCCGATATACTCTCTCCCCTCCGTCATGGCAAGCGTCGTGGAGGCCGTGAAGAGATATCCCAGTCCACACAGTATCACGACGGTCGCTCCCTCATAGATGAAGAATGTGTCATGCACTCTGCAGATGACGAACTGTGCGGCGCACGTCACGAGCAGGACCAGGCTCCCCGCCATGGCAGCTTTGCGGGTGCTCCTGATCCTCACTGACAGACCGGAACCGATGCCGATGAAGATGGAATTGATGGCGAAACAGATTGAGAATATGAGGGGCGAATACCCGTAGTGATTCTGGATGATGAACGAGGCTGATGAAATGTAGGCGAATAGGATGGCGCACCCGAAGGCATACATGAGTACGTAGACCACGTAGTAGGGCACTCCGAATAGTTTCCATATTGAAGCGAATGTCTTCAGCACTCCTTCCCGGCTCCTCTTCTCCTCGGGATGGGATTCGCGGAACAGGAGGCACATTCCGAGGATCAGTACTCCGATTCCGAGAAGAACCATGAAGATCCCCTCCCAGCCCGTGAATGTGGAGATAAGACCTCCCGCCACTGGAGAGACTACGGGAGCGATACCGTTTATCGCACCTATTATAGCCAGTATTTTTGCGAGTTCACGCTCCGAATAGTAGTCAGTGGCTATCGAGCGTGACAGCACTATCCCCCCTGCACCACCGATCCCTTGAAATAGACGGCACACGTTGAACCACTGCATCGTGGGCGAGAAGAGTATTACTATCGTCGATAAGATGAAAAGGATCATCGAGGATATCAGTACCGGCTTCCGGCCGTACTTGTCGCTCAGCGGACCGAAAAACAGTTGTCCCGCCGCGAGTCCTATCAGACTCATGGTCAGGCCAAGCTGGGCCGTGGATGTGGAGCAGTGGAATATCTCCGCCATCCCCGGGAGTACCGGCAGGTACATGTCGGTAACGAACGGCCCGAAAGCCGACAGCAACCCCAGAAAAATCAGTAGGAAAATCAGATACCTTTTCCCGGGTATCGTATTGGTTTCATTCATGTAATCAATGGATTAAAGGACCGGCTACCGGCTGAGATGTCACTCCTCCGATCCGGTAGCACACTGCAAAATTACGCAAAATCCTCCGTAAAATCAATCCGTTTCCATGGGGTGAATAACTGTAATCAATATTCAACCATTCTGCATGAAGGATAAAGGCAAGATTCGTGATTATACGAGTCTTGCCTTTTGATTTCTGACTATTTTCGGAATTTAGTATGAGCCTGACAGCAACATACCTTTGAGCCTGAGAGCAACACGGTAAGCTTGTTTATGTTGTAATTTTGCATCG
>CAZOOY010000053.1:0-12452 GCA_964581555.1 uncultured Staphylococcus sp.
CAGTAAAATAATATTTATAAGGACTGTCAATGTACCGCTTCCCCTTCACATCATACCTGCTTGCTTTCTCCACGAGAAAAGAATCACAGATGTAATCCAGATACTTTGTATTATCATAATATCTATTGTCAAATACTGTGCCTTGTCACACTAATTGACAATGTAAAGATAGTAAATCCGTAGCGATTAGCAAAATGTGTCTCATAGGAATTTGAAAAAATAACTCATCATCCTGCTAAATATACCTTTATTATGGGTGGCTTTGACGGTCACATAACTCCGTTTAATTCTCGCCCCCGTCGCTCCCGTTAATCATCTTCGCGCTACCCTATTTCCTTTTCAGGAACCTCAACCATGCATAATGGCGCCGAAGCGGAAGATAACCGAGATCATGACCATAAGTGTAGGCTTCACGCTCAAATGAGATATTGTAGTAGGCCTCTTTCCATGATCTGTACTGACACAACCTTACAATCCACTCGAAAACGTAGAGCAGATAAAAAGGCACGAAAAGCAGCTCCCGCTGCTGGGCGTTATGGATTTTCTCATGGTTGATCACATAACGGTCAATCCACGATGTGTCACGCGCCCAAAAAGTCCCGAAAAGATTGAGACACACCCCCTCAGGCATCCACTTGCACTTGACTATCATCTAAAGCGGAAACCGGTATTAAAGTAATTACATATTCGTAAGGGCCTTCCCCTCTCCGGGCTTTATAGCGGAACTCATCATTCTCCCTTTCAACGAGAACGCGGCTCTCATCAATTTTCTCCTTGATCTCCACGATGAAAGTTACAGCATTTATTCCATCTGCTATTTGCTGATAATTTACATCTTTTATTTTCAAAGATTTCCGCAGTTCTACTCCCGTAAAAGTTTTGATAGCTTCCTTCAATCCGTTCTCCTGTTCTACGGGTCGCGGGCCGATCAATATGACGTATTCATCGGGTTCCTCCCCTCTTCCTGCCATATAGACAGTCTCATCATCCCCTTTGTCACCGAGTACTTTATATTCATTAAATTTCTCTTTTATCTCAACAATAAAGACCGTGACCTTAACACCGTCAGCGACATCTTCATTGTACAAATCCTTTACTTTAACGGGTTGACGCAACCTCACTCCGGTAAAAGCCCTTATGACATCTCGCACAAGCAGCTCATTCTCTTCTTCAATAGATCCGTGTGGAGGTTTGAAAATAGCACAACAACACAGAAAGAGACTCGTCAGAACAATCGTGATCACAACGGACCAGTCGAAAGATTTGAATAGAGACGAAAATATCATAGCATGGAAGTTTACTTTTACAAATATAATCTATTTTTTCTGCATATCATTTCTCTTTTGAAGTTTTTCGGCAATATTATTTCCAATTGGGCCGATTAATGTTGATTGGCTGCCTGATTATCGTTATATTTACACGAAGATTTTCAAAGAGTGTAACTGATGGTGATCTGGAATCCATGGCACGGATGCCGCAGAGTGAGCGAGGGGTGTGACCACTGCTACATGTATTTCCTTGACGGAAAGCGTGGTATCGACACATCCGTCGTGACCCGTACGGCCAACTTCAATCTGCCGGTGCGTCGTGATCGTCATGGAAATTACAAACTCAAGTCCGGTATGCAACTCTACGTCGGTCTCTCCACCGATTTCTTTGTTGAGGAGGCTGACAAGTGGCGCCCGGAGGCATGGGCTATGATGCGTTCACGCCCCGACATCGCTTTCCGTATCCTCACCAAAAGGGCCCACCGCATCAAGTCATGTCTTCCCCCCGACTGGGGAGATGGCTACGATAACGTCATGCTTTCAGTGACATGCGAGAACCAGCGCAATGCCGACACTCGTCTCCCTCTTCTTCTTGAGCTACCGGCTAAACATAGGGGCTTTATGGCAGCCCCGTTCATCGGAGCCATTGATGCCACCCGCTATCTCTCGACCGGGAAAATTGACGAAGTGCTTTGCGGAGGCGAGAATTACGACGGTGCCCGTCCATGCCGTTATGAGTGGGTTGAGTCACTGTCACGTCAATGTAGCGAGGCCGATGCAACTTTCAATTTCATTGAGACCGGTACTGTCTTCATTAAAGACGGACACACATATCGTATCCCCTCCAAGGAGATCCAGAGCAAACAGGCCTATCTCTCAGGACTGAGCCATTACAACGGTAAACCTAAATTCAATCTCAGCTACCCCGTTAATTCTATTTTCCGGGAGGATACCGAAAACCTTTATGTCCCGTTCTTCCGCCGGCACTGTGCCACCTGTGGCTCACGCATGACTTGTAACGGATGTTCCAACTGTGGACGCTGCGGTAAAGATTAAAAATGGGGATTTTTCCACCGCTTCCTGATATTATCGCACCTTCCGGTGGTGAGGAGGTTGTAACTTTGCAGAAAAAAAGAAAACGATCATGAATAGGAAACACAAAAAACCGGAGAGATGGCTTGAACCTCCCTCCGGGTAAATCTTACAATATGTCTCGCGACTGTCTCAACGTCTCTTCTTGGAGGGACGACGGGTCGTGCTCTTGGTAGTCCCTGACGAGCCCTTTGATGTCTGCTTGCTCACGGATGATTTGGCAGGTATCTTCAGAACCTGGTCAATCTGAAGCACGGTCTTCGATCCCATTCCGTTGGCAGCCTGAATAGCGCTGACGGTTGTACCATATTTCTTGGCAATACGCTCCAGAGTCTCGCCCTTCTTGACCTTATGAGTACTTGTTTTGGGTTTAGCCTGGGTCGTAACCGCCTTGGACTCCTTCTTCTTTGCTGGTGCCGTTGTGGTCTCCTTCTGCGAGACCGCCGGCTTGACCGTAGAGGAAGTTGCCGGCGCCTGGGTTGAAGTATTGGTAGAAGATGACTGGGAAGAGTCAGTCCGGAAATCCGATGGATTAACCTGAGCCACCTCAGGTGCAGCCACGACTCTGACTTCTTCGGGTGTGACATGCTCGACGATCTCGATGGTGAGGCGATCACCCTCCTTCACCTTGCCGCGGCGCAGTTTGTTCCATCGCTTGATATCCGTGGCCGAGACGCCATACGTGCGGGCAATGTCACGGATATTTTCTCCACGACCTACTGTGTGGATCTTGGTGACGACTTTCTCCGTCTGGGCAGTGGCTATCTCGTTATTGACAGCGGCATTAGCTGTCTGACGCCCGGCCAGCGCAAGATTGGCGGCTCCACCATCCGATGAAGCATAGGAGGGTTCGGCTGTTGACTCTCCCCCGGGTTCGGCATAAGAACGGCGGGCGTAGAGATCTCGGTCATAGTCAAGGATGCGCTTCTCGCTCATCACGTAGCTGAGACACTGCTGAGTGGGGAGAGTGAGTGTGTAAGGACGGTAGTCTCCCGGGATTATATCCTTTCGGAACTGAGGATTGAGCATTCTCAGCTCATCCACAGGGATATTGAGCACCGAGGAGATCTGATTGAAGTGGACATAGTTTTTCACCGTGACTGTATCGGTGGTGAGCTGTCTCTTGACAACGGTAGGACTGATACCGTGATCACGGTAATAGTTCATGACATAGTTGGCGGCAATGAAAGCGGGGACATAACCGCGCGTCTCCTGCGGGAGGTAATTGTATATGTCCCAGAAGTCTTTCTTGACCTCTGTGCCCTCTACTCCGGCCCTGCGGAGCGCCTTGTTGACGTTACCGGGACCGCAGTTATAGGCGGCGATGGCAAGCGACCAGTCATCATAGATGTCATGGAGCTGCTTGAGGTAACGGGCGGCGTTGCGCGAGGAGACACGAGGATCACGTCGCTCATCCACAAGTGAGTTGACCTCCATCCCCAGTCCTTTTGCGGTGGCGGGCATGAACTGCCAGAGACCTACGGCACCGGCCTTGGAGACGGCATTGGGATTGATGGCGGACTCTATCACCGGAAGATATTCCAACTCAAGGGGCATACCTTCCTTAAGGAGCTCCTCCTCGAATATGCGGCCATAGTAGTTGTGGAGTGCAAGCATGTCAGCCACCAGGCCTCTGCGCTTGGTGAGATACATGTTGATATAGTTACCCACGATACTGTTGTATGGCAGATCTATCTCTGTGGGAAGTTTGGTGAGACGTTTCTCGTACTCGGCCGGGGATGCCGTGTAATTGTTCCCGAGATCAGTGCCCGGAATCACGAAATTCTTGAGATAGAAATTCTCCTCCAGAAGGCGTGTCTGGGTCTCGAAACTCTCGGGTGCGATGATATTGTCGTCAGAGATCGAATACTTGAGATCGAGGATGGACGGAGCGGCCTGGAGAGTGCTTCCCAAGCAGAAGGAGACAAGAAGTGAAAGCAGAGTCTTTTTCATCGGTCAGAAATTAAAGGCCCATTGCACCCCCACGGCCGGGAGAGAATTGAAGGAGCGGGATTCAGACGGCATGATGGCAGGAGCCACATCGACCGAAAGTCCGGGCGAGATGTCGAAATGGGCGAGCTGGGCATCGACATAAGCATCGACCATCGCCACCAGATAGACTCCGATCATGCAGATAATACAGAGGTCACGGTTGCGTCGATAGAAATTCTTGCGCGAGCGCAGCAGATTGGTAAGATATGTCTTGTCGATATCATCTACGTTGACACCGGGAGCGAAGAAATCCTTGTAGCTCTCGGTGGTGGGATCATTGTCCATGATATCGGAATAGGCGGTGGTGTAGTCACGGAGCATGGTGTTGTTCCACGACGTTGCGTAGCCGAGGCCCATGAAAGCACCCACGACAATGGGCAACTTCCAGTAACGGCGGTTATAGAGCTGTCCCAGCCCGGGAAACAGGGCCGACATCCACACGGCGCGTGTGGGATCAGGGTTGAAACGAAAGCGGGGTTCCTGACCCGGGCCGTTGATGATCGCCACGGTATCGACAGGAACTATCGAGAGAGTTCTGCAGGACGCTGCCGAGATACTGTCTTCCACAACAAAGGCCGGAGTGTCCACTCCATCAGGCCCGAGAGGGATTGAATCCGGGAGCTCAGCCACGGGGGAGGTGGCGCGAGGTGTGGGACGGGACGGACGCATACCCGGGGTCTGAGAAAAAATGTTAAACGTGCACATAAGCATGACCGCAATCACCCCGAGCACGGCGCGATAGCGTTTGGTCATAATTATGCGGGCACTGTCCTGTCTGATCGGCATTATTGAATTAAAATCCTTGCAGCCTGAATGTTATGGCTTCTCAGAGGAAAAATCACATTCCCTCTTCAACCGTCCTCACTGCTTAGCAGTGTCAAAGATAGCAATTAATCTTTGAAGTTCATCATCGTTTTTGAACTGGAAGGAGATTTTTCCCTTTCCGGAGGCATCGCAGACCACTTTTACAGGGGTCGAAAAACGCTGGGTAAGATGGTCTCTTAAAATATCAAAATCTTTGTTAGAAAACGTTCTTTCGGGATTTTTCTTCTCCTCGGGAGCCCCTTCGGCGGCATATCTTCTGGCAAGTTCCTCGACTTTACGGACGCTCAGACCCTGACGGATTGTCTCGTTGTAAAGACGGAGTTGAAGCTTGGGATCGTCGACACTGAGCATGGCGCGAGCATGCCCCATGTCAATACGCTTGTCTCGCAATCCCAACTGCACCTCGGCCGGAAGGCGAAGCAGACGGAGGAAGTTGGCTATGGTGGCCCTTTTCTTCCCTATCCGATCGCTCAGGCGCTCCTGCGTGAGACCATATTGGTCAATGAGTTTCTTGAATGTCAACGCGATTTCGATGGCATTGAGATCCTCGCGCTGAATATTTTCGATAAGGGCCATCTCCGTCAGCTCCGTGTCGTTGGCGGTACGGATATAGGCGGGAACGGTGGTCAGTCCGGCCATGACTGCAGCCCGATAGCGGCGTTCGCCGGCTATGATCTGATAGGTCTCCGGACCTGTCTTGCGCAAGCTCAGAGGCTGGATAATACCGAGTTCAGTGATGGAGCGCGCAAGATCTTCGAGGGCCTCCTCGTCAAAGATAGTACGCGGCTGATCGGGATTGGGCGAGATGCGTGAAATCTCTATCTCGTTGATGGCTGAGGTGTCGCGCGCGGGCGCGTCGTCCATCGGAATAAGCGAGTCAAGGCCGCGGCCGAGCGCGGGACGTTTGGGCTGGGGCATTGTCTATTTTTTTATCGGTTTGTTTTCGTGCTGTTACTTAGCTTCATTCTTGGCGATCAACTCCTTAGCCAGCGCAACGTGGGAAGTTGCGCCACGCGACAGAGGGTCGTACTGAATACAGGGAAGACCGTGGCTGGGAGCCTCGCTCAGGCGGATATTTCGGGGGATGACGGTGTCAAACACCATGGGACCGAAATGGCCCTTCAGCTCCTCGTAAATCTGGTTGGCCAGACGGAGACGGGCGTCATACATCGTGAGGAGAAATCCCTCGATCTCAAGCGAGGGATTAAGTCGTGACTTAATAATGCGGATTGTGTTGAGGAGCTTGGTGATACCTTCGAGCGCGAAATATTCGGCCTGCACGGGAATTATGACGGAGTCAGCCGCTGTCAGCGCATTGACCGTGATCAGACCAAGCGACGGTGAGCAGTCAATAAGAATGAAATCATATTTATCGGCCACAGAGGCAATTGATTTCTTGAGCACATTCTCACGGGCAGGCTTGTTGATGAGTTCGATTTCGGCACCCGCAAGATCTATGCGTGAACCGATGAGATCGAGCCCCTCGCAACAGGTGGCAACCTGCGACCCGTCCATAGGATAATCGTCCACGAGACACTCATAGATGGACGAAGGCATTGACTTGGGATCGATACCGTAGCCCGAGGTAGCGTTGGCCTGAGGGTCGGCATCAATTATCAGTGTGCGTTTTCCTTCGGCCGCCAGTGACGCGGCAAGATTGATGGTGGTGGTGGTTTTCCCGACACCACCCTTCTGATTTGCAATAGCGATGATTTTACCCATATAAGCAAATTGACTCCTCCGGAGCCTGAATGACACACAATGAGCGTGACTCTCAGCCTTTTGGAGTATTTGACCGCAAAGTAACCAAAAAAAAGCGAAATAGCAACGAAAGAGAATGACAAAAAGTGTAAAAATGTAGAAAAGTCATGTCACGGACTTTGGAAAATAAGAATAAATAGCTACCTTTGCACCCGAAAAAGGCTCTACCCCTTCAATTGATGTGAATTTGGGTACCCTTCTTTCCCAAGGTCGGTCCGGTAGCTCAGCTGGATAGAGCATCTGCCTTCTAAGCAGACGGTCCCGCGTTCGAGTCGCGGCCGGATCACGAATTTGTATGAACCTCTGAATAAGCAATTAAAACTGTTTATTCAGAGGAATTTTTATATATTATTTCCTTATCGATAACTCCTCAACTCGTTTTATAAGGCATCCAACGGTGTCAAATGCATTATCAATGTTTCACCAACTCATCGAGTTGTAGCCTATCAAAAAAACTTTTTTATGTCTTCAAACAACTAATTTTCCAAAACTGACCTTACATGACTCTGACACCCGAAGATTGCCAAGCATGAATGACTTTCACTCGTTTCTTCCAGATGTCAAAAGAAGAGGAATTTTTTGCGTTTTTTCTTGGCGGGTTGTTTCGTAGATTGGGTTGACGGGGTTGGATGGTCAAGGATTCCGGCTTGAACGAGTCTGAGAGAGTCGGCGGCGGTCAGGCCACTATCCACAGGGGATGAATAACCTGAAGGGTAGGGTATCTGAAGTTTGGCGAAACGGGAGTTCTGCACGCCTCTCTTAAAGACATTCTCTATCTGCTCTATGAGATTGATACGGGCATTATTGACCATATTCACACTCTCGATCACAGTGTTTTCGTCAAATTTCGCACCTCCGAAACGGACTTTATATTTCTTGGGGTTACCCGATAACGTGATACCGAACTTGAACGGAATGGGTGATTTCAGCACCGAGAGATGATAGCTGAAATTCATGGCAATATCATTGGAGCCATAGACACCAAGACGATAGCGGTCAATGTTGAACGTAAACGGATAGACACGCATTACACCGTCGGTCACCGTCATCTCAACATTGAGCCGATGGATGGTGTTGTCTGCCTTATTCTTGAACCCAAGCCACTTTCCAAGTGTCCGATATCTTTGGGGATCGATGAAAGCCAGATTGTCACCACTGATCCTTATGGCAGCGTCGAGAGTGGGAAGCATGAGGTTCATTCCAGAATCAATACTACATGTCGCCGCAATGTCAGCGCCGATGGTGCCTGAGAAGTCATGCATAAGGGGGATGATGGAGTCAAGGGCAGGGACAAGCTTCACGAACTTACCGATATTGAAGTCGACAAGCTGCATTCCGAATCCGAAGTGCATGTCCTCGGGCTTAGGCGCTGAATAGAGCGCCGAGATAGAGAGATTGCCGGCATCGGAACTTGCGGAGAGGTTGTGAAGATTCACGCCACCATCATACACGAGAATATCACCTCCGAGACTCTGCATCACCAGATCACTGTATAGCACTTTCTTGGCTCCGATCCTCAGGTTGGCGTCGATATTTACTGGGATGAGAAATGGTGCGGTAGTACCGGCTCCGTCCTTGGCAAGAAGATCCAGACGAGTGGCCAGCGAGGCGTCATCAGTCCCGGTGATACGGATCTTGCCACGCCGGCGGCTATGGGCATAGGCGGCTCCGGTAAAGGCTCCGGCAGAAAGTTCGTTGATGTCTATGGTATCGCTTAGGAACGAGAGGTTTATCTTTAGCGTATTATCGGTCTTTGAGGTGAGCGCACGACGCACATTGGAGACAAGCCCCGTCAACTTGATGTCGGATCGTCCTGCCCGCAATGAGACGTCCGTAAGCCGGACGGTGTCGTTGCTGAACTTCAGGTCAACTCGCGAGAAGCGGTTACGGAGTGGGAAGTGTGGGGTAAGCAAGCGCGCATTTCCCGAGGCAATAGTACCGCTGAGTTTCCATTCGGTCAAGAAGCGATTGAATCCCTTGGCGAGATCCCATTCCAGCACCTCGTTATTGCGAGCCGACATCGTGCCGTAGACCCTGCGCTTGCGTTTTTCGCCGGGGCGATGGTGACGCTTGTTGTAGGCATACCGGAAGACTGAATCGGGGGCAATGTAGCGATACTCTTTGTGAGGTTTACGTTGTGATCCGGCAAGATGCTTTTTATGGAAAGAAGGAAGCTTATGAAGAATGGCATCTATAGCCGCATCGTCAAAGACGAAACGGTCGGAAAGAGAACCGGCTGAGACATAGCCCGTGTGTAGAGCAGCAACCAGTCTCGGCCCTATCTCGTCACTGAAAACGATGTGTCCGCCAAGATCCCTGATGCGGGCTCCGGCGCTGTCGGTGATGGAAATGATGTTGAAACGCTTCACAGCGAGATCACCCCCGAGAGGCATAGCCCTGAGAGAATCTATCCGCCGGCCATCACGCTCTACCCCTGCATCAAGGGTGAGGGAGCCCACCGACAGGTCAACTCCTCCCAGAAGAATGTTGGCCGTATCCGCCTCGAGCTTCGCGCTCAACAATGGGAAACCATCACTGATTTCCCGCGAGGATAAATTGATTTTTGTCTTGTTAATCTGAACAAGATTATTGATATCACCGGTCAGATAGTACAGATTATGACCGGTTATGCTGCCGTCTGCGACAAGACGATGAATATGACCGGGACGCAACATGGAGACTCGTCCCCGGGCGTTAAGATCAGTGGTCAGTTTTCCGGAGAGAAATCCGTGGAGTTTGTCATGCAGGATGGGGGGCAGGTTTCCAAGATCAATATCGCCTTTTAAAGTTGCAGTAAAAGCAGGATCGGAAAATGGCGTTGAGAAAGTGGCTGTCGCATCAAATTTATCATTATCATCCACCACGACGCAACGAGTGAGGTCGATCACCGTACTGTCAGGGGAATTGGCCACCATTGTCGCCATGAGGTCTAACGCAAGTTCCTTGAAGCGTGATTTACCGTAATGCAAAGTCGAGGGAGGGACTGACAAGCGAAGGCTGCCGGCTGGGAAAGAGTCGGTGGCAAGATTCAAGGGCTCCGTGAGTTCAAATCTTCCCGTAACAGCAAGATCCGTGGAGAAATATGGAGCGTACAAGCCATGCTCCCGGCGGATGGAATCGGGCACGACGGCAAGCATGTCAGTGAGCGGAAGAGGCGGGATCTCCACAACTGCCTTACGGACGATGGGACTGCTCGTGAAGTCAATCTCACCGGAAATAATCGCTCTAAGGAACGCACCCTGAATCTCCATCTCATCCATCGCCACGAGACCGGGGCGCGCGGGATCCCAGAAGACTTTGCCGTTGAGACCGAACTTGATCCGGTCAAGATTGGTGATCAGGGTCGCCTTACGTGAAGATATATCTCCGTTGAGTCTAAGGCTGTAGGTGGGTTGACGATCTCCATCGACATCGGCATGTGTCAGCAAAAGCACTGAGGCTGAGGTGGAGTCGGCAGCATTATAGAAACGCATCTCACGCGGCTGCTCAAGTGAAAACCGATTGATACGGAATCCGGGCTGTTTCCGGCTCTCGCTCTTCACAGTATCACCGGACAAATGGATGATGTCATAATTAGCCTTACCATTGTGAGCGATGACAAGATTGACGCTCAGACCGCGAAGCACTACGTCCCTAAGGGCGACTTCATTGCCGCCGATCAGACGCTTGAGGTCAAGCGCCCCGGCCATATGGTCAAGCGAAAGGAGCGAGTCGGCATAAACGGGCAATCCACCCCGCTCCGTGACGGACAGCGAGTCAAAAGCGTGAGAAATGACTGAAAGACTGTCAATCTTGACTCCGAGAATGGGGAAATAAGGATGAAAACCCACTTTCAGACTCCCGACTGTCACATGCCCGTCAATGCGCTCATTGACCATGCGCTCGACAAGATCCGAAAGATTGCGGGAGTTGAGAAACTGCACGGCGCTGAAGAGCAGCACTCCTGCAAGAATCACAATCACAAGGAGTGTCCAGCCAAGAATTTTCAATATCTTCACCATAACATTGCCGTTGCCGTCCAAGCTCATGTAAAAGCACTACGAGCCATCCGTTTACTTGCAAAATTACAAAAGAGAATTGTAACCGACAAATAATTGGTGATGACCTTCCATAGATTTTTCAGTCAGGTATAGAACATTGTCATGCCTCATAGTGTTTCAAGGATACATCACATACACATCAATCAATTATGAAAAAGATTATTTCGCTTCTAATTCTGGCTATTGCCGTCTCATTGCCAATGTCGGGCCGTGACAATGCCCTGTCACGTCTTTTCGGTGGAAAATCCACTTCTAAAACCGCCGCCTCAACAACTAAAACTTCACAACGGGAGAACGACATATTTGAGTCCGTACGTCTCCCCTACTCTCAGGGAAAGATCTCGGCCGACAGTGTGGTGAGTCTCGCTCTTTATCATAAGGTGTGGAGTCCGCTGGTGGCTGAACGCTGCCTTCAGTTAGCGGCCGATAACGGAAACGCACGAGCAATGGCTGAACTTGGACTGCTATACACGCATTACACCACCGCATATCTATTCCCCGGAAAAGCAGTCGAGGGCGTGAAACTTCTGGAAAAGGCTGCCAATGCAGGTATCGCGGATGCCTATGACTATCTCGGTATCTATTATCAGTTGAACAACGATTTCAAGAAAGCGCGCCAGTGTTTCGAAGCCGGCGGTCACAAAAACAATGCTATGGCCCTCTGTATCATCGGTGGAATGATCGAGGATGGGACCGGGTATAAAAAAGATGCGAAAAAAGCATGTGAATATTACGGAAAGTCAGCCATGGAGGGGTATGCCAACGGAGCGTCAAAATATGGTTACTCCCTGCAGCGCCCATGGTTTGCGGAAGTCAGTCTGCCCGATGCCTTCTTCTGGTTTTATATCGCGGGAGATCTGGGCAACGATGCCGCCCGAAGTAATCTCTGGCTACCTCTCCGCGGCGAAAGATTCGGCGATGATATTCACACTATGCTCGCGCAGAAGTCTCTTCAACTTGTCGAAGACGGTCATAAAGGACAGAGTTTCTCCAATGAGCCACTTTACAAGGATGGCTTCCTGAAAGGTATCAAGGAGCGTGAGAAAAGAGCCGAGGAGGGTGACGACTGGTCACGTTTCTATCTCGGAAGTATGAACTACAATGATGACTTCCTCAATCAGAATTATGCAAGAGCAGCCTCCTACTACGAACAGGTCGCTAAAAACGGTAAGCTTCCCGCTCCGCTCATGGCAGTGGTCTATGAGCGCCTCGGCGAAATGTATCGTGACGGCAAGGGAGTGAAGGCAAACAAGGCAAAAGCTACGGAATATACCCGCAAGGCTGCAAAACTCGGTAGCCTCACAGCCTACAAGATAGTGGAAAATATCAGTGATTAATTTTCATCGCCGGGCGATTTTTTCGATCGGAATAGTGTGGAATTAAAGGTTTTTTCTTAACTTTGCGGTCGAAATAGCGCATGATTCATTAGCTCAGTTGGTTCAGAGCGCCTCCTTGACAGGGAGGAGGTCACTGG
>CAZOOY010000054.1:0-6102 GCA_964581555.1 uncultured Staphylococcus sp.
TGGATTATGCATTAAAAAAAACCGGGTCGGCTCTTTCACAAGAGGCGACCCGGCGCGTTAGAGATGAAACGGGGAATTATAAGGGTATTTTCTCAGGCTTTACAGCCTTTTTCTTACCTACTTAGGAGGGGAGATTACTTGTAGCTCTCGAAGTTGCCGAGACCTGAAGTACCGGTTGTACCGTAACCGTTGTCACCAAACTCGTCAGCGTTGAGGATAACACGGAGGAAGTCCACAGAGATGGGACGGTTGTACATGTAGGGCTTGAAGGTCTTGGCGGCACGCTTGTTGTGGAGAGCGAGACGCTCGGCGATGTTGTTGTGACGCTTCAGGAGAGTCCAGCGCATGAACTCGCCGCACATTTCACGTGCAAATTCGTCAAGCACATCATCTTCGGTAGCGTTGGTGAGCTTGTAGTTGCCGGCATAACCCTTGCGGAGAGCACGCTCGCGGAGGGGGTTGAGATAGTTGGCAGCAGCCTGGCCGTCACCAAGCTTCTGGTTAGCCTCGGCAGCGATGAGATAGATCTCGGCGAGACGCATGATGAAGATATCACCGGTCTTGCGCTGCATGTTGCCGGTCCAGCAACCGTCAAACGCCCAGTTGAACTTGTGGAGACAGGGTGAGGTATAACCGGGGATAGTCTGACCATTACCCTTGGGGAGGAAATCAGCTTTAGAGCCGTTGGCAACCATTCCATAGGGATAGGTGTCTACATACATGTCATCAATACAGATGGTGATATAAGGACGCTTGGCAAGCTCGGCATCCGAGAGATGGTCATGTGTGAAGAGGAGCTTGATACGGTTGTCGTTCTCAGCCACGGGATAAGGCACGGCATATACCTTGGTTACGTCAATCACACCGGGCTGACCGAATTCAGCAGAGGTCTTGGCAGGACGGAGAAGCTTGGAAGCGTCATCGTCAGTCACTCCAATAGGCCATACGCGAACATCATACTGATTGGCAGCGGCGCCTTTATCTACCCAGGATACATCGGCATAGGGAGAAACGATCTCGCCAACATGAGAAGCATCAACACCAAAGTTTGTGCAGACATCAGCTGTCCACTCATAATCAACGCCATCGTGACCAATAATCTTTGCACCACCCCAGTCGAGGAATGTGAAGTCGCTCTGGGTGTAGAACCAAGTGTACTCCCAACGACGGTCCCACTCGGGATTGTAGCAATACATCAGGTAGCGTGAGGGCATCCAAGTACCGCAATTCTGACGGCCATAGTAGTAAGAGGAGGCTTTGTCAGGATAATAGCTCTTACCGTAGAAGGTGGGATTGAAGAATTCCTTCAGCTTTATGAAACCACCGCCTGCATATACAGAGAGGTTGCTGAAACGGTCCTTCTCATAGCTATAGACATCGGAGTAGGGATCAGCACCGGCAATCTGGAAGAGAGCCTCCTTATTGTTGCGGTTGTTACCGTCGGCCCACACGTCAGCTATATCAGTGTAGAGATCTACGCCATAGGAACCCTTCTGGGCGATAAGCTCCTCAGCGCAATCCTTGGCGAGCTTCCAGTAGGTCTGGCCGTCACCGTAGAACTTGTCACCGAGACCTGCACGCTGAGCGTAGACACGGCAGAGGAGACCCTTGGCAGTCTTCTTGGAGACACGGCCACGGTTGTTCTGATAGGGCTGAACGGGGAGAACCTTCTCAGCCTCGATGAGTTCCTTGATGATGAAGTCATAGACATCCTTCTCGGAAGTACGAACAGGTGTGAGATCCACGTCACCGGTGATGGCGGACGAACTCTCGAGGTTAAGGGTCACGGGACCGAAGTAAGCCACGAGGAGAGAGTAGTAGAACGCGCGCAGCGTCTTTGTCTCGGCCACGAGGATATCGATGTTCTCCTGATTGCCACCGGAGATATTTTCAGCCTCGTTGATGACGGTGTTGCAGGTAGAGATGGTCTGATAACCCATCTTCCAGAGCTTCTTGGAATTGTTGTTGTCAGTGCTCAATTCCTCATAGTTGATGGTCTGCTTACCTCCATCACCATTACCGCCTGATACCCAAAGGTCCGTACCACCCTCGGCCATCATCATATAGTCGGAGCGGGAGAAAATATCGGTAACGAGTGGAAGGTAGCAGGTCTCCTGCATACCTGCCCAGGCCTGATAGTTGTCAAGCGTGGCATCACCTGCATGGGGATTGTCCTCGTCAAGGCCACACCCTGTGAAAAGGAGGGCTGAAGCAGCAAGTGTGCTTCCTATTAAATATTTGAATGATGTTTTCATGATTGGATACGTAAGAAATCTTTAGAAGGAGAGATTGAGACCGAACACGAGCTGACGGGTGAGAGGATTGTTGTACTGACCGTTCATTTCGGGGTCATAATCCTTGATCAGCTTGTTGGTGGCATGAACGAGAGGATTGGATACGGTGCCGTAGATGCGGAGCTTCTGGATCTTGATCTTCTTGCAGGCTGCCTGGGGAAGAGTGTAGCCGAGAGTGATGTTCTTGATCTTGAAGAATGAACCGTCCTGATAAGCCATAGATGTGTGGTAGGCATCTGCAGTCCAAGGACGCTGAGCATTGAGGGCAGGGAAGTCGTTGGAGGGATTGTCAGGAGTCCAGTAGTCGAAGTAAGTGGGGAATGCACCACCGCTTGAATCATACTGGGTCATCATGTTGTACTTGATCATCTGACCGCCACGATACATCATATAGATGGAGAGGTCAAACCACTTGTAGGTGAAGGTGTTGTTGAAGCCCACGGTCCAGTCGGGAGAGTTGTGGCCGATGATCTTCTGGTCGGTAGTTCCTACAGTGTAAGGATTATCCTTGTCGAAGATACGGGTGAGAGGATTGCCTTCCTCATCGAATTCATCAGGATAGGTCTTTTCGAAAACACCGTCGCTGATCTTGCGCATATTGGGGACATTGACGCGGAGGTCGCCGGGCTGCTTGCCGAAGGCTGCGGCATCAGCTTCCTGACCGTACTGCCATACACCGGCAAGATCATAGCCATAGTAGGACTTGATGGGAGAACCCTTGTGGAGAGTAAAATCACCGTTGGTGACATACTCCTCGGCACCGGCGCCGAGAGACTTGACCTTCTCCCAGTTGCGGGTGACGGTGAGGGCGCTTGACCAGGTGAAGTCACGGGTCACGATATTCTGAGTGTTGATGGTGAGCTCGATACCGTGGTTACGGGTCTTGGCGATGTTGGTGTTCATCGTGTAAGGATTGCCGTCGGCACCACCACCGTTGGTGATAGGCAGGGTCTGCTTCCAGATCACATCGTCAGTGTTGGTGATGTAATAGTCGAGGGTAGCGTCGATGCGGTAGTTGAAGAGGCCGAGATCAAGACCGAAGTTCCAGCTCTTGGACTTCTCCCATGTGAGAGTGGCATTGGAGAGGAGGTTGGGGTAAGAGAACTGGAGATAGCCCTGGTTACCGTAAGCATCCTGGGTACTCTGAAGGATGGAGTAGGAGCTGTAGGGATCGATGTTGGCGGTACCGGTGATACCATAGCCGACACGGAGCTTACCATTGTTGAGCCAGCTCTTGGTAGCCTCCATGAATGACTCGTCGGAGAAGCGCCAGCCGAGAGAGAATGCGGGGAATGTATCCCAGCGGCGACCGCTTGCGAGAACGGAGTTACCGTCACGACGAACGGAAGCGGAGAAGAGGTAGCGGCCGAGGAAAGAGTAGTTGAGACGAGCTACGAGACCCATGGATTTCTGCATGGTGTAGTTAGAACCGATAGTAGTTCGGGTGCCGTCGACACCGGGCTGACCCATATTGGTCCAATAGTAGGTATTGGAATCGAAGCCTCTGTTGGACATGCTTGAGGTGTTGACCTTCTCCTCATTCCAGGTGGTCACGCCGGTGAGGGTGAACTCATGGACATCGGCGAGCTTGAAATTGTAGGTGAGGATGTTCTCCCAGCGATAACCGATGTTATCATAGTTGTCAATGGAGGCGTAGTTATACTTTCTGAAGCTTTCCTCAGTCTCATGACCAACGGCAGAGGGACCTGCACCCTCCGGAGCCTGGTAGAACTGATAGGAACCGAAACCTCTGAACTCATTGGAACGACGGAAATTGAAGTTGCCCGAGAGGCGGGTCTCAAATGTCATTCCCTTGACCGGATAGATGCGGACGTAAGGCTGGATATAGGCGCGGAAGTTCTTGACGTTGTTCTTGTAGACGCCGTCCTGAGTGTTGAGCAGGAGCGAGGGGCGGTCGGTGTTCACCTCGAAGGGGAAGATCTTGATTGAACCGTCCTCATTGTAGAGCTGACCGACAGGAGCATAGGAAAGGGCATTCTCCATGTTCATGGAAGCCTTGTTCTGGTCGGTGTAGCTGAGCTGAGTGTGGATACCGGCCTCAATCCAGTTGGCTATCTTCTGATTGGCGCGGAGGCTGGAGGAGTAGACCTGATAGTTGGAGCCCTCATACTGACCCTTGACCTTGTTGTAGTTAAGGGAGAAGTAGATCTGGGTCTTCTCTGTTCCACCGCTCACGCTGAGGGAGTAGTTCTGAGAAGAGCCGTCCTTTAGCACTGTGTCAACCCAGTCGATGGAGTGACCGGCCTGAGCGGCGGCAAGAGCGGCGTTGACGTCAGAGTTGGAGTCGCCGGGGAGACCTGCATACTCGAGAGCCTTGATCTTGGTCTGGGCATACTGCATGGCATCGTTCATCTTGGGAAGAGTGGCCCAGCCATTGTAGCCGTAGTATGCGTCGAAGTTCACGTTGACCTTGCCTGCGCTACCTTTCTTGGTGGTGATGATGATTACACCGTTTGCACCGGCGGAACCATAGATAGCGGTGGAGGAAGCGTCCTTGAGGACGTCGATGCTCTCGATATCGTTGGGGTTGATGGTCTCATAGTTGCCGGGCATACCGTCGACAATAATATAAGGTGTACCCGAAGCGGAGAATGAACGGTTACCACGGAGCTGAATGTCAACGCCTGCACCGGGCTGACCGTTGGAGCGGCTGATGTCAAGACCTGCCACGCGGCCCTGGAGGGCGTCCATGGGGTCGGAGGTGGGAGTGAGGGTGATGACCTCGGATTTAACGGATGAAACGGCGCCGGTGAGGTCGCGTTTCTTAACTGTGCCGTAACCTACGACCACAACGTCGTCAAGTACATTGTTGTCGGGAACGAGCTTGATCTCAAGATTGCTTTGGCCTTCGGCCTTGAATGTCTGAGTCTTGTAGCCGATGTAGCTGACGCGGATTTCAGAGCCGCGGCCAACGGTGAGCTGGAAGCGACCGTCAAGGTCGGTGGCTACGCCGACCTTTGTGCCAACCTCAGTGACTGAAACGCCGATCATAGGCTCGCCGGCCTCGTCGACAACAGTACCGCTGACGGTTGTTTTGCTACTGCTAACTTGTTGACTTACAGAGGAATTACCCCCCCCCGGTTACTTCAGAAGCCTGCATTGAGAATGAGGCTCCGCCCATGAGCGCGGCAGCTACGAGAGTGCCGGCAAGCGTCTTGTCCACACTTTTGAGAAGTGCGCAAGATCCTTTAGGGATTTTTTTCATGGCAAGATGATTAATAGGAATGGTAAAATACTAATTTAGTAAAATAATCTAAATTTTTGCAAAGTTAGTGAATAAGTGTAAAAGATACAAATTAATTCAGAAAAAAGAACAAAAAAAACATTTACCGAAAATGGGATTAATGCATAATGCATAATTAATATTAGACCAGAGGACTACAGCCTTGCCAGAAGACCAAAGAATTTTTTTTGGAGCGTCGTGTACAAGCCCCTGCACGGCACTAACGTTGTAACTAAGGTGAGATGACAGTACGGACGTGCCTTTGGCACGTTGATGTAATTAGCTTATTTACAGGGTTACGTGCCAAAGGCACGTCCGTACTGCTCAATTGGGATGATGTCTTGAAATCGCTCCCTCAAAAATCCTCTCGACCTTTGGGAAAGCTTTTGTCCTCTGGTCGAAAAGCCATGTCGGAATGTCTTTGTCCCGGGACACGACATCGCTCCTCCGGAGCTCGTGGGATGGTGGGGCTTGCTCTTCCCCGGGTTGCACCCGGGGTTAACCATGAGAGCGCCCCCTCCGGGGGCTTATTCGCACCGATTACGCATTATTAATATTAGACCA
>CAZOOY010000054.1:6202-12113 GCA_964581555.1 uncultured Staphylococcus sp.
ATGCATTATGGATTATGCATTGAAATTATGCATTATGCATTATGGATTATGCATTAACTACTTCTGAGGAAGGGGCGGGGAATGGGGGTCAGGGTGGTGAGGAGGGTGGAGAGTGTGGAGTGATAGAGGGCGGCGTAGGCGTCGGCACGGGTGTGTTCGCCCGACGAGAGGGCCCAAAGGTGGAGGGCACGGAAAGTGACGGCTTGTTCGAGCTGACGGCGGACGATGGCCCCCGACGGCCCGACGCCTCGGACGGGGTCGGCAATCTCGATCTGAAGGAGGATGTCGGAGCCGTCCGCCGGGTCGATGGCGCCGGGATCGGTGAGGGAGGTCTCAGAGTCGAGGTTACAGTCAACCACGCATGGCATGAGGGCAAGAACAAGGTCGGCGAAAGAGTTGCGGATCATCATCCGCATCTGCCCCCTCCACTCCGCGCGCAGGAGCGGAGAGAAGGTGGGATCAGAGGCAGTGAGGGAGCGGAAGGCTGTCGTGGCCTGGATGGAGTCGATGATGGCTGAGGTGGATAGTGAGCAGATCATTTCTGTGGGTGAGTTTAGGCGCGTGAGCGGAGTTGCTGGACGAGACGGAGAGCTGTGGAGGGGGCGATGAAGAACTGTGAGGCGCCTGATGAGGCGAGGACGGAAGCCATAGCCTCGGGGAGGCGGCAGCGGCGACGGGCCTGGAGGATGGCCGTCTTGACGTTAAGCTCTTCCCAGAGCATGCGGCGGCGGTCGTTGCGCAGAGGGAGGCGACCGTGGCGGAGGAGACGGACCATGCGCATGGCGTAGGTGAAGGTGCAGTAGTAGGCAGGTGCGGGTGAATGGGCGGCCTGCTCGGCTACCTGTGTCAGGTTGATCTCACAGCCGGCGGGGAGGGAGGAGATGATGGCGCGGCAGGCGGCGAGGAAGTGGCGGTTGCGGGTCTCGATGAGTGAAAGCATAGTGGAAATTGTTCGTTGGTTTTTGTTGTTATAATATCATCTTGTCGTTGGCAAAATTACAACAGCAGTAGGGCCGATGGGAAGCACAGCAATGTGAATAAGTGTTAACGATTAATGCATAATGCATAATGCATAATGCATAATTATAGTTAGCTTCTCTGACAGAACTTTTCAACTAAAGGACCAGAGCTCCTCCAAAGAACCAGAGAAATTGATTAATTCATAATTATTAGCTAAGCGTGGGAAAATTATGCATTACATAATATTCTCAGGCACTATGGCAAAGCTTTGGTGCTTTGGTCAAAAATCTTTTGTCTCATAGACAACATCGCTCCTCCGGAGCTCGGGTGGTAGCGGGGCTTGCTCATTCCCCGGGTTGCACCCGGGGTTTACCACAAGAGCGCCCCCTCCGGGGGCTTGTTCGCGCTAATTATGCATTATGCATTATGGATTATTCATTTTTCTAATTGGTGTGGAGGGCTTTGGTGTCGCGGGCGGTGCGGAAGGTGTCAAAGGTGGCGAAGATGTCCATGAGGGCGACCGTGGAGTTGGCTACCTGGGTGTCGTAGAGCGAGGCGGAGACGTGGCCCGTCGGGGTCTCGCCCTGCATGGCCTGTGAGACGCCCGAGATCTGCCGGAAGAGGCGGAACTCGATGTCGAGCAGTGCGGCGGCTCCATCGCTTCGCCCTGAGGAGATGATCTCGCGGGGCATGGTGCGCGCGCGGGGATTGACAGGGATCACAGCCGAGGGTTTGTTCCAGAGCTCGGCTGCTTCCTCGATGCTCGTGTTACCGTCGAGGGCATCGGTGGGAAAGAGGAGGACTCCCTTGGCGCTGTTGTTGAGGATCTGGTCGATGGTGGTGACGAGGCGGTTGATGTGGCGCTGCTGGTCGATGACATCCTCGATGAAGGGGTGGACCTCGCCGTCGGTGAGAGGATAGAGAGTAACGACGAAGGGATGGGAACGATGGGGGAAGGGTGAGCGGGTCTCGTCGATGAGGGTGCCGTCAGGGGCGAAGAAGCGGCAGTACCATCCGGCGCCGTGGTGGCGGATGTGCTCGAAGGTCCACACCTCGATGACGCGGAAGAGGGAGGGATCGCCGGTGTGTTCCCATGTGACCTCACAGTCGGGGTCGAGGGCCGCGAGGGAGCTGACGGGGCGGAAAGGGGCTGTCCGCGAGAAGATCTGCTGCAACTCGGCGGCACGGCGGCGCGAGCCGTGGGAGAAACGGAGGTGGATCTCCTGAGAGGACATGTCGTGGAGCATGCCGACGAGGCGGATGTCGCAGCCGCGAGGATCGAGATAGCGGTTGCAGAAGAAGCGGGAGGGGATGACATTGTCGATCCACACGCGGCGGCCGTCGAAACGGTTCTCAGTGACGACGCGCTGGACGGCGCACCCTGAGATGAGGAATTCTTCGAGGGCGCGGGCATCGAGCTCGTCGAGAGTGTTGGAGCGGTGGATGTCGAGGAGGTTGTCGGGGATGGCGCGGGAGGAGTTGTTGTGACGGAAGCGCCCGACGATGCTTTTGACGAGGGAGCGGAGGAGGTTGTTGGTGAGAGGACGGCGTCCGGCGCGGCGGGCGGCCTCACCCTCGGTGATGAGAGTGTCGCCCTCGCCTTCGGGGACGAGTTCTTCCCACTGTCGACCGTAGGTGAAGCGCTTGAGGCGCTCGCGGTTGGCGCGGAAAGGAGCCATGTGGAGCCAGCAGTTGTGGGCGTAATCAAAGGAAGTATCAGTCATATTTTCAAATTTTTCAATGCATAATGCATGATGCATAATGCATAATTAAAAGGTGTATTCTCAACCGGACCCTTCGACCGGAGGACCAAAGCTTTTTAAAGCATAATCATGTACTAACCGAGGGGAATTATGCATTATGCATTATGAATTATGCATTAGTCAACGGGGGATGAGGGCGAGGGCGGAGGAGTCAAAGGTGTAGACGTCGGGCTTCTGTTCGATGACTTTGAGGGTCACGAGGGTGTCGGACGAGGTGCAAGGGTAGAGACGAAGGATGCGGCTGGAGGGGTCGAACACGGCCACGGGGGAGTCGGCTCCGGCGCGGGTGAAAGGGTGGAGCTGACGGAGGGCCTCGGGCGAGGAGGGATCGGTGAGGACACGGGCGGCGGCACGCCATCCCGAGAGGCGGACGGAAGCGATGCGTAGGGCGGAAGATCCGAGATGAATCCGCATTCCCCCGCCCGAAACGGATGAGAGGAGGGAGTCGGAGGCTTTTTCGACCGGGGAGAGATGGTGGAGCGGGGCCGTGAGGAGCAGATCAGTGTACCAGGCATCCATGCGGGAGGCCAGGATGGAGTCAAGGTCGATGCCGTCAGTGCGGGTGACGGTGACGCCGGCGTGGGGGATGTCGTAGCCTGAATGGAGACGCCAACAGGCGAGCATTTCGGAGCGGGTGAGGGTAAGGATCATATGGCGGATGGAGTTCGGGATGTTTTACACCACAAAATTACTGCCGGAAAAGAGGGGAAAAGGTGCGATAATATCATCTTTAAAAATGCATAATGCATAATGCATAATGCATAATTTTTAGACACTGAGGCCATGACTTTTTCGACCAGTGGACCAAAGCTTCACCAATGAACCAGAGGTTTTAATTTAATGCATAATTCCCCCTCGCTTAACTCATGATTAGGATTTAATAAAAACTTCTATGGTTCTTTGGAAGAACTTTGGTCCTCTGGTCGAAAGAGGGTAGCAACTAATTATGCATTATGCATTATGGATTATGCATTAAATTAAAACCTCTGGTTCATTGGTGAAGCTGTGGTCCTTTGGTCGAGGAGTTCTGTCGAAAAAACTATCTAAATTATGCATTATGAATTATGAATTATGCATTTTTATTATCTTTGCGCGACAATTTCTAAAAGTTGAAAAAGATATGGACATCACATCTATAAAAGATAAGGTGCTTGCCGGGGGCGAGGTCTCGGCCGAAGAGGCTCTCTGGCTTGCCGAGAGCTGTCCGCTCGACGAACTGCTTGAGGCTGCCCGCGAGGTGACCCTACGTTTCGGCAGCCGCCGGTTTGACTCCTGCTCCATCATCAACGCCCGCTCGGGCCGTTGTCCGGAGGACTGCAAGTGGTGCGCACAGTCGGCCCACTATTCCACCGGGGCCGAAGTCTACCCTCTCGTCAGCCGCGAGACCTGCATGGAGATGGGAGAGCGCAACCGCAAGGCTGGGATAAGGCGATTCTCGCTCGTGGCGAGCGGACGTGCCGTGAAGGGGAATGCTCTCGAAAAGGTTTGTAGCTACTACCGCGAGCTGCGTGAGATGGGGGGAATGGACCTGTGCGCCTCGCTCGGCCTCCTCGACCGCGATGACCTGCGCCGTCTCCACGAGGCGGGTGTGGAGCGCTATCACTGCAACATGGAGACTGCTCCCTCCCACTTCCCTACCCTCTGCTCAACCCACACCCAGGAGGAGAAGCTCGCCACCATCAGGGCCGCACGCGAGGAGGGGATGGAGATCTGCTCGGGCGGGATCATCGGAATGGGCGAGACGATGGCACAGAGGGTGGAATTCGCTCTCTATCTGCGTGAGATCGAGCCTGTAAGCATCCCCATCAACGTGCTCCAGCCCATACCGGGGACTCCGCTCGGAGAGATGGCCCCGCTCAGCCAGGAGGAGATGCTGCGGACGGTGGCGATGTTCCGCATAGTCCATCCGCGAACCGTGCTGCGATTTGCCGGCGGCCGCGGACTCATCACGCCCGAGACTCAGCTTGAGGCGATGCGGACGGCGGTGGATGGTGCGATAATGGGCGACCTGCTCACCACCATCGGCGCCAAGATCGATGAGGACAAGGAGATGATAAAGGAGGCGGGATATGAATTCTGAGCACACCGACACGCGCTATTGCGGCCATCTGAATCTCTGCGAGATCGACCGGCCCGGCCAGGAGCGTCTCCGAAAGGCGCGGGTGCTCATCGTGGGGGCCGGAGGTCTGGGCTCACCCGTGGCGCTCTATCTCGCCGCGGCGGGAGTGGGACGCATTACAGTACTCGACCCCGACACCGTGAGCCTGAGCAATCTGCAGCGACAGATCATCCACACCACGGCCGATCTCGGGCGGCCGAAGGCTCTCTCGGCACGCGAAAAGATGCTGGCCATCAATCCCGACGTCACCGTCGTGCCACTCGAGATGCCCCTCACGCCTGAGAACGCCGCCGAGCTGATCGGCGATCATGACCTGACCATGGACTGCACGGACAATCTGGCCACGCGCCTGCTCATCTCGGACACCTGCGTGGCCGCGGGGAAGCCCTACGTGTTTGGCGCCGTCAGACGCTTCGGCGGCCAGGTGTTCACCCACACCCCCGGCACTGCCTCCTATCGCGGTATCTTCGACTCCACCGAGCCCGAGGGGGGCGATGAGCCTTGCTCGAGGACGGGCGTGCTCAACACCGTGGTGGGTGTCATAGGCTCCCTGCAGGCCACCGAGGCTGTGAAACTCATTGCCGGGACGGGTGATCTGCTGGCCGACCGGCTGCTCGTATTCGATGCCATCACAATGACTTTCAGCACGTTTGAAGTTTAGGCAGAGTGCCCCGTTAGACAATTTTAACACGTGTTCTATTCCCATCCCGTTGATTTTGAGTAATTTTGCGCGGGCAGAAATGAGTCAGTAACACAAATTGTCCCATTTATGAAATCTAACAATCCACAGACACCCCGCGTAGGAATCGTGGGCAGTTTCCTCCCTCCCGAGTCTCTTGAAAACGCCATCGAGCTCAAAAAGCGCGGCGAAATGTCGGCCGAAGAGTTCGCCCGCATCGAGGACGAGACCATCGACCACCTCATCGACCGGGAAATAGCCGAGGGCCTCACCATCGTGACCGACGGCGAGATGCGCCGCAAAGCCTGGGACCGCGACTTCTGGGAAGGACTCGGCGGCATGGAGCGCGAGCGCATCGACACGGGCCGCATCTATCAGGACGAGCCCACA
>CAZOOY010000055.1:0-12094 GCA_964581555.1 uncultured Staphylococcus sp.
CCGCGAAACGGTTGGCATCACGCCATTAATAGGGAACCGGGTGAGAATCCCGGACAGTCCCGCTGCGGTAAGTTCCTCATTACATGGACTTCGGCATGAAAAGCCACTGTCGTCCGGCTGAAGGATGACGGGAAGGCGAGCCGATGATCCGGAACGAGTCCGAAGACCTGCCGTCTCCCCCGCCACCTCGTGGCGGCTGTATATGTTAAACTCTTTCGAGGAAAAAGAGCCGCATGAGCATTATGACACACATATCGCGTTGGGTCATCACCTGCGCCACCATTCTCTACGGTTGTTCCGCTCTCCGCGCGGAGCTGCCCGATAGTCTGTCATACGGCCTCGGGACTGTCTCGGTCGTAGCTGAGCGCGTCAAAGAAGATGTCAAGAGCTCGGCACCGCTCTTCCGCCTCACGGACCGTAAGATGAAACTGATGGGCGTGACCGACCTCACCGACGCCCTCCATCGTCTTCCCGGCCTCGACATCAGGGACTATGGCGGGGCAGGCGGCATGAAGACCGTCTCGGTGCGTGGATTCGGCACCACCCACACCGGCGTGATCTACGATGGCGTCGCGCTCAGTGACTGTCAGAGCGGCAAGATAGACCTCTCGCGCTACTCCCTCGACAATGTGGACGACATCTCGCTCGTCATCGGTGACAACAACGATATCTTCACTCCCGCCAAAGCTGCTGCCGCCGCGGCCACCATCACCATCAACACCGGATCCGTTCCTCTGCCGGGCGACTCCCTCCTCCGGCTCACCGCTCAGATGCGTGTCGGCTCTTTCGGGATGATCAATCCATACGTTAAAGTAGGGCGAGCCATCACGGATCGGTTCTCCTTCTCGGCGATAGGCGAATTTACACATGCCGACAACGATTACCCCTTCACCCTCCGCAACGGCATCCTCGTGAGCCGTGAACGTCGCTCCAACAGTCGCATGAACTCCGGCCACGCCGAGCTCAACGGCCGCTGGCAGGTCGCGCCCTCCTCACGCCTGGACTCCAAGGTCTATTTCTACGACAACTCCCGTCAGCTCCCCGGCCCGGTGGTGCTCTACAACCCCAAGAGCGACGACACCCTTCATGACCGCAACTTTTTCGGTCAGATCTCGTTCACCGACTGGTCCCTTTCCCGACTCACATTCCGAGTGATAGGCAAGTTCAACTGGGACGCCACCTATTATCATGAGGTGGACGGAAAATACACCGCCGGATTCAACGACGAAAACTATATCCAGCGCGAGGCATATCTCTCGGCTGCGGTGCTCTATACCCCCGTCCATGACCTTGCGCTGAGCTATGCCGCAGACTACGTCTACAACAATCTCTCGAGCAACGATGTAGCCACCGTGGGCCCCCGCCGCAATTCCATCCTCCAGTCACTCGCGGCCAAGTATCAGACCTCCCGCCTCATCCTCACCGGGCGCCTTCTCTTCTCCATCTACGACAATGAGGTGAAGAAGGGGACGAGCGCGGCCGACAAGCGCAAACTCTCACCGTCGCTCAGCCTCTCCGTCCGCCCGTTCCGCGACCGTTCTTTCTTCGTGAGGACATCCTATAAGAATATTTTCCGAATGCCCACCTTCAACGAGAGCTACTATTACCGCATGGGCAGCACGTCGCTTCGCCCCGAGGACACTCAGCAGTTCAACGCAGGTCTCACCTGGCAGTCAGGTCACACTCCGGCGTGGCTTCAGGTGGTATCATTCTCGGTGGACGGATATTATAATCATGTGAAGGATAAGATCGTGGCTATCCCGCAGAACATGTTCATCTGGACCATGACCAATCTCGACAAAGTGCGGGCATTTGGAGCGGATGTCAAGGCCGACGCCACTTTCACTCTCGGCCGCCGCCAGAGTCTCAACTTCTCGGGCAACTACAGTCTGCAGCGCGTGCAGCCGCGCACGGCCAAGACCGACCCCGACTATAACAAGCAGGTGGCCTACACCCCCATCCATTCAGGCGCGGCCTCGCTCTCGTGGCAGAACCCGTGGGTCGACGTGGTCATCAAAGCCACGGGGGCCGGCGAGCGTTACGGCACCAATTCCAATCTCCCCGTCACCCGCATTGACGGCTATGTCGAGGCAGGGGCTTCGCTTATGAGAAGTCTGGCTATCCGGAACCACGCTCTTGATCTCCGCTTCGACGTGCTCAACATTTTCGACAAGCAGTATGAGATCGTGGCCTCCTATCCCATGCCGGGGAGGTCGTTCAGATTCTCCGCCACTTTCCGCCTATGACAGACACACTATTTTAACTCATATTTATCCCCCTAAATCAAGTCTTATGAAAAAGTATTTCGGTTTCATCCTCACCCTCGCACTGGCCGCCGGGCTGACGGCGTGCAGCGACAATAACGATCCCACGCCCGAGGTGGTGGATGTAGCGAGTGGCTTCTACACCATCAACGGAGGCAACAAGTCAGGCAAGATTCCCGCCTCCATTACATCCTTCGAGTATTCGACAGGCACTGCCACCGATCCTCTCCAGGACGCCTTCATGGCTACTAACGGCATCGCCCTCGGCGACGGCGCGCAGAACGCCATCGTCTATGGCTCGAAAATGTATATCTGCATGTACAGTTCCAACCTCATCTGGGTCGTGGAGCCTTCCACTCTCAAGATCATCGGTTCCATCGTTCCCGAGGGAGACGCCGTCAATCCCCGCTCGCTTGCCGCTAAGGATGGCAAGGTCTATGCCTCGATGTACACCGGCTACGTCAGCCGGATCGACACCGTCAGCATGAAGGTTGAGGCTTCAGTCAAGGTCGGCCCCAATCCCGATCAGATCGCCATAGGAGGAAACCGTCTTATCGTGGCCAACTCGGACGGCTCCAACTCCAAACTCGGCTATCCCGAAAGCTCCATCTCCATCATTGACCTCTCCTCGTTCACCGAGACCAAGATAAAGGATCTCGACAAGGTGCTGAATCCTACGGATGTCGCCTCCAACGGCACCGACGTCTTCGTCATCTGCAAGGGCAACTATGCCGACAAACCCTCGGTGGTAAAGAAAGTCGTGGGTTCCGATGTGGTTGACGTGGCTCCCGGTACCAACATCACAGCCAACGGCGACAATCTCTATATCATCAACGCTCCCTACGGAGGCACTCGCGAGGATATGACTTTCAAGGTCTACGACACATCCTCGCTCAAGGAGAAAGGGAATATCGTCAACCAGCAGGCCGGTACCGACTCATGGGTGGACTATCCCAATGCCGTCGCCGTCGATCCCGTGGAGGGCGACATCGTCATCCTCTCCTACACCCTCAGCGCAGCCGGCGCCGCGCAGTATCGCGAGCCTTGCTACGCCAATATCTATGCCTCCGACGGCACGTTCAAGAAAAGGATCTCCTGCGGCGTAGGTGCGCGTGCGGTGACCTTCTTCCATAAAAAAGTTATCAAATGATCCATAATCCCGGAAAGAGATGGAGGAGGAGTATTCTGCCTCTCCTCCTCCTGACGACTTTCATTCCTGTGGCTTTCCTCGCGTCCTGCGGGGGAAGCCACTCCTCACATTCCGCCGTGACGCAGGGGGATAAGATTGAGATGCGTTACGCGGAGAATCTTTTGATCGAAGAACATCCTGATTTCACGGAAGTTACGGTGCGCAATCCCTGGGACACGCTCCGGATCCTGCAGAAGTATCTGCTCGTGCCGCGCGACAGCGCTCTCCCCGCCGCCCTCCCCGAGGGGACAGTGGTGAGGACTCCCGTCACCAATGCACTCGTCTATTCCACCGTCCACAACAGTCTCATCTCCGAGCTTGGATGCATTGACGCTATCGGGGGCATCTGCAACGCGAAATACATCAATAACCCCGAGCTCAAGAGCCGACTGGCCTCCGGCCGGATCGCCGACTGCGGTATAAGCCTGAGCCCCGATCTCGAGAAGATCCTGGCCCTCCGGCCACAGGTGATAATGCTCTCGCCTTTCGAGAACAATGACAAGTATGCCAAGGTGGGTGAGCTCGGCATCCCCATCATCGAGTGTGCGGACTATATGGAGACCTCTCCGCTCGGACGCGCCGAGTGGGTGAGATTCTACGGCCTACTCTTCGGGAGCCGCGAGGCCTCCGAGAAAATGTTTGCCGCCACCGAGGAGGAGTATCTCCGACTCAAGGCGCTTGCCGCCACAGCTACGGAGCACCCGTCCGTCATCATCGATCAGCGCTACGGCCAGGTGTGGAACGTCCCTGGCGGTCCCTCTACCATCGGGCGCCTCATCGAGGATGCCGGGGGGAGGAATCCATTCGCCTCCTACCCTCAGAGCGGCAGTGTACCCCTTGCACCGGAGAAGGTGCTCGGGATGGCTCATGATGCCGACGTCTGGTTCATCCGCTACAACCAGGAGAAAGAGAAGGATCTTGCGGAGCTCGCTAAGGATGCTCCCGTCAACTCCCGGTTCAAGGCTTTCAGGGATGGCAACGTGTTCTGTTGCAACACCCGCTATGTGGATTTCTATGGCGAGACACCTTTCCACCCTGACCGCGTGCTCCGCGACATGATCATCTGCATGCACCCCGGGCTCCTCGGCGAGGATGCCTCGACGAAATATTATCACAGGATGCCATGACCTCACTCCGATTCATAATTCTTGGCGTAGCGGCTCTGCTCCTCTTCGAGCTCAATATCTTCATCGGCTCCGTTAGTATCCCTGCCGGGCAGGTCGTTGACATACTCTTCCGCGGGGCCGACCCTGACGGTCCGCTCCGATTCATCGTGATCGGCAGCCGTCTCCCTCAGGCCCTGACCGCCATGCTGGCCGGAGCGGCGCTCACGGTCTCCGGACTTATGTTGCAGACCGCCTTCCGCAATCCCCTCGCCGGGCCGTCGATTCTCGGTATCACCTCGGGGTCGAGTCTCGGCGTGGCTTTCGTGATCCTCTTCTTAGGAGGTTCCGTCTCGGCCGCAGGCTATTCCTGGGGAGGATATATGGCCATCCTCATCGGCTCCTTCGTGGGGAGCATAGCCGTCATGGCGCTCCTGCTACTCTTCTCCGTCTGGCTCAAGAACGACCTCATGCTCCTGATAGCCGGCATCATGGTGGGCTATCTCACTTCCTCGGCCATCACTCTGCTCAACTATCTCTCCACCGCCGAGGGCGTCCATGGATATGCCATGTGGGGGATGGGCAACTTCAACGGTGTGGCTCTTGGTCAGATTCCGCTCTTCTCCATCATAATCGGTGCGGGCCTCCTGCTCTCGATCATGATGGTAAAGCCGCTAAACGTCATCCTGCTCGGCGAGAACTACGCGCGCAATTTAGGAGTCAACATGCTCCGCGTCCGCAACATGCTCCTCCTCACCACAGGCATCCTCACCTCGGTGGTGACCGCCTTCTGCGGCCCGGTTTCCTTCATCGGCCTGGCCGTGCCCCACATCGTCAGGATGATATTCCGCAAGTCGGACCACCGCATCATCATCCCGGGATGCATACTCACGGGCGCGGCTGTGGGATTGCTCTGCAATCTTCTCTGTCTCCTGCCCGAGGATGTGGTGTTACCGCTCAACGGCGTGACCCCACTCATCGGTGTGCCGGTCATACTGTATGTCATTTTCAAGGAACGATTAATCAAACGGGGCAGATGAGTACATTCACTATCGAAACCGTCCGGCTCGTCACCGGCTATCATGTCCGCGGAGGCGACAAGGTCATCACACGCGGACTCGACTCCCGCCTTCAGGCCGGGAGCCTCACCTGCCTGCTGGGACCCAATGGGGCCGGAAAATCGACCCTCCTACGCACTCTGGCCGGGTTTCAGAAGCCTCTCGCGGGCGAGGTGAGGATCATGGGAAAGGATCTGAGCACCTACCGCCCGCGCGAACTGGCCCGTGCGATGAGCGTGGTGCTCACCGAGAAACCGCTGCTGGAAAACATGGACGTGGAGACCCTCGTGGGCCTCGGACGCACACCTTACACCGACATCTGGGGTCGCCTCTCGGCCTCCGACCACGAGGCCGTTGACCGCGCCATCATTCTGACGGGGATCGAGCCCCTGCGCCATAGGCTCGTGCAGAGCCTCAGCGACGGCGAACGCCAGAAGGTCATGATAGCCAAAGCGTTCGCGCAGGAGACCCCGATCATCTTCCTTGACGAACCCACTGCTTTCCTCGACTATCCCAGCAAGGTGGACATCATGTTTCTCCTCTATTCCCTCGCCCACACCATGGGCAAGACCATCTTCCTCTCCACCCACGACCTTGACATCGCCCTCCAGGTGGCCGACACCATCTGGCTTATCGACCGTGAGCGTGGAGTGACCGCCGGCACACGCGCCGAGCTCTCGCAGTCAGGCGCGCTCGAGGATTATTTCGTCCGTCCGGGCATACGCTTTGACCGTGAGGAGGGACTCTTCAAGATCGACTTCACCCGGCGTGAAAGAAGCGAAGGCTTACCGCGGTCATGATGAGGAGACAGTTTTTCATATTTCTCCTCATTCTATCTTTTTGATACGGTAGTCTGTTACCCCCCAACTCCACATCTCTTTTATTTCACAACAGTGTATTTTTGATAAGGATGGGTGCCTTTATCAGGATGAAGAGGGATCAATAACCCATTTTTTACCATGTTGCTGATAAGCTTGCGTTGCACATAGTCAACACTTAAATGTAAGTGTTGAGCTATTTCAAAAGCTGAACGATAAACGCCATCGCAGAAAGCTCTTATAGCTTGCATCCTTTCGTCCTTGGACAACCGTCGGGAAGTTCCTCTCAATCTTCCGTCCTTAGCTTCCGTACTTCCGTCCTTAGCTTCCGTACTTCCGTCCTTAGCTTCCGTACTTCCGTCCTTAAGAGAGTTAAGAAGATGTTGAGGAATATGATAGCGGGTACCTCTTCCGTATCCCTCCGACTCCAACAATCCCTCGGATTTCAATTCCTTTAGAAGTTGGGTTATATCCGCCCTATGATGGGGAAGTATGAATTGAATCCTCTCATTGCTGATTTCACCTTCGGTGCATACCGTAGCCATAATCAAATATTTATCCGACTCCCACTTCTGGCAATCCGGCCCAAAAATTTCATAAAGTTTCTTCTTTTGTACTTCCGGTAGGAAAGACTCCAGCATGAGGGATAATTCAACTTTATCCGGCTTGTTTAAAATACGGAGATATGGACGTTTCCAACTGTTATCCTGCCACCCTTGCATAATTTTTCCTGCTCCACTTCCGGCTTTTTCAGCTTTGCCAAACATAGTGAACATCTTTTGAAGTGATGTGTTCCGGCATACACTTTCACCGCCACGATAATATTGCCAGCGAGTGATCAGCATGGTACCAGGATTAGACAACACGATAAGATGAGGATATTGAGAGATCACGAGAGAAGCATTTATTGTATAGTCGGCATGAATACAGAGGTTTAACAAAGCTTCTCGTATAGCAACATGCGCTGAGGTTTCATCTATGCGGGTATCTTCATCAATCTTAAATGGTGTGGGAAGCACTGACGTTAGTTTTGGCAGCACACGTCGGTAGAACTGGAATAAATTCCCTTCCCATGTTCCATCCGGATATATGCGATCGATCCATCGATCGTTACCCTCGGGGATTTCTGTTGAGTAGAGCCGATAGTCAGGGAAAAAATACGGTGCACATTCAGGATCGTTGATGCTTTGTGTTTTTCCGAACATTAGCAGACCTGCAAGAGTGAAACCTTCCTCCTTTGTTACCCTATCCTTCCTATACCCCCCGAGCATACTCAGAAGCTCGATGTCATCAAGTGCCAACCAGGGATGATAAGGTTTAGAGATTGCGAACAATCGGCGGAACTGATTCAATGAGGGAAGATCAATGTCATCTATGGAAAAATTCTTCAGAATCCTGCTATCCGCAGGTCTGTTCGTATCTGAATCCGCGATCATTCTTCTGACTTCGTCACGATCACACTTGTAATCTCCCTCATAATTGCGTTTATATGTTCCATTATAGGGATCCAATCCACGGTGTACGGGACGTTGAACACGTTCAGCCTGCCTTATTCTGAACAACAGTATCCATTTGTCGCCAATCTTTACTTCTCTGACATCTGAATCCGTAAGTAAACATTCATTGATAGTATTCCTGTTATGAGCGTTATCCCAAAATTCTTTTTTCAATTTATTTACTTCCTCGATTGACAGTCCGTCAATGAAGAATTGACCTTTTTTCTCAGCAACACCAAGTACAATGATACCCCCTTCCGTATTGGCAAATGAGGAATATGTCTCCCAGAATGAACCCGGGAACCCTCCTCTCGAACTCTTGAATTCAATATCGACAGTTTCCTGTATATTGACATTATCTTCGATTACGGTTATTAAATCTTCAAATTCCATAAATGAGAATACTTGTAAATTGGTAGGAGATTTGTATCGGCCAAAGATCCACTAAAACTGACTCAAGTATCTGTGATAGAATCGGTGGTTTAGTTAAATCAGTCCCGGATGTGAGCTACAATCTCCTTGTGTAACAGCTCCATCTTCAATATTATTTTTTTACTGTTTAACTGCAAATTTAATGAAAGTTTTTCATAGCACAAGGTTTCATATCTCTTTTCTATTTTCATTGTAGTCGAAGTTTGATATCGTAAATGGAAGATGTATCTGTTTAATTTCCTGGTGAAATATTGGAAAGATGGAGTTGTAGGTGACTTTCTTTTGGTGGGGGCATGAAAAGACGGGAATTTTATGTATCTTTGCGTGGGATATTATTCCCTCGTGTAAAACATGAAGATATTCACTACCGACAATATCCGCGCCATAGACCGCGCCACTATCGAGGAAGATGGTGTCAGCTCGATGGAGCTCATCCACAGGGTGGCCGAGGGTGTGACGGGTGAGATCCTGCGCCGCTGGAGTCCGTCGACCCCCACTGTCATCTTCGCCGGCTCGGGCAACAACGGTGCCGACGCCCTCATCGTGGGCAAGATGCTCATCGAGTCAGGCTTCCGTCCGCTCATCCTCCTCTTCAACTTCAACGGCAACTCCCTCTCCCACGACTGCCGCGCGTGCAAGCGCGAGCTCCTGGAGCTCCCTGACGTTGACCTCGTGGAGATCATTGACCGCGCCGAGCTCCCGGTGCTCACTCCGCGCCATCTCGTCATCGACGGTCTTTTCGGAACCGGACTGCGCGACCCTCTGGAAGGAGGATTCGTCATGCTCGCCCGCAATATTTCCGAGAGCGGCGCCGCGGTAGTGTCCATCGACGTTCCCTCCGGAATGTTCGGCGACTGGAACGCACGCATCATCAGCCGCAACGCTGTCCATGCCACCCTCACTATGGCGGTTCAGTTTCCCCGCCTGGCCTTCCTCCTCTCCGACAATGCCGATCTTGTGGGCGAGTGGAAGACCATCGACATCGGTCTGAGTCAGAGGGCCATAGAGAACACTCAGACCAAATTTCATCTCGTTGACCGCGAGGATGTCCGTGCGGTCCTGCGCCCCCGTGCACCCTTCACCTCCAAGGCCGACTATGGTCACGCCCTGCTCATCGCGGGGTGCTACGGCATGATGGGAGCCGCAGTCATGGCCGCCCGCGGGGCCCTGAGGAGCGGCGTAGGTAAACTGACGGTCCATTCCCCCCGCTGCGGTTTCCAGGTGCTCCAGAGCCAGGTGCCCGAAGCGCTCTTCTCACCCGATCCCAACGAAATCGTCATCTCCGACATGACTCCCCGATTCGGCTGGACGGCCATCGGAGCCGGTCCAGGCATCGGAGTCAACGACGCCACCCGCGGTGCGCTCGAAACCCTAATCAAGTCCACCAAACGCCCCATGGTGCTTGATGCCGACGCGCTCAACATCATCTCCCGGGCGCCCGGCCTGATGGATCATATTCCACCGGGCAGTATCCTCACTCCCCATGCCGGCGAGTTCGACCGCCTCTTCGGAGCACAGACCTCGTCGGAGTCACGCCTGCTCAAGGCTCTCGAAGTGGCACGTACCTATCGCATCATTATAGTGCTCAAGGGCCACTACACGGCCACCGTCCGCCCCAGCGGCAAAGTGTTCTTCAATTCCACCGGCACCCCCGCCCTTGCCACCGCCGGAAGCGGCGACGTCCTCACGGGTATCATCACCTCCCTTCTCGCGCAAGGCTATAAGCCCGAAGTGGCATCCGTGGCCGGAGTCTATATCCACGGCCTTGCCGGCGAGATAGCCGCCGAGACCGAGGGTGAATACGGTGTCACGGGCCTTGACATAGCCGCTGCTACCGGCCGGGCCATAAATTCAATAATGAAATAACTTCGATCAATCGATGAAAAAATATCTCTTTCTCGCTCTTGCGGCCCTGACGCTCCTCTCCGCGTCGGCCCAGAAGACCACACGTCTCACTGCCTCCAAGGATAACGAGTACGGACTTATTTACACCCTGCCGCTCACGGCATTTGAGGTGACGGTGGCGGTGGAGAAGACCGTCCGCACCCCCGGTGAGTTCGCCCGCTATGCCGAGAAGTATCTCGCCGACGCGCCCATCCTCACCCCCTCCACCTCATGCCGCATCACTCAGGTTGTGGTCAACCCCACGGCCTATGCGGACACCGACGAGCGCTATCTCGTCACCCTTAAGGGTGCCGGAGCTCCCTCGGTTATCGTGACCGACGCCAACTTTCCCCTCTCGATCAACGATGACGGCTACGCTCCCGAGAGCGATCTCCTTCCCCTCCCCGTGGCGGTTGAGGCCAAGCCCACCATCCTTGAGCGTCCCGAGGCCAAGCGCGCGGTGACCCCCGAGATGATCCAGAGCAAGTCGTCGGCCAAGCGCGCTCAGCTTGCCGCCGCCAAGATATATGAACTCCGCACGGTGAGAAACGATATCATTTCAGGCCAGGCTGACGGCATGCCCTCCGACGGCGCCGCCATGCAGCTCGCTCTCGATCAGCTCAACCTCCAGGAGGAAGCCCTCACGGCCATGTTCACCGGCACCGTCAAGACCTCAGTAGAGGTCAAGACCTTCAAGGTCTCCGTCCCCGCCGAGGGTGACCCTACCCGTACCGTCTTCGCCCGACTCTCACAGTCGCAGGGCCTTGTTGGCCCCGATGATCTCTCGGGTGCCCCCCTGTATATCACCATTACCCCCGCCACCACCGGCGAGCTCCCCCTCAATGAGAAAGGCGTCGCCAAGACCTTCCCCAAGGGTGGCGTGGCCTACCGCATCCCCGGATCGGCAGATGTAAGCGTGAGCTATGACGACAAGACCCTCTTCAACGCCCGCTTTGACGTAGCGCAGTATGGAGTCATCTTCGGACTTGATCCCTCACTCTTCACCTCCAAGAAAAACCCCTCCTACCTCCACTTCAACCCCCTCACCGGCGCCATCCGCGAACTCGGCACCCTCTCAGAGTGAGAGGAGGTACCCTCCCAAGCAAACACCACTTTATTACGCCCGCACAGTTTATCTTAACTGTATGGGCGATTGATAAAGACTGTACAGACGATAAAGACTGTACGGACGATAAAGACTGTACGGACGATAAAGACTGTACGGACGTGCCTTCGGCACGTTGTCCTGTGAATCAGGATGTTACTTAAACGTGCCGAAGGCACGTCCGTACAGAGGAATCCTATTCTCCCATCGACATGAAAGTCTCTTCAACGTCACAAAAATAGCACCTTTTATTCCGACGTGCTCAAATGATTCCGAAGGAATCATTACAATTAGCCCGTGAATCATTTCACGGGTAAAGAATAGCCCAATAACCTTGATTCCGCCAGGAATCATTAGGAGGAGAGGGTGCAAGATTGCTTCACAATGATTCCTCACGGAATCAATTCGTGGGAGATACTCCCGGTTCCCGTGAAATAATTCACGGGCTAATAATAACGATTCCTTACGGAATCGATTGTCCCACGCAAAGGATAGAGGATGACGCGCCCCTTCTGCCATGAGTTAATAGGCAGGCAGCGTAACACATTGAGAATCGCTCGGTAGGGACGCGATTCTTCGCGTACGGAAACGAAATAGGTAACTTTTATAAACTAAATCCTCTCTCCCATAAAAGATGACGACCACTCCCCCGCATCCAGACGCGAAGAAGCGCGTCCTTACAAGTGGTCATTGGCTCTTTCAATTCGCTGAAAAATTCAAAAAACGGCAAATTATCTGCGAAGGG
>CAZOOY010000056.1:0-11969 GCA_964581555.1 uncultured Staphylococcus sp.
GATCCAGATAGCCGTTGACGAATCGGTCGAGGCCAAATTTCGTCACTCCATACTTTCTGGCCCTGTGCTGGACCACTTTCTCGGCTATACGGTTGAATCCGGCGTTTTTAGCGAGATAGGGGATATAGCGGTGCATATCGCCGTAGACTTCGATATGTTTCACCACCTCATTACGGTAAGCCTTGAGTCCGCAGTTGAAGTCGTGCAGGTTCTTGATGCCGCTCACCTTGCGGGCCGTCGCGTTGAACAGCTTGGTGGGGATCGTCTTCGAGAGGGGATCGTAACGTTTCTTTTTCCAACCCGACACGAGGTCATTGCCGTCGTTGACGATCATGCTGTACAATTCCGGTATCTCGTCAGGTGAGTCCTGCAGGTCGGCGTCCATCGTGATCACCACGTCACCCTGAGCCAGGGCGAATCCGGTGTTCAGTGCGGGCGATTTGCCGTAATTGCGGCGGAAAGATACACCCTTGATGGCCGGATTGGCTTCAGCCAATCTGCGGATAGTCTTCCAGGAATTGTCCGTCGACCCGTCGTCGACAAATATCACTTCGTAAGAGAAATCATTTTCCTTCATCACCCGTTCTATCCATGCGGAGAGTTCGGGGAGCGATTCATCCTCGTTGTAAAGCGGGATTATTACCGATATATCCATGTTGCGCGGTTATCAGAATTTTTCTGGTTTATTGGTCAGGCCTTCTGGAGCGATTTGCGTCTGAGAGTCAGGAATGCGCTCAGCGCTATCGACAGAAACGAGCCCGTCACGATGGAGAGGAGCAGCAGCTCGGTCACGATGGAGATGGGCGTGGGGATGAAATTGGCTTCGATCATGCGCGACGCCATGTCGGCGGCGCCATCCACGAATGTCCCCGGAGCCTGACCCGCGAGATCGGCCACACCTCTGAGCTGAGAGATGATATAGTCCGGATCGATCCAGCGGAGATAGATCGTGAGAGCCGCTCCGGCTATGAGTGTGCCGCAGAAGAAGATCACCACCCCCTGCATCCACAGCATAGGGAATGAGGCGGCCGCCCCGAGAGAGCGGTCATAGTTTCTCATGAAACGGTAGATCACCACCGGCACGAGCACCATCATGGCAAGTGAGAGGAGCGAGAGCAGGGGGAGAGCCTGTGAAAAGATCGAGGCGAAAAACATCGCCGTGAGATAGAGCCCGAAAAAAAAGCCGTCGTCGGCGCCGCGGCGGTAAGGAGATTTGATCATTGATTGGTTTTTCGCATTTTAATATACAAAGTTACGAATAAAATATGAGATTCTGCCTATCCGGCACAGTAAAATGAGTGCGAAAAAGAGTGATATACGTCATATCGGCGTTTCGTCACTTACGGGAAATCCATTTATCGGCAAGTGACTCTAAATTTTTGGCAGTTTGTCAGGAAAGACTTAACTTTGTGGTGATGAAACCGTCATTGTCATTTCTCCGCATTCTCTCTCTCCTGGCGCTGCTCATGCTGGGCAGTTGCCGCATCAGCTATAAGCTCAACGGGGCGGCGATTGACTATAATGTCTACAAGACCATCTACGTCTCTCAGTTCCCCATCCGCGCGGCGCTGGTCTATCCCCCCTTGCAGCAGACATTCGAGAACGAACTGCTTGACTATATCACCCGTAATACCCGCCTGCGGACCGTCGACTCCGGCGGAGACCTGCAGATGGAGGGCGAGATCACCGGCTACTCCCTCTCGCCTCAGGCCGTGACCGAAAATGCCTATGCCTCGCGCACCCGTCTGACCATTCAGGTGCGTGTGAAATATACCGACAACAAGCAGGAAAACAAGGATATCGACCAGACATTCAGCGCCTATCGCGACTTTGACTCCTCCGAGATGCTCACCGACGTCCAGGATCAGCTCTGCAACGAAATCTCCAAGGAGCTGGTGGATCTCATCTTCAACGCCACTCTCGGTGACTGGTAACACTATCCTTCCCCATCCGTAACAACCATGAGCAACGAGCATTTAGCCCACATCCTTGCATCGATCGACGATCCTTCACTCCCTGTGGAGGAAGCTGATGTGATCGCCGTGGCCGATGAATATCCCTTTTTCACCCTCCCGGCGGTGATGCTGCTCAAGGCTCGTGGCAAGGACCTATCGCCCGAGATGAGGACGAGACTAAAGGAACTCGTGGCTCTCAATGCTCCCGATGCAGGAGCGTTGGCCCTGCTTTCCGATCCCGCAGGGGAGGAATGGCTGAATTTTTATCCATCCGAGAAACCCAAGGTCACTACCGAGTCGGTCATCGATACTTTCCTGGAGACCTACGGACACAGTTCGCCCAAAGAGGATGCTCTCCTGGAGCGTCTTATCTTCAATCCCACACCAGACTATTCTTCTCTTCTTGCCCGCGAGGAGGAGATGAGTCTGCCGGACGCCGCCGTGGCTGACGATGGCTCGCAGGACGCTCTCATCAACTCTTTCATCCTGAGTCATCGCGGAGTGCCTGCCGCCCCCGTCGCTCAGGTTGAGGAGGAGAAGAAACCTACTCCCGCCCCGGCTCCGGCTCACAAGCGGGAACAGCCCGCCGCTCCCGCAGCCGACGACAATTCCTCCCTCTCCGAGAGTCTGGCCAAGATATATATAAGGCAGAAGAGGTTTGATAAAGCATTTGAAATTATTCACACTCTAAGTTTGAAAAATCCAAAAAAAAGTGCTTACTTTGCAGACCAATTGCGCTATCTGCGTAAGCTTATGCTCGTCAGGCAGGCTGGAAAACAGTAAAAGGAATTAATAATCAATCATTTAGATATTATGTACGTTGTACTCATAATCCTGACCCTCATCTTTGCGGTGCTTCTCATCTGCGTGGTGCTTGTTCAGAAATCCAAGGGTGGCGGTCTGTCGTCAACCTTTGCCGGCTCCAACCAGATTATGGGCGTCCGCCGCACCAACAGCTTCATAGAGAAACTCACCTGGAGTCTTGCAGGTATCATCTGTGTGCTCGCCATCCTCTCCACTTTCTGCATGCCTAAGGCCATCACCGCCAACCACTCGCGTGTGAGCGCTCCCGCTGCAACCGAGCAGACTGTTCCCGCCGACTTCAACACTCCCGCCCCTGCCGCAGCTCCCGCTCCCGCAGCCGCACCCTCTGAAGCTCCTGCCGCTCCTGCAGAGAATAACACTGCCGAGTAAGCGGACTTCTTCCCCTGTCATCAGAATACATCAGCCCGCTCCGACCCGTATGCATCCCATGGCGTGTCGGCGTGGGCTTGATTCGCTGTCAGCCCTGATGATTTTTATCAGCCATCGTTATCACTTGCCATCCACTGCAACAGTCAATTTATGAAGGACTTCTGGACACTGCTGAAACGGTTTGTTCCTCCCTACAGGAAATACTTCATCCTGAGCATCTTCTTCAACTTCCTGGCCGCAATCCTCACCCTCTTCTCTTTTGCGCTCATCATCCCTATCCTCGAGATGCTTTTCAAGATACGCGAGGCCGGTTATGTCTACATGCCCCTCGGAAGTGCTTCGCTCAAGGATGTCGCCATCAACAATTTCTACTGGGTCACTCAGGAATGCATAGCCCACTATGGCCCTGTCCACACTCTGGCTGCTCTCGCCGGACTCCTCATCATCATGACAGCACTCAAGACGGGAGCCACCTATCTCAGCAACTATTTCGTCATCCCTATGAGGGCAGGAATCGTGAGGGATATCCGCAATTTTGTCTATGACAAGATCGTCACCCTCCCCATCTCCTATTTCACTTCCGAGCGAAAGGGTGATGTGATGGCCCGAATGACGGGCGATGTGGCCGAGATAGAAAACTCCATCATGTCATCCCTCGAGATGATGTTCAAGGATCCCGTAATGATCATCGTCTGTCTTGCCATGATGATCATGATCTCCTGGCAGCTCACCATCTTCGTGCTCGTCCTTCTTCCCGTGGCCGGTATGATCATGGGCCGTGTAGGCAAGAGACTGAAACGCAAGTCCTTTCAGGCGCAGAATCAGTGGGGTGTTCTCATGAGCTACATTGAGGAGACTCTCGGCGGACTCCGCATCATCAAGGCATTCAATGCCGAGCAGAAGGTGGCTGACCGCTTTCATGCAGGCAATCAGCTCTTCTTCCGCATCATCCGCTCCGTACAGCGTCGCCAGACCCTGGCCCATCCCATGAGCGAGTTTCTCGGCACCGCCACCATCGCCATCGTTCTTGTATTCGGCGGTATGCTCATCCTCACCGGAGCCTCCTCGATGAACGCAGCCTCGTTCATTTACTACATGGTGATCTTCTACTCCATCATCAATCCCGCCAAGGATCTCTCGAAGGCAGCCTACAGCATTCAGAAAGGTCTTGCCTCGATGCAGCGAGTGGATGCTCTCCTTGATGCAGTCAATCCCATTCAGGACCCCGAAAAGCCCCTCGAGCTCGACAAGTTCAACGGCGAGATCACCTATGAGAATGTCACTTTCGGTTATGATCCGGCCCAGCCTGTGGTGAAGGGTATAGACCTGGATATCCGTCCCGGCGAGACCGTGGCTCTCGTCGGCCAGAGCGGCAGCGGAAAGTCGACTCTTGCCGATCTCGTCCCCCGATTCTATGATATCCAGGAAGGTTCCATCAAGATTGACGGAAAGGATATCCGCGACCTGCGCGTCAAGGATCTCCGCTCGCTGATGGGCAATGTCAATCAGGAGGCAATTCTCTTCAACGACACCATCTTCAACAACATTGCTTTCGGTGTCGAGAACGCCACTATGGAACAGGTCATCGAGGCGGCCAAGATCGCCAATGCCCATGAGTTCATCATGGCAACGGAGGATGGCTACAACACTTGCATCGGTGACCGAGGATGTCGTCTCTCGGGAGGTCAGCGCCAGCGTCTCTCCATAGCCCGCGCCATCCTCAAGAATCCCCCTGTACTTATCCTCGACGAGGCCACCTCGGCCCTCGACAGCGAGAGCGAAAAGGTGGTGCAGGAAGCGCTCGAACGCCTCATGAAGAACCGCACCACCATCGTCATCGCCCACCGTCTCTCCACCATCCGCAACGCCTCTCAGATATGCGTGCTTCATGAAGGTGAGATCGTCGAGCGCGGCACTCATGAGGAACTCCTCGCCCTCAACGGCTACTACACCCGCCTCGTCGAAATGCAGTCCATGAGATAATCCGGCGTCAGGCTGTCGCTCTAATTTTGCCTATTCGGAGCTTTTGGAGCCAAATATCTTTCTCAATCGCCTGTTGACTTCCTCTTCTTTTTGTTTTGAAGCCGCGTCGTCGGGTCGTGGAAGATCAAAAGGCGAAAGTTGGATTATTTCGCTGCTTCTCATTCTCGTGGAGCGCAGGGCGTAATTGGCAGCTTCAAGAATAATATTGGGCATGTAGGCGGGTCGTTCATCGTCAATAGTCTCACCTGTGGACGGATTTGTTGTTGAAACTTTCACCCCGCCGGTTGGATCGTATCGCTCAATTATTTCACATGTCGGGCTATATACCTTCCAGATATTCGCCGGCTTGCCGGAATCGTCAAATGCACCTGACATGAGATTGATGTAGGGGAGATCAAATGAAGAATCGAATCGGTGACCATCAAATAATCCTGTGTTCAAGTCGGCCTTCAGGTCACCCGCCAATCTCCCGTTGACAAATTCCCCGCGGATGTAAGCTTTAGTGAGTCCGGTCTTTGAATCCACCAAGGATATTGAAAACGGTCCGTCGGGGATACCGTTCTTATACGTCACGGATATGACGCGTTTGCCGGAGTAGTAGTTATTCTTGGCTGTGAACCGGGTCTTTACAGTGTAAATCCATGTCCCGACCTGCTTGTCATCCACAAAATTACCCTTCAATGTTTGATCTTTGTCGGAGTAAGAGAATTGGCCATGATATATTCTTTTCCCGGCTCCCTCCTTGTAGGTGTAGCTGGCGATGCCGGGATCAAGCGCTTTGTCGGGATTAACATTCTCGTACTGACCTGAATATGACTTGAGCGTTTGGGCTGAAATGTTCAGACAAGTACACATCAGTATAATCAAAATATATATTGAGGGCTTTTTCTTTAGTGTCATTTTGTAGTATTTTGAATACAAAAATAATGCAAGTCCGTGAATGTGGCAAGACACATAGCCGGATAAAAGGAGAAACATCCCGGCATGGTAGTTTTAGCATGTATAAGATATTATAAATTGAGGCATTGTCAGTTTTGAAAAATTTTCGTAACTTTGTAAGTTGAAACCACTTGAATAAACCGGCATTATGACTTTTAAACATATTATTCTCTCCTCTCTGGCGTCACTGTGTGCTCTCGGAGCATCGGCAGTGCCCGCCAAGCCGGGACTCATGACCATGACTCAGGCTGACGGATCGGAGATTCAGGTCCGCCTCATCGGAGATGAGTTTTCCCATTACTATCTTTCGGAGGACGGCTATCTGCTCACAACGGCCGGACGCAATTTCTATTACGCCGATCTCGATGCAGCCGGCGTTCCCGTCAGCAGCGGTATCAAGGCTACCCCTGCCGCCACCCGTCCTGAAGCTGCCACCCGCTTCCTCAAAGGGGTGGATAAGGAGCTGATGATAGGCGCCATGGCTCGTCGGCGTGAGGCAGCCATCGCTTCCGGTATGACCAAGGCTTCTGTCAAGCGTTCTCAGGCTTCCGTTCAGTCTGAGGGTGAACTTCCCGCCCGACTCCCTGGCTTGCTCCCGGGATCCGACTTCCCGTCCATGGGCGAGCAGAAGGCTCTGGTGCTCCTGGTCAACTATACTGACGTGAAGATGACCACTCCGGACGCTCACATGTATTTTTCAGGCCTGCTCAATGAGCCCGGGTTCTCGCAGAACGGCGCCACCGGATCGGCCCGCGACTACTTCGAGGAGTGCTCAGAGGGAAAATTTCTCCCTGAATTTGATGTCTACGGTCCTGTAGAGCTCCCTTATCCCCGCTCTTATTATGGCGGTAATGACCGATACGGCAATGACGAATATGCCTGGCAGATGGTCACCGACGCCTGCCGAATCCTCGATGATGAGGTGGATTTCAGCCAGTATGACCGCGACCATGATGGCTATATCGACAATGTCTTTGTCTTCTATGCCGGAAAAGGTGAGGCTACCGGAGGTGGCGATGACACCGTCTGGCCCCATTCCTGGGAGCTTGAGGATGGCGGAAGAGGAACCTTTGAGTTTGACGGCGTGATAGCCAACCGCTATGCCTGCTCCAACGAGCTCGTGGGCTTCAGTGCCGACGGTGTGGGTACGTTCATCCATGAGTTTTCCCACGTCATGGGCCTTCCCGATCTCTATGCCACCAACGGAAGTTCGGCTTTTACACCCGACGCCTGGTCGGTGCTCGACTATGGTCCCTATAACAACAACGGCCACACTCCTCCGCTCTACGGCGCTTTCGAGCGTGCTGCGCTCGGGTGGATGACTCCGAGAGAGATCTCGGGTCCCCTCTCCGTGGAGCTCGAGCCTATATCGGCCAATGTCGCCGGAGTGATCCGCACCTCGTCCGAGAATGAATACTTCCTGCTGGAAAACCGTCAGCAGACCGGGTGGGATACCTATATCCCCGGCCACGGTATGCTCGTCTGGCATATCCACTACGTTCCCTCCATATGGGGCGCGAATGCGGTTAACAACACCATCAATCACCAGTATGTCGATATCGTGGAGGCTGACGGAACCAAGTCGAGATATACCCGTGGAGGCGATAGCTTCCCCGGCACGCAAGGCGTCACGGAATTTACCGACGATACCCACCCCTCCATGGCCACATGGAGCGGCGAGGTGCTTGCCCTCCCCATTACGGAGATCACCGAGACCCCCGAGGGACTGATCACTTTCAAGGTCTGTGGCGGTGCTGTCGATCAGGAATTCCCCACCACCTCGTTCATTGAGGCTACTGATGTGATGCACACATCCTTCCGCGTGGCCTGGGAGCCGGTTGACGGTGCGCGTTATGCCGTCTCGCTTTATGAGGCAGGATCTGAGACCCCCCTTCGCGGTTATGATCATATCATCACCGGCACGGCCACCGACTATGAATTCACGGGTCTGCAGCCTGACACTGAGTACACATGCCGGGTCTATATCGGCAATGACTGGCAGTTTGGCGAGAGCTCCGAGCCGCTGACTGTCCGCACCCGCATACTCTCTCTCGAGCTGCTCAAGGTCAAGGCACTTCCTGCCGAGGATGTCACCTCCACATCCTTCACGGCCTCCTGGGAGGTGCTCGACCGTGCTACCGAGCATCTTCTCACGGTCTACACTCTCTATACTCCCGAGGTGCTTACTGCCGGCTGCGATTTCGACGACCGCACGATCCCCGAGGGGTGGACGATTAATTTCGATCCTACCTTCTCGCCGAACGAAAACTACAGCGGAGACGGCTTCCCTGCACTTGGATTCACAAAGAATGGCCATATGCTCACTTCGCCTGTCTTCACGCTCCCGGTTGCTTCGCTCAGTTTCTGGCATCTCGCCACCAAGGTGGATGTCGAGAACTGCATTCGCCTCTTTGCTCTCGTTGACGACGAGTGGGTCAAGGTAAAGGATTTCGATCTCAGCAAGAAGAGCGGAGGAGAGCGCGTGAACTTCGACCGTTTCCCTGCCGGAACGATGGCTCTCAGGTTTGACTTTGTCCGCGGCACTTCTTACGGTCAGCTCTACATCGACGATATCCATGTGGAGTGTCACGAGCCCTACGAGAGGGTCTATCTCGAGGGTTACGAGAAGCGTCCCGTGGGGACCGCCTCAACCCACACTGTGGAGAATCTCACCCCCGGTACGACATATTATTATACGGTGGATGCCACCGACGGTGAACTCAACGCCATCACATCAGATCCCGTCAGCGTCACGCTCCCTGAGGAGTCCGGTCTCTCCGGGGTAGAGGTTGCCGACGGTGTGGCGATCCGTACTTCCGAAGGTGTGGTCGAAGTCTATGGACTTGGCTCCGGCGAGCGTGTCATTGTGACTGATCTTCTTGGTCGCACCGTGGCTTCGGCCTTATCATCGGGCGATGTGGTTTCCCTGCCTGTCTCCTCCGGTCTCTATATTGTCAAGGCCGGCGCGACTGTCCGCAAGATCCTCGTGCGCTGATCATTCTCATAGAAAATAAAAAAATCCGCCCGGAGAAGTCATTTGTGAAACTTCTCCGGGCGGTTTGCTGTGATTTAGAGTGACTCTTATTCTGTGATCGTGACGTCTTTCACGCCTTCACCCTTTGTGATCTGTTCGCCCGGGGTGATGATACGGACATTGCGCAGAGTCAGCCCGTCCACATGGTTGAGCTCGATACCCTTGTTGCCGCGGAAGAGCGAGTTGCTGATCACGACATTCTTCATAGGCATTTCAGGCAGTCCGTTGAAGAGAGCCACGCGTCCGGCCTGGCGGCAGGTGACATCGTTGATATAGATGTTGCGGAACACGGGTGTCTCATTGTTGGCGGGGGGCACGGGTGCGCCGTGATTGAGGCCATAGTAGAGGTCAAAGATCAGAGCCTCGCCGGGAATGTCGGTCATCTTCACGTCGTCTATGTAGATATTCTCCACCACGCCGCCGCGGCCGCGGGTCGACTTGAAGCGGAGACCTACGTCAGTGCCGATGAACACGCAGTTTTTCACCACGATATCCTTTGCTCCGCCCGACATCTCGGAGCCGATCACGAATCCTCCGTGGCCATGATAGACCGTGCAGCCGTCAATAAGGATATTTGAGGAGGGGATGCCGCGGTCACGACCATCCTTGTCCTTGCCCGACTTGATGCAGATGGCGTCGTCGCCCACGTCAAAGCTGCTGCGGGTGAGGAGCACGTTGGTACATGACTCGATGTCGATGCCGTCGCCGTTCTGGGCAAACCAGGGATTGCGCACGTTGACATTGTCGATGATGACATTCTCGCAGATCAGCGGGTGGAGGTTCCAGGCCGGAGAGTTCTCGAAGGTCACGCCCTGGAGCATCACGTTGCGGCAACGGATGAAAGATAGTAGCACGGGACGGAGGAAGTCGTGGGCATATTCGGCCAGACCGCGGTCGCCGCGGTGGATGGTCTGCTGGAGCTTGACATTCTGATAGATATCGCGGATGCGCTCGTTGGGAAACCAGACGTCACCCTTGCTGTTGGTGCATCCTGTCTTTAGCAGTGACCGCCATTGTCCTTCGGTGAGTTTCATTCTCTTGACGGGACGCCACTTCTGCCCGTTGGCGTTGAAGGTGCCTTCGCCTGTGATGGATATGTCGTGTCGCTCGCGGGCGGTCAGGGGTGAGAGTGCGCGGTAGGTTGTCAGCCCTTCCCAGTCGGAATTGACCACGGGATAATCACTCAGATCCTCGCTGAAGAGCACGAGTGCGCCTCTCTCGAGGTGGAGGTCCACATTATTCTCAAAGCTGATGGGACCGGTGTACCAGATCCCTTCGGGCACGATGAGATGGCCTCCACCCTTTGAAGCCAGATGTGCCATGGCCTTGGCGAAAGCTTCGGTGTTGAGGGTCACGCCGTCATTGACTCCGCCAAACTCCGTGATCTTCACTTCGTAGGAGGGGATGGTGGGGGGTGTTACAGGCTTGAGGTCGATAGGAAGGTCAGTGTAGAGACTCGCGTAGGGTGAGGTCTCGGCCCCTGCGGTTAGCTGGCTCGCCAGGAGGGCGGCAATGCCGATGGCAAGCGGGCGGAAAAGGTTTAGCTTCATGGTATGGGAATGAAAGTTAATAATTTGAAAGGCCAAATTTACTCAAAATTCCCGAGCCATGCAAGCAGGCGTCCTTCGTCAGGGTTCCCGTGAAGTTGAGGGGATTAAATTTTTTTGGTCATTTCGGAGAAAATGTCTACCTTTGCACCATCGAAAGATAAGTGGACAAATTTGGCTGCTTGCAACCACTTCAAAAAATGCTAAAACTGCCCTTGGTCAACGCCCTGCCGAGGCCGAGGTATTCACAGGTTTTTTAGAGGTTACATCCCTCCGCCCCCAGGATGACTCCGTGTCATCTATGGCCCGGCGGTGGAGATGGGAAATGTTGAGGCAGCCGTGTCGACCATCTTTTAGATCAGACACCTGTTTCGATATTTTTTTATACCTTTACGATAATGAAAACCTATCTCTTTACTTCAGAATCAGTGTCGGAAGGCCATCCCGACAAGGTGGCCGACCAGATCTCGGATGCCGTTCTCGACGAGTTTCTCGCTCGCGATCCGTCATCCAAGGTCGCCTGCGAGACGCTCGTAACCACCGGCCAGGTGATCATCGCGGGCGAGGTCAAGAGTAACGCCTATATAGATCTCATGGATGTCACCCGCGAGGTGATCTGCAACATCGGCTACGACCGTAGTGAACTCAAGTTTGACGGGCAGGCCTGCGGCGTCTTCTCGGCTCTTCACGAGCAGAGCGCCGACATCAACCGTGGTGTGGGGGGTGAGGAGGCTGAGAGCCAGGGTGCGGGCGACCAGGGCATGATGTTCGGCTACGCTTGCGCCGAGACTCCCGACTATATGCCTCTCACTCTCGATCTTTCCCATCGTCTGCTCCGCGAGCTCGCAGCCATCCGCCGCGAGGGGAAGGAGATGACCTATGAGCGTGACGGCAAACAGGTCACTTATCTGCGTCCCGACTCCAAGAGCCAGGTGACGGTGGAATATGACGAGGAGAATCGCCCGCTGCGAGTGGACACCATTGTCCTCTCCACCCAGCACGACGAGTTCATCCTCCCCGGCGAGGGTAAGACTCAGGCCGAAGCCGACGAGGAGATGAGGCGCATCATCGAGCGTGATGTCCGCGAGGTGCTCATCCCCCGCGTCAAGGCTCAGCTCCCTGCTGATGTGGCCGCGCTGATCGACGGCTACAAGCTGCTGGTCAATCCCACCGGTAAATTTGTGATCGGAGGCCCTCACGGCGACACCGGTCTGACCGGACGCAAGATCATCGTCGACACCTACGGCGGTCGCGGAGCCCACGGCGGCGGAGCCTTCTCGGGCAAGGATCCCTCCAAGGTGGACCGTTCGGCCGCCT
>CAZOOY010000057.1:0-11792 GCA_964581555.1 uncultured Staphylococcus sp.
GCCGAGACCATCTATGAGTTTGCCGACGAGGAGCAGAAAGAGAAGTTCATCACCCGCGTATGTCAGGGCGAGACCATGTCAATGGACCTCACCGAGCCCGATGCCGGTTCCGACCTCCAGAGCGTAATGCTCAAGGCCACCGAGCAGCCCGACGGCACCTGGCGTCTCAATGGCGTGAAACGCTTCATCACCAACGGTGACTCCGATATCCACCTCGTGCTCGCCCGCTCTGAGGCCGGCACAAAGGATGGCCGTGGTCTCTCCATGTTCATCTATGACAAGCGTGACGGCGGTGTCAATGTCCGTCGTATCGAAAACAAGATGGGTATCAAAGGCTCTCCCACCTGCGAGCTTACCTACAAGGATGCAAAAGCTGTCCTCTGCGGTAGCCGTCGCATGGGCCTCATCAAGTATGTGATGGCTCTTATGAACGGTGCCCGTCTCGGCATCGCCGCCCAGAGCGTGGGTGTCAGCGAGCTCGCTTATCGCGAGGCTCTCTCTTATGCCCGTGACCGCAAGCAGTTCGGCAAGGCCATCATCGAGTTCCCCGCCGTATATGAGATGCTTTCAGTCATGAAGGCTCGTCTGGACGCTTCCCGCTCGCTCCTCTACGAGTGCGCACGCTTCGTGGATGTCTATAAGATCTATGACGATATCGCCAAAGAGCGTACACTCACACCCGACGAGCGCAAGGAGTCCAAGCGCTACTCCCGCCTGGCCGACGCCCTCACTCCTCTTGCCAAGGGTATGGGTAGCGAGTATTGCAACCAGAACGCCTATGACTGTATCCAGATCCATGGCGGTTCAGGCTTCATGAAGGATTACGCTTGCGAACGCCTCTATCGTGATGCCCGTATCACCTCCATCTATGAGGGTACAACTCAGCTTCAGGTCGTAGCTGCCATCCGCCACGTCACCACCGGCACATACCTCAACCTCATCCGTGAGTACCAGGCCGTAGATACCAAGCCCGAGCTCGCTGCTCTCAAGGAGAAACTCGCCGCCATGACCGAAGTCTACGCCAAGGCCGTTGAAAAGGTAACCTCAGTTGAGGATGCCGCCTACGGTGACTTCATGGCACGTCGCCTCGTGGAGATGGCCGGCGTGATCATCATGAGCTACCTCCTTCTTCTTGACGCTGACCGCAACGATTCGTTCAAGCGCTCAGCCGAGGTTTATTCCAACCTCGCTCAGGCAGAAGTGACGAAGCACTCCGAGTTCATTGACGCTTTCGAGCCCGCTGAACTCGCAGCCTACAAGATCGACTGATCCCTATTAGATAAAATAGTACGAAATGGAGAATTAGCACACTGTTAATTCTCCATTTTTTACATTCATCATTTAATCTCTTTCTGAAAATATCATGAAAAAAATAACTATGCTCTTCCTGCTTACGCTTGTATCGGTACTGAGCGCGACTTCACAAGTGATACCCACAGCTTCAGGAGCCAAAATCACTCTCGATTCGGTCACTACTGAAGTTGTTGTCTGCTCGCCAGACAGAGTCCAGGTGATAAAATATGTCGGATCCTATGAAGGAACTCGCCCGACATCCACAGTGACCGAATTAAATAGAGTGGCCGAGAAAGGTAAATCAAAGATCGACACCGGAAACTATTATGTTGCCATCAATGAGAAAGATGGAAATGTCTCCTTCTGGGGTCATGACGGAAATCTCATCATGGCCGAGCAGCACCGCACGTCATCCCTCACTCCAGTGGATGGATCCTCACGTTACAGCGTTCGTCAGGATTTTCAGGTTGGACGTTCGGGTGCACAGAGACTCACCACCCACGGAAGCGACAGGAATCTAATCGGGACTCTTGCCGAACTGGGCAACACACTTGCGGTGCCCTGCGTGGTAGCCGATAAAGGATATGGCATCTATTGGCAGTCGGGCCTTCCGGGACGCATGGACGACACTCCGGGGCGCAACGTCAAGAAGCCAGGTGATGTCACATTTTCTTCCGACTCCGCCCCAGCCATCATCTATACATTCATCTATCCCGCTAACGAGCACGATCTGACTTCGTTCGGTCTGTAAGCGCAACAATACAATCTATCGCAAGCAAAGCCTCTTCTCGACATAGATAGATGATTTTTAACATACCATGGCCTGAGTAAGGCGATTTTTCACTAACTTTGCTGACTGAATAGAAAATCAATCGTATAATCACAGAAAATGGAAAAAACTACCGCTGCAGCCCACAGGCTGCTGTCCGACAAATGGTGGGTCAGATGGATTGCCCTGATCCTTATCGCCTCCATGATGTTCTTCGGCTACATGTTTGTCGATGTTATGTCACCCCTCCAGTCGCTGGTGCAGACTCAGCTTGGATGGTCGCCCGAGGCTTTCGGCTATTACGCCGGAGCAGAATATATGCTCAACGTGTTCGGCTTCCTCATCGTGGCCGGAATCATCCTCGACAAGATGGGCGTCCGCTTCACAGGTACTCTCTCGGCATCCGTGATGTTTCTTGGCGCGTGCATCAAACTTTATGCCATCAGCCCTCTCTTCGCAGGGACAGCATTTGACTCATGGCTGAGTTCATGGTGGACAGAGATGCCGGGCAGTGCCAAGCTCGCTGCACTCGGCTTCACCATTTTCGGCTGCGGCTGTGAGATGGCCGGTATCACCGTCTCCAAAGCGATCGCAAAGTGGTTCAAAGGCAAGGAGATGGCACTCGCAATGGGCGTGGAGATGGCTATAGCCCGTCTCGGCGTGTTCGCAGTGCTCTCCCTCTCGCCCCGTCTGGCCGACTGGATGGGTCAGGGAAATCCTTCGGTTGTTCCCCCGGTTGCCTTCTGTACGGTGTTGCTGCTCATCGGTCTCATCTCTTTCTCCGTGTTTGATATCATGGATGCCCGTCTTGACCGTCAGGCCGGCGAGGCTGAAGAAGGGAGCGAAGAGGAGTTCAAGCTCAGCGACGTGAAAAATCTTCTCACCAGCCGCCTCTTCTGGATCATCGCTCTTCTCTGCGTGCTCTACTACTCCGCCATCTTCCCCTTCCAGCGTTTCGGTACCAACATGCTTCAGTGCAACCTCCACATTTCGGAGACAGAGGCCGCCGACCTGCTGCGCTGGTTCCCCATCGGAGCACTCTGCCTCACCCCTCCGCTGGGTCTTTTCCTTGACAAGATCGGTCGTGGCGCCACCATGCTCATCCTCGGTTCCATCCTTCTGATCGGATGTCACCTCATCTTCGCTCTCTGGCTCCCTGTCAATCCGAGCCGCGGGCTGGCGCTCACCACCATTATTATATTGGGTATCTCCTTCTCTCTCGTTCCGGCTGCACTGTGGCCCTCTGTGCCCAAGGTAATGGATGCCCGTTATCTCGGAAGTGCCTACTCCCTCATCTTCTGGGTGCAGAACATCGGTCTGTTCGCTATCCCCATCCTTTTCGGCAAGATACTTGAAGCAAGCAATCCCGGCGTGACAGATCCGACTCAGTATGATTACACCAATCCCATGCTGATGTTTGCCGGCCTCGGCATCCTGGCCCTCGTATGTGCCATCTGCCTTAAAGTGCTCAATACCCGTCACCACTACGGACTTGAGGAGCCCAACATCGTGGCCGATGATGACGCCGTCCGTCTTGACGGCGAAGCATAATCACAGTCTATCAGTCAACTAAGGTAGCCAAAGAAGAAAAACATGTTATAAAACATAAATCTTTTTTCTACTTAAATTTGTCCGAAAGGAAATTAAAGGCTAACTTAGTGACGCGGTAAATGACTGACAGAGGTTGTCAGCACCGCAGAGACTACTTAACATAAGTCAAACCATAAAACCCGATACCACCATGACAAAAACTATCAGCTTCAATGATCTGCGTCGCATCAAAGACAGTCTGCCCGACGGCTCCATCACTCTGATCGCCGATCGTCTCAACGTGACTCCCCAGACTGTGCGCAACTATTTCGGCGGCACAAACTATGAATTCGGCAAGAATTGCGGCGTCCACATCGAGCCGGGTCCCAACGGAGGTATCGTGGTCCTTGACGACACCACTATCTATGATATGGCAATAGAGATCATCCAGGGCAACCGCAAGGAGGACTGATCTCATCTTCCCTCAGGCTCTCCGGCGAGGTGTCTGTCCTCCCCCGGGCCTCATATAAAGAATCCGAAAGAGTGGAAAAGGACTTTGCACAAGTAACTTTTCCACTCTTTTGACGTTTTAGAGATAATAACATCAATTTCCCAAACTTATGTCAGAGACCCGCCTCATCACTTTAGCCATCCACACCTTCGACCGTGCCCATCGCATGAAATCCCTTCTGGAGTCACATGGAGTGAAGACCGTTCTGCAGAATGTCAACCTCACTTCTCCCTCGGTCTCTTCAGGTGTTAGAGTGAGAATTGCCGAGAGTGATCTCCCATACGCCCTGCGCATAGTGGAAAACGTAGAGATTTTCTCTCCCGAAGTTCTCGAGGAAAAGAAACCTGGCCAGACGATACTCGTGCCCGTGGATTTCTCTGACTGTTCTTTCCGGGCCACACTGGCAGCCTTCCGCCTTGCCGCGCTCCACAACGCCACGGTCCATCTACTGCATTCCTATATCGACCCCACTTACTCAGCCCGCGCGGCGATGCAGCTTTCCGATACTCTCGACTTCGAGCCGGGAACCGACGTGGCTGAGGATGTGATGATGGAGAAAGAGATCTCGGCTATCGCAGCCCGTTCCATGAAGGAATTCGAGGGAAAAATCCTTGAAAAAATCAAGAGTGGAGTGATCCCTGCGGCCCGCTATGACTCGGAGACACTGGAAGGGCTCCCGGAAGAGACCATAGCCAACTATGCCTCCGAACATCATCCTATCCTGATAGTAATGGGGACCAACGGCACCGACCAGACGAGCCGCCACCTGTTCGGTAGCGTCACCGGCGAAGTCCTCGATTCCTGTCGTGTCACAGTCCTGACCGTTCCGGAAAATGTCACCCCCTATCGTACTGATCAGACACTCCACACGGTGTTCTTCGCCACCTCGACACAGGATGATATCCTCACGCTCGACGCACTCTATCGCCTGATGCCTGAGATCCCTCTGAACATTACGATCGTGAATCTTCCGGAGAAAGGGGCAGCTCAGGGTGCCTCCAATCTCCTCACTTACTGCAAGGAGCACTATCCGGCCTACCGCTTCTCGCTCTCACCTCTCTCACTCAGCAATCCTCTTGATGACTATGACCGCATCTCGGCCGAGCATCCGGTGGATATGATCGTGGTGGGTACCCGCAAGCGCAACATTTTCGCGCGACTGTTCTCACCGACGCTTGCACATCGCCTGCTTTTCCACGCCGATACGCGACTCCTCTCCATTCCCGTTTGATAAATTTGGAGGAATTGCTTAACTTTGCGGATATATTTTCAACTATCAGAATCATGAGTGAAGACAGGAGATATAACCTCCGCGGAGTCTCAGCCTCCAAAGAGGATGTCCATAATGCGATCAAGAACGTTGACAAGGGGCTCTATCCCCACGCCTTCTGTAAGATAATTCCCGATATTCTCGGCGGCGACCCCGAGATGTGCAATATCATGCACGCCGATGGTGCCGGTACGAAATCATCACTCGCGTATGCCTACTGGCGCGAGACAGGTGATCTGAGCGTCTGGAAAGGAATAGCTCAGGACGCAATCGTAATGAATACTGACGACCTCCTCTGCGTGGGAGCCACCGACAATATCCTTGTCTCCTCGACCATCGGCCGCAACAAAAACCTTATTCCGGGAGAAGTAATCTCCGCCATCATCAACGGAACGGAGGAGCTACTCGCCACACTGCGCGACATGGGCGTAGGTATCTATTCAACCGGCGGTGAGACTGCCGACGTGGGTGATCTCGTCCGCACCATTATCGTTGATTCAACCGTGACCTGCCGCATGCGCCGGGCTGACGTCATCAACAATGCCAATATCAAGGCTGGAGATGTGATCGTCGGCCTTGCATCGTTCGGACAGGCCACCTACGAGGACCGTTATAACGGGGGTATGGGTAGCAACGGTCTCACCTCGGCCCGTCATGATGTCTTCGCCAAGTATCTTGCAGAGAAATATCCCGAGACATTCGATGCCGCCGTGCCTGAAGATCTCGTTTACTCCGGATCACGTAAACTCACGGAGGAGATTGAAGGTACAGGCCTCACTGCCGGCCAGCTCGTTCTCTCCCCCACACGCACCTATGCCCCGGTGATCAAGAAGCTCCTGACGGAGATGCGTCCCGCCATCGACGGCATGATCCATTGCACCGGAGGAGCCCAGACCAAGGTGATGCACTTCGTGGAGGGAAAACATGTCATCAAGGACAACCTCTTCCCTGTTCCTCCTCTATTCGCCCTCATCCGCGAGGAGAGCGGCACCCCTTGGAGCGAGATGTACAAGGTGTTCAATATGGGCCACCGGATGGAGATCTACGTGGCGCCCGAGCATGCCGCAGAAGTCATCTCCATTTCGGAGAGCTTCGGTATCCCGGCCCGTATCGTAGGCCGCGTGGAGGAAGCTCCCGCCAACCGCCTCACCATCATCAGCGAGGGCGGGACATTTGAATACTGATCCATCCCACTCACATGAAGAGATATCCGCTACTTACACTCCTCATCCTTATGCTGCTCCCTTTGCTGACCCTCGTGGACTGCAAGGGAAGCACAGGCAATTCAACAGCTTCGGATGACAGCAATGGGGAGCATCGCTGGCCCGACACTTTACGTGTGGCCACACTCTACAGTCCGCAGTCATATTTCATCTACCGCGGTCAGGAGATGGGCTACGACTATGAACTCGTCACGGCTCTTGCCGTTGACAAGGACATGGTGCTCAAATTTGACATCGCCCCCTCGCTCTCCCGCGCCATCGAGCTGCTTGACTCGGGACTGGTGGACCTCATAGCCTACGAGGTCCCCATTACAGCAGAGTATAAGGAGAAAGTCGTGGCCTGCGGACCGGAAAACATCACGACCCAGGTGCTCGTGCAGCCGCGCAAGGGGGAAGCGGAACTTATCACTGACGTCACCGATCTCGTCGGTAAGGACGTATATGTAGAAGCAGACTCAAAGTATGAGGCCCGCATCAACAACCTCAACGAAGAGCTCGGAGGAGGTATCAGAGTCCACAAAGTGAACCGTGACACTCTCATCACCGAGGATCTCATAGCAATGGTGAGCGACGGCGAGATTCCTCTCACCGTTGTTGACAGCGACATAGCGCGCATCAACAAGACTTATTATTCCGATCTCGACATCACGCTCCCTCTCAGTTTCGAGCAGCGCTCGGGGTGGGCCGTGGCACCTGACCGCAAATGGCTCGGAGACAGCATCGATGCCTGGCTTAATCAGGACACCCACCGCAGCGAACAGGCTCAGCTGTTGAAGCGATACTTCGAGATGAGCAAGAATGAACCGGGCAATGACCGTTTCAATATCACGGGCGGAAGAGTGTCGCCATTTGACCATATCTTCAAGAAGTATGCCGCCGATTATAACTGGGATTGGAAACTTCTTGCTTCGCAGGCGTTCGTGGAGAGTCGTTTTGATTCTACGGCAGTCTCGTGGGCAGGCGCCCGCGGCCTGATGCAGATCATGCCCCGCACAGCCAAAGGGTATGGCCAGACGGCACAATCCGTAATGAAGAACGATGTGGCCGTAGAGACAGCTCTCAAGCTTCTCAATGATCTCGACAAGCAGCTAACCCCCGATGTGCCCGACGATGCCGAGCGCAAGAAGTTTGTCCTCGCTGCCTATAATTCAGGTCTCGGGCATGTGCGCGACGCCATGGCCCTGGCTAAGAAACATAGACTGAATCCCGCGAAATGGGATGACAACGTGGCCAAAGCGATCCTCTGGAAATCCAATCCCAAGTTCTACAAGGACCCGGTAGTGAAATTCGGCTATTCCCGCGGGCGAGAGACGTTTGACTATGTGAACCGCGTCTACGCCTATTATGCCCGGGCCAAGACCAAGGCATGAGCTCCGGCTCCGATCTTCCGACAATATTCCATCCCCAATCATAATCCTGAAAACAATGAAAAAGAAATATCTCACCTTAGCGATGTCAGCCATGCTTGCCGGCTCGATGGTCTCTACCTCCTGTATCGGTAGCTTTGCCCTCACTAACAAACTTCTCGCCTGGAACAAGACCGTAGGAAACAAGATTGTCAACGAGCTCGTGTTCGTAGGCTTCTGGATTCTCCCTGTCTATGAGGTCTCAGCTCTCGCGGATATCCTGGTGATCAACTCCATAGAGTTCTGGAGCGGAAGCAATCCCATGGCATGCGGAAAGAAAGTGATCGATGGCCATGACGGCCGCTACATGGTGGTCTGCGACGGTAAGGGCTACACCATCACTTCCGAAAACGACGGTACAGAGGTGCGTCTTGACTTTGACATCCCCAGCCAGACATGGTCAGTCGTTCTCCCCGGAGGCGAGTCAATGGATTTCATGACCATCATCGACGAGACCCACGTGATGATGCCCGGAACAGATGGCAAAATGACCGAGGTAGAGCTTACGGACGAAGGTCTGATGGCCTACCGTGCACTTGCCGCAACCAATGAGCTCTGGGCAGCACGATAATTCAAGAAAATGCTTAAACTGAGAGAAATTCCGGCCTATCAGCCCACGCTGGCCGTGATTGTCCTCATACTTTATCTCACCCTCCTCCCCCAACCTTTCGGGGAGGAGGATCTTCCTTTATTCCCCGGTGCTGACAAGATAGCCCACTTCATGATGTTCGGCGGCCTCACCGGGACATATATCTATGACCGTTGGCGCTGGGACCATCCGCTCCAGATGAGAGGAGCCATCCTGACGGCACTATGCAGCGCCATGTTCGGCCTGCTCGTGGAATGGCTGCAATATGCCATGGACATAGGGCGGACAGGTAATGACATCTGGGATGCTGCTGCCAATACGGCGGGAGCGTTTCTGGCCGTCCCCGTCTGCCGCGCGCTACATTGGATCCACGTCACAGTAGATCGTTGCTCCTGAAAGCAGTCCGGCTCCCGCCATCTCTACCCTCACACTTCGCAGAAGCTCTTTGACTTTAGAGATCGAGGCATTGGTCTCTATCTTTAGCATTATACGTCTGATATAGAGAGTCTGAACCCTCGCGACTGTCGGCTCCTCAGGACCGTTTACCCTGTTGCCTAACAGTCTGCGCAGACGTGTCGCCATCTCGGAAGCTATCACAGCAACCTGAGAGGCATCCTTGTGTTTCACATAAATATATATCACCCTCGAGAAGGGCGGGTAGCAATAGTGTTCCCGCTCGGCTATCTCATACTCATAAAAACCCTTGTAGTCATGGGTCAGGAGGAAAGGAAAGAGTGGATGAGAAGGTGAATATGTCTGTATGGCCACGGTGCCCTCGCCGTTCTTTCGCCCGGCACGACCCGCCACCTGCTCTATCATGTTGAAGGCGCGTTCGGCCGACCGGAAGTCGGGAAAATTGATGATGGCATCGGCATTCACGACACCAACCACTGTGACGTTGGCGAAGTCAAGACCTTTCGAGACCATCTGCGTCCCGACAAGAATCCGGGCCTTCCCCTCCGAGAAATCATCTATGATCCTGTCATAACTATCCTTGCTGCGGGTAGTGTCAAGATCCATCCTCAGCATGGGGATATCGGGGAAAAAGCCCTCGACCTCCTCCTCGATACGCTCCGTGCCGTAGCCGAGCACCTCGATGGCAGGCTCCTTGCAGGCAGGACAAACCTCCGGAACAGGATAAGGTGTGCCGCAATAGTGGCAGACGAGCTTGTCGAAGCGGCGGTGATACGTGAGGGAGACATCACACTTGTCACACTTTGGGACATAGCCACACTGCTTGCATCTCGCCACAGGGGCATAGCCTCGACGGTTGAGGAACAGGATGGCCTGGTGACCGTCAGCCACCGCCTGATTGACCAGCCGGCGAGTGGTGGCCGAGAATATCCCCGTCACCTCCCCCTTCTTTCGGGCGGTAGTCATGTCCACAAGCTCCATCTTCGGGAGGGCCATCCCTCCGAAACGCTCGGTGAGACTGACAAGTCCGAAACGGCCGTCCAATGCCTTGCGATAGGTCTCGACAGCGGGCGTAGCGCTCCCGAGCAGGGTCTTTGCGCCATGCATGGAGGCGAGCACGATGGCAGCGTCGCGGGCATTATAGCGCGGAGCCGGATCCTGCTGTTTGTAGGCTGCCTCATGCTCCTCGTCCACGATGACAAGACCGAGCGATGCGAATGGGAGGAAGACGCTCGAGCGAGCCCCTATGACCACACACGGCTCGGAGCTGCGCAGCATCCTATGCCATACCTCCACACGCTCACTATCTGAAAACTTGGAGTGATAGATCAGCACCTTGTCGCCGAACACTTTCTGCAAGCGCGCGGTGAGTTGGGTGGTAAGTGCGATCTCGGGGACGAGGAAGAGAGCCTGTCTGCCGTTGCGCAATGCAGTGTCGATCAGGTGTATATACAGCTCGGTTTTACCACTGGAGGTAACGCCGTGGAGCAGTGTGACAGGATGGTCGAGCCAGGATCGGTGGATTTCAGCCAGGGCGTCGCTCTGCGCAGGAGTGAGATCCGGTAACCGTCCGCTGACATTTCCTGTGAAACTGAAGCGCCCGATCTCTCGTTTGTAGGTGCTCACTATCCCCTTCTTGGCCATGGCGGCGATAACAGTGCTGGTGACTCCTGATTTCTCCATGAGTTGCGTGCGCGTCACCTCAAGAGGCTTCTCGACAGCCTGCTTCATGAATCCGGAGAGTTCGATGAGTGTAAGGAGAGCCTTCTCCTGCTGAGTACCTTGCTTCACGGAGTCAAATATCTCATGCAGTCGGGCGCTGTCGCCACGCCCGCAAGCGAGCTCCACATAGGTCTCCTTGCGAGGATGATAGCGCTCCACAAGATTCTCGGAAATCATCACAGCACCACGGGCGAGGAGGGAGTTGACGGCAGGTCCGACAGTGGTTAGTCCGGTCTTACGTGCGAGTGCGCCGAGTGACACCTTCTTCTCTCCGGTAGCGAGGAGAGCCTCAAGTATAGCCGTCTCTCTGACCGACAAGCGGTCGGCAGGATCTTCTTCCCAGCCGGCCACGGGGGAAATGAACGTCTCGCTCTCTATCTTGAGTCCGGCGGGAAGAGCGGCTTTCATCACCTCGCCCGGGGTGCAGAGGTAATAGTCGGCCACCCACTGCCAAAACTTCATTTGCGGATGGCGGACTATAGGCTCGTCGTCTATCTTCATGACGATATCCTTCACCTCGTAGCCCTGCGGCTCGACGGGGGTTAGTGCAGCCACTATTCCCGTGTAGGATTTCTTTCGGCCGAAGTTCACGATGACGCGATGGCCCACACGGAGTGACGGCTCCATGTCGGCGGGAACACGATAGGTGAACGTCCCCATGATGGGAACAGGGAGTAGGACTTCGGCGAAAATCATGATGTAAAAATAGCACAAAATGGAGTCGTTTCCAAAAAATTGTCGTAATTTTGTCTTCCGGTAGCAGGACGGTCGTGTCGCTTGCCGACTCAGAGCGGCAAGAGGAAAGTCCGGGCAACACAGAGCACCATACTCTTTAACTGGGAGCTGTCGGTGACGGCAGAGTAACGTGACAGAGAATGACAGCCTCCGCCTTCGGGCCGGGGGTGATGGTGAAAAGGTGGGGTAAGAGCCCACCGGGTGCTGTGGCGACACAGCATGCCGCACGTCTTATGGGTTGCAAGGCCATGTATACCGGAGTGTGCCGGAGTTTCCGGCCGATGGGCTGCTCGTCCATTTCCGGGGGGTAGGCTGCTCGAGTGCCGAAGC
>CAZOOY010000058.1:0-11769 GCA_964581555.1 uncultured Staphylococcus sp.
TGAAAGTTTCAACCAGTTTAGGATTCACCGGCCCGTAGACACACCTTTCATATTTGGTGGCGAAAATCTCGAAGCACTTATTGCAATGCAGACATCGGGAATGGTCGCTCACACCATTCTTAAGTTGCACGATAAAATCAGGTTGCGTAAGCAAAGCTCGTCCGAACGAAACAAAATCAGAGATCTCCAGAGCTGTGTCTATGCTCTCCTTGGTATAGATTCCACCGACGGGGGACAGGAGTAAATCGGGGAAATTCTTCCGAAGTTCTTTGACCGCATCCAGATAGTATAATTGATCTTTCCGGCCTTTTTGAGTAAAATCTCTTCCGCTTACTTCTACTAAATCCAATCCTGCATCAACCAATTCCCTGACGTAGCCAACCAATATCCCATAATCATCCACTCCCTCCGAGGTGTTATGGGCATTCATTTTGGCCATTATGATGAAATCTTTTCCACAAGCTGACACAATCCCCTCGACGATCTCTCGAGGCAGCCGGATAATGTTCTCCAAAGACCCGCCGTAGCGGTCGGTCCGGTGATTCAGATCTGTAGTGGCAACCGCCTGGAGAAAATACCAATGGGCAATATGAATCTGCACTCCATCAAATCCCGCTTTTTGAGCACGTATAGCGGCATTGATAAACCAATCACGGATCTCTTCCATCTGCCCGGTAGACAATTCATTAAAGTCAAACGGAGTCAATCCTTTCGGACCGGCCAATGAAATTTGGGCTATTGCCAGTGAGCCATATTCGTGAATTTTGTCGGCAATGCGTTTTAACCCTTGAATCTTATCATCATCCCCAATAGAAAGTTGTGCGATATCGGCTCTATATTCAAGAGATGGACTGACGCTCATATGTCCGGTGATCACCACTCCTATATCTCCACGACCGAGTGTGTCATACATTTCGACTTCTGCGTCGCTCACAGTTCCATCCACATTCCCAAGATGATCATTGACAGCACTTCGGATGAAGCGGTTCTTGACAGTCTTACCTTTTATTTTAATGGGCATAAAAGCTTTATCCTGATCCTCTTTCATAGGAGATTACGTATTTTGATGTATTTTTTTTTCTTGCTGAAATATTAACATCGAAACATGCCAAATGGTTGATGTGTCAACTAAAACAGATACCTATTACCTCTCTATCCATTAGTTGAATGGAAGATAGAAAGAGAACTATTTCATTGACTGATGCGTTATGGAAGAAAAAACCATTACTATGACAAGAAAAGAACTTTCTGACATTATTGCCGCAAAAGTTGCGGAAGTCATCGATAATCCCGGATTTTGGGGAGAAGACCCGCAGTTAAGCGTAATCCCGACCACTCTTCTCGTAGGCATTGAACGCCACAGAGATGCTGAGCGCGCTATTGCCTTCAGCGACTATGCCATTGAAGCCGATGCGGTGGAGGATGGTGACTATTCGGAAGATGCTGCTGATTTCCAGTCAGCTTCCGATCCTGATCTCTACCCGATCGGAACACTGATCGACTATGCCGACAAGAAACCTGATTTGAAAAAAATCAGCAGATTGGTCGATCATTATATTCCCCAGAAGGAGGAAAACCTTTATGCAGAGTAAAGCGATAAAGTCAAAAGCATTTAACAGATAAAATATCAGTCATTTAGCGACAAACTAAGTGGCTGATTTTTTTGTTAGATGTGGGACTTCTGCCCTATGTGTGATTTATCCGGAGCCTAAAAAAGGATGCGCCCTCATGGTGAAAGGCACATCCTTTAGATTTCGTTTAGAAGCTTTTACTTGCTGCATCCGCAATTACAACCGAGCTTGCTTTTGATCTCCTGCTTGAATGTCTCAAACTGGGGTGCAAACTGTGCGAAGATGGGATTGTCGGAATTCTTCTTGATCACATGATGCATGAATCGCATCGCAAGGACAAATTCCTTGGTGTGCTTATCCTTCGCGAAACCAAGAGCCTTGGCCTTTTCCACCATTTTGGCGATGTCATGATGACCACCAAAGTTGAAATTCAGCACTTCGGCCATCTTTCCGTCGGTGGCCTCGATCATGTTTACGTAATACGCTTTCTTGTCTTCTTTCATAATAGTATTCTGTTAGATTAAGTTTTCTATACTACTAACAGATCGGCTGCACCTTCAGATTATGAAAGAAAGATAAAGAAATTTATAATAGTTGAAAACATGCTCCCTATTGCAGGAGAAACCCTCGCTTGATGCTATACTGATTATAAACTCCTCTTCTGAAGATATGAGAGATTCTATCTGCAAAGTCCTATCCGAAAAGGATGCTGTCGATTTCGGCGAGTTCTTCGGGGGTGAAGGTGAGATTGTCCAGCGCACGCAGGGAGTCACGCATCTGGTCGACGGAGCTGCTGCCGATGATGACTGAGGTCACACGCGTGTCTTTGAGCAACCATGCAAGCGACATTTGGGCGAGAGTCTGACCGCGGCGGGAGGCCAGGTCGTTGAGCGCCGAGAGCTTCGCGACTGTCTCCTGAGTAATTGTCTCAGCTTTTAGAAACCGACCCTGTGAGGCCCGCGACCCTTCAGGGATGCCGTGAAGATAGCGGGAGGTCAGAAGCCCCTGCGCGAGCGGGGAGAAAGCCGTGAAGCCGACCCCGTTTTCCGCTGCCTGATCCAGGATGCCGCTCTGCTCCACGCTGCGGTCCATCATGTTGTAACGCCCCTGGTATATGATGCAGGGGACATCATGAGCGGCGAGATATTCGTAAGCTTTCCGTGCTGCTTCAAGTGGCCATTTGGAAATTCCGATGTAGAGCGCCTTGCCGCGGCGCACTATATCGACGAGTGCCTGCAGGCTCTCCTGCAGTGGTGTCTCGGGATCGAAGCGGTGGCTGTAGAAGATGTCCACATAGTCCAGCCCCATTCTGGTCAGACTCTGGTCAAGGGATGCCATGAGGTGTTTGCGTGATCCCCAGTTGCCGTAAGGTCCCGGCCACATGTCATGTCCGGCTTTGGTGGTGATCACCATCTCGTCACGGTAGGGCCGGAAGGATGAGTGCATTATTCGACCGAAGGTCTCTTCGGCCGAACCGTAGGAGGGTCCGTAATTATTGGCGAGGTCAAAGCAGGTGATGCCGTTGTCAAATGCATAGTGAAGCATATCCCGGCTGGCAGATAGAGGATTGACGTCACCGAAATTGTGCCAGAGACCCAGCGAGATGCGGGGCAGGAGAAGACCGCTTGCACCGCAACGTTCGTATCTCATGGTGCCGTCATAGCGGCTTTCGGAAGCTCGATAGGGAGTGGGGAGCATGATGAAAGGAGGATTAAAATGATGGCTATTCGCTTTGAGAGGTAAAGATACAAAAAAGAAATGATAAGAACGGAGCAGGTATCATAAATATTTCCTTCTATTCCCGACGAACAGAGGGTAGGGGATGGACGTTGATAATAAAAACCAATTTCATTAATATGCTGCACGATACCATCTTTCTTGTTCTCGGACTCCTGCTCCTGGTTGCCGGAGCTAATTATGTCACCGACGGCGCCGTCTCGGTGGCGCGACGTTTCAAGGTTTCCAATCTAATAATCGGTCTGACCGTGGTTGCTCTCGGGAGCACTCTGCCCGACATGGTGGTCTGCGTGGAGTCAGCGTTCCAGGGCAAGCCGTCCATTGCCGTAGGCGAGGTGATCGGGTCAAATATCTTCGATCTGCTCCTTGTGGTGGGAATAATGGGGATGGTGCGTCCATTCAAGGTGAGCCGCATCATGCGCACTCAGGATCTTCCCATCCTCTTCATTGCTTCCGCCGCGCTGTGGATTGCCGGTGATACCGTGCTCTTCGACGGAGCCTCCCATAATGTAGTCAACCGCTCGTCAGGCATTATGCTCATAATGATCTTTGCGTTCTATATGTGGTTCATGATCCTGTCGTCCCGACAGGAGGCTCCGGCTCCTGAGGAGGCCGATACGGTTGCAGAGGCCACGCAGGCTCCCGAGATTCACGGAATCTCATCGGCTCATACTCTGAAAGGGGAGGCAATGGCCATAAAGGCTGATATCGCCACCCTGAGAGGAAAGCAATGGTTTTCGTGGCTGATGATTGTGGCCGGACTCGGAGCGCTGGTGGTGGGCGGCAATTGGGTCGTGGACGGTGCGAGCGGTCTGGCCCTGAAAATAGGAATGAGTCAGGGGATGGTGGCGCTGACGGTCGTGGCTATCGGCAATGCTCTTCCCGATCTTGTGACCTCCGTCACCGCCACTCTCAAGGGGGCGAGTGGTATAGCTCTGGGAAATATCGTGGGGTCATGTGTGATAAATGCGCTCTTGTCGATCGGTCTGAGTGCGCTGGTCATCCCGCTCAAGGCCGATACGATAGGATTTGTCGATTTCTTCACTCTCGCAGGCGCTTCTGCGCTTCTGTGGCTCTTTCCCTACCTCAATCGCAGCCGCTCTATCGGGCGTACGGCAGGAATCCTGCTTGTACTCCTCTATGTGGCCTATATGATCTTTACGGTTGTGAGAGGATGAGCGTGGATTTCAGATAAGGAAGAGGACGAGGAGGCTCGAGAAGACGAGGGTGATATTGGCGACGGCATAGGTGACGGTGAAACCCATGTTGGGGACGTCACTCTGCAGACTGTCGCGTATAGCTCCGATTGCCGCAACGCAGCAGCGCCCACCGGCCACACATCCGAGTGTCTCGGGGGAGGAAAAGCGGAAGATGCGGCGTGCTATAAATATGTTGATCACAAGTCCGATAATGGTTAGGACCGCACCCACGGCTATGATGGTCACGCCCGCCTCGGAGAGTCCTAACAGGAGCGATCCTCCTGCCGAGATGCCGAGCACCGCGATAAACATGTTGACTCCCAGATTGTCGAGCAGCCAGACCGCCGATGATGGTATGTGGCCGAACGACGGGTGGCGTGTCCTCAGCCAGCCGAGCACGAGCCCGGCGAGGAGGGCGCCGACGCTGTAGCCAAGCGACATCGGTATACCCTTGATGGTAAGTGAGAGCGCTCCGATGATGCACCCCGCAGCTATTCCGAGACCCATGAACACCATGTCGGTGCGGTCCGTCTGACGGTCGGCATATCCTATCTCCGAGGCAGCCTCGGCCACGTCGCGCGGCCAGCCAACGAGAGTGACTGAATCGCCGGCCTGCAATTCCGTCTGTAGTTTCAGGGGGATATGGAGCCCGTTGCGGCGTATGCCGGCGATCACCACTCTCTCCATGTAAGGCTCGGCACGCAGGCGCTCCACGGTGAGTCCGTCAGCCTTCCCGTGGGCTATGGTGACGGGCGTACGCTCGGCGCCGAAGTTGAGCAGCTCCGCATCGGTGCTTTCAGGTCCCGGCAGATCCGGCAGGCCCACCATGTCGTCACTCCTTCCGCCCAGCACCACGGCATCGCCCCGGCTGATCTTGTCCGTCGCTCCGGGATTATCTGTGATACGTCCATTGATGCGGGCCCGTTCCACGATGACCCTGCGCCCCAGCGAGGCATACATCTCCATTATCTCGGCGGCGGTGCGGGGAGAGGCGTAGAAATCAGAGGTGACCTCGAAGGCCCTGTAGATCACGGGGCGGCGTGCGGCGATGAATCCGGGGCCAGGATCGGACGAGGATTGATCCATGGCTTGCTCGATATCGCTCACCTCTTTCCTCACTTTATCGAGTCCTCCCATCATGCGCGGACCGATGGCCGAGAGAAACCATGCGGTGCCGATGGTGCCGAAGACGTAAGTGGCCGCATAGCAAGCCGGAATGATCATGATGAGGTGAGCGCGGACATCATCGGCCAGCGGGAGCACCTCGGCTGTATCGTGAAGCAGCCCGAGTGAAGCCGAGACGGTCTGCGAGCCGGCGAAGAGACCTGCAGCTACCCCCTTGCTGTAACCCATCAGGTAAGACGCGGCTATGACGAGCCCCGCGCAGATCAGCGCCTCGAGAAGTGCGAATCCCATCATCCTCAGGCCCGGTCCGCGCATTGAGCGGAAAAACTGCGGCCCGACGCTGTAGCCTGTCGAAAAGAGGAAGAACAGGAAGAAGATGGTCTTGACAATATCGGGAACAGCTATCTTGCACTGCCCGAAGATCACTCCCACCACGAGCGTAGCCGCTACCGGGCCGAGGGAGAATGACTTGATTTTCAGTTTCCCGAGCCAGAAACCCAGTCCGACTGTGAGAAAAAGCGGTATCAGGGGGTGTTCACGCAGAAATGATATTATCCAGTCCATCAGGCTTAACGATTTTTAGATGTTTGTTGCCCCGGAGTGTAAGTCGGTTCTGCCAACCATTTCACGGCCGGGGACGTTGTAATTTTAAATAACCGATGTAAAATTACAAATAATTATGGATAAAAACGAAAGCAAGGAGATCGCAAGAAAATTTGAGGAGAAAGTACGTGAAGATCTGACCGCCTTCCTGCAAAAGAAGGAAGCCCTTGATCCCCACGTCCCCGAGTGTCCCGACGTGGAGGAGCGCTGGGGAGAGATGGTCAGAAGCTATATGCCCGACGGTGCACGTGAATTCAAGGACTACCCCGTCGTCTCCCTGGGCTGGATGATGCTCATCGGCATGGCCATGGCTTTCTATTGGGACACCGATTGGGAGAAGTATTCCGCCGAGAAGAATATCTACGAGACACTGAGAGACAAGCGCGGATACGACAACATGGATGAGACAGTGGTCGAGGATGTGCTCGGCTATAAGGGCGAGGCCGCCGAGAAGATCACCGAACTCGTTGCCGAATGTGCTTCCCGTGTCTACGGTCTGCTGAGCCACGAGCACGTCGAGCCAGGGACAGAAGCCGCTCTCGGGTGCTACATCGGCGCGCTCCATCAGCTCTACCTCGCAGGCATGGCTATGGAACTCAATGCGCTCGGCTATCATATGACTCCTCTGCAGCAGTCATGAGGCGATAAACCCTACTGATATGAGATACTGGGTATTTACCACGAAACCTGAGCATTTCAGGATGTCGGAGGCCCTTGTGCCGGGCGAGACGCTTGACTGGCCCTCCTTTTCCCACTTCAAGTTTGAGGTGGGTGATCTTGTGTTCTTCTATGCTTCCAGTCCCGTATTGCAGATGATAGGAAAACTCGAGATCGAGCGGACTGATCTTGACTTCGCCACGGAAGTTGACCCGCGCAACGACCTTCGCAAGTGGCCCAAGCATCGCTCGTCGATACCCTGGTTGCGTCTGCGCGTGCTCCAGAGTGCGCCGGTGCCATTCCGTCCGCTCCAGCGCGGAAGTCTCTATTATCACACGGAGTTCAAGCCTTCACCCTATCCCAAACTCCTTCATGAGGGTGAGCGCGAGTATGTCCTGAGGGCTTTTGACGAGGCTATGACCTATACGGGTGATCTCGTGCGCTACGAGGGTGGACTTGATCCCCGCGCCCTTGAACGGGCCGGCATTCTTCGCGAGACCCTTGAGGAGCTCGCCGGAGGCAGGGTGAACCGTATGGAATTTGACAAGGAGGCAGGGAGCGTAGTGATGGACTTCACGACAAACGCAGGATCGGCACTCAGGCTTGTTTTCGGCGGTGTCCGCAGGGCAAAATGGGATTATGAAAGGGCCAACGATACTCTCACCGGAGTGCGTCTGACTCTTGAGGATATCTTTCTGCTTGCCAATTTCGACGGCGCCGATGCAGAAATCCTTGCCGATTCCGTCAGGATAGGGTAAAGAATACGGTCCTTCTCATCGGGTGGCCTGGAAAGATATGCGTCGGAGGGCGAAGACCGGGATATTGGCTCCGATCACCATAGCGACTACTACGAACACGCATGTGAGGCAATTGAACCCGAGCAGATAGGAATAGTGGGAGTAAGCAGCCTGATCCGCAGCGCTCAGACACCCGACGAGAGCCTCGATGGTGCGGTAGGCATACATGCCCGGGATCATGGGGAGAAGCGCCGGGAAGAGACACGCCTCGGCCGGAGCCTTGACCATCGGAGCCATGAAGACGGCCACGACCCCTACTGCCAGCGCGGCGATCGCACTGGCCGGGATGATGTTCATGCCCAGGATCTCGGGAGACATGAGGATCATGCGCAGCGAGTGACCGACGGCAGCCGCCAGTGCGCAGATGAAGTACATGCGCGACGGTGTGTGGCTGATGCTTGAGAAGCCGATGGCGGCCATGGCGGCAAACATGCCGTCCTCGAGAATCTTCATGAGCAGTGATGTATCCATGTTGTGACGAAGGGATCAGAAATAATTTATTTTGAAGATGGCCAGCGCGAGGCAGAGCCCCACCGAGAGACACACCGTCAGAACGAGGGCATCCATGAAACGGCTGAACGCACTGAGATAGTGACGGTCAATCAGGTCACTGGCCGCGCTGATGTATGGGACGCCGGGGATGAGATAGAGCACGCTCGTGGCCATGGCGATCTCGGGTGTCGCACCCCAGCCGAAGAGGGTCGCGCCGGCGCAGACCGAGGCTGAGACGAATGCACAGCAGATGAATGTCAGCCTGTTGTCCTTTCCGCTCCCTATCATCCAGTTTTTCAGCCAGAATCCCAGCAGTGTGGCCGTGAAGACCACCAGCATCGCAGTGGCGTCGCCACCGAACAGGCGGCAGAACGAAGCGTTGGCCAGCGATGCCAGCAGCGGGATCCACCGCTTCCCCTCCGGAGGAGTGGTGATGATATGATTGAAGAGCTGGCGTGAGGTGGTGATATCGAGATGATTGTCCGCTATCTTCCAGCTCAGGCGGCTCAGGTCGGTGTTAATGGTGAAGTTTATGCCACAGGCAGCAATTGGAGCGACGAATACCCTCTGCCCTGCGATATCGGGAAACTGGACGGAGAGTTCCACATGGCGAGGCATCACGGTGACGCATGTCTCCACACCGAAGGTGCGCGACATGCGTTCCACGTTTCTCTTTATCCGGATCACGGTCGCCCCGCTCCCGAAAAGCCATGAGGTATAGTCGGCCAGAAAGCGGCCGGTCTCCACGTGGTGACTGTCAATCAGAGGTTCATTCATCGTCATAGTCTGCATCGCCGGGGATGTAGAACATATCTTTCTCACGTCCGATCTCGATGAACTTATGACTCAGACGATCATGATGATGCGAGATATGACGTGTGGCGCGGATGAAGCGGACGAAGAAGGCCACGAGCAGAGCTCCGACCACGATGTACCAGAATAACATTGGATTTTCCATAGTGTCTGTATTTTAAGTCCTTTTATATTATTACAATCCTTAGGGGGTGAGAGTTCGGCACGGAAGCGGCTTTTTTTCACCACACACTTTTGGCTCGCCCGTGGCAAATGATTACCTTTGCAGAGAGAAAACCAAACGAAAAAAATCTGCCTGCCATGAGTCAATGCTGTTGTTACGATTTTGACACCGAGATAGACCGCCGCGGAACCGGCGCGATGAAAACCGACGCTCTTGCCACCATCTTCGGCCGCTCCGACATAGAGGGGCTTTGGATAGCCGACATGGACTTTACCGTATCGCCTGAGATAACTGCTGCGCTTGCACGCCGTTTCAACCATGCCATCTACGGCTACACGGCCGTCCCCGAGAGCTACTGGGAGTCAATCATCGGCTGGCTTGACCGCCGTCACGACTGGAAGGTGAAGCGCGAGGAGCTCATCTATGTCAATGGCGTCGTGAAAGGTATAGGTTTCCTCATCAACTATTTCACCAAGGCAGGTGATTCGATCCTCATCCAGCCTCCCGTCTATCATCCCTTCCGAATCCTCATCGAGGGAAACGGACGCCGGTGTGTCACCTCCCCCCTGCGTCGCACTGCCGATGGATATGAGATGGACCTTGAGGATCTTGAAGAGAAATTCCGCACGGAGCGTCCGGTGGCCATGATCCTCTGCAACCCCCACAACCCGGTGGGTATCCAGTGGTCGCGCGAGGTGCTCGCACGCGTGGCCGAGTTGGCTGAGAAATATGGTGTGAAGGTGATATCTGATGAGATCCACGGCGACCTCGTCCTCTATGGCCGTCCCCACATTCCGTTTCTTGAGGCATCCCCGGCTGCCAAGAGAGTGGGCATAGCTCTCGGCGCACCGTCTAAGACATTCAATATCCCCGGTCTTTCAAGCTCATGGATCGTGATTGCCGATCCCGCTCTGCGCACAGGATTCTTCAAGTGGATGGAGGCCAATGAATTTTCCGAGCCTACGTTTGTGGCTACCATTGCCACCGAGACGGCCTATCGGCACGGCGAGCCCTGGCTTGACGCCGCCACCCGCTATATCGAGGATAATATCGCATTTGTAGAGGACTTCTTTGCCCGTTACATACCGCAGATCCATCCCGTGAGACCTCAGGCATCTTTCCTCGTCTGGCTTGATTGCCGTGGACTGGGGCTCAATCACGATGAGCTCGTGAGTCTGTTTGTCGACAATGCCCATCTGGCGCTCAACGATGGGGCGATGTTTGGCGATGAAGGCTCGGGTTATATGCGCTTCAATGTCGCCTCACCACGCCGGGTAGTTGATCGCTGCCTCCGCTCCCTCGCCAAAGCCATAAACGGCGAGTGATATAATAATTTCTTAGTTGTTTACTGATGCCCTGATCCGTTCGACGACACTTGTTTGACGGATCGGGTAGATTCCGTTAGGAATCATTGATAGTTAGCCCGTGAATCATTTCACGGGTCAGATGTGTAATGGTCATATGGATTCCGGGAGGAATCTTTAGGTTAAGAATAGGTGTGAGTGATTCAACGTAATGATTAAGTTGAAATCAAGTGATGACACCGGGGGTGTCGCGACTTGCCGCAGTGTCGGTTTCTTAATTCTTTCTCTTGAGTTTGCGGGCGATGGAGTAGGCGAGATACTCGCTGCGATAGGATTCGAGTGAAATCTCACGTCCCGGGGTCCCTTCGAGTATTCCTCCTGCGTTGATATAGGTATTGAAGAAAGCCTTAAGCCCGTTGATCATGGGGGCTAAGGGAGCTATGCGGTCAGGACGTCCTGCAAGTACTTTCGCTTTGATGCCGGCATGCGTACGGGTGACATTGCGGAACTGATCGCGCGTGTCGCATCTGTAGTGGAGTATGTCGCCGTCGATCGGTTCGGGTTTCACAGAGTCGCGGAATATCACTTTCTCTCCCACGTCCCGAAGATTCCAGTTGGCATATCTCTTGTCAAACAGTCTTATGTGATAGTCGGGATACCATCCGCAATGTTTCACGGGATAGCCGCAGTAGAAATTGAGGCGGGAGATACTGTAGACTCTGTGGGTGAACCCGTCCTTTTTGAGCTTCAGCAGGCTTTCACGGAGAGCGGGCGAGATCACCTCGTCGGCATCTACCGAGAGCACGAACCTATGAGTGGTTAGAGAGGTTGCATATTGACGCTGGGCGCCGAAGCCGTCAAAGGCCCGGCTGATCACCTTACATCCGTGAGCCTTACAGATCTCTACGGTGCGGTCCGTTGAAAACGAGTCCACCACTATGATCTCGTCGGCGATGTCGCGCAACGACTCCAGACAGGCACTGATGCGCCGTTCTTCGTTAAAGGCCAGGATGGTGGCGGAGATCTTTTCCATACGGGTTCAATAGTCTGTCGCAAATATAGCATCTTTCCATGAATTAATCACCATAGCGGCCCAACAGATTTTAGGCAAATTACGGTAAAATTTTTATCCATGAGGGAGAATAGTAGAGTGGAATTATCATTTTGATAATTTGTTAAATAAAATTTTCATATTTTAACTGTAAATGTGTTTCTCGGATTCTGAAGAATTTTTACCTTTGCAATGAATTTAGCGTCAGTGGCATATAGCTACTATCACAAAGAAAAGTCAACAAAAAGTTAGGTTAA
>CAZOOY010000059.1:0-11470 GCA_964581555.1 uncultured Staphylococcus sp.
CCCCTTCGGCATCGTTATCTATGACGGAAAGACTCACGAAGTGAAGGAATCGGGTATCTACAACCGTCCCGTCCAGTGTCTGGCGGTTGACGGAACCAATATCGTACTCTTCATGGGTGACCTCGAAGGTGACCGCTATAAGATCTACTACATCGGCCACGGCGAGCGCATCAACCGTCTTGACAATTTCAAGAGTGCGGGCAACGGTTCGCAAGGTCTCATAGTGAAAGCATGGGCTCTTCCGGACGAAGCTCCCCATAGCGGAGAGTATTATCCGGTCATCCAGTGGGGTACTCTGAGAAGAGTCTCTCTCCCGACCGGACAGACAGTCAATACCGAGGTGAAAGCGAAGAATATCCAGCAAGATAAAGAGGGATTCTATTTCTTCTCGGCTACCACCCCCGCGGTGAGATACACCCTTAACGATGACTGCATGGTTGTAAAAAAAGAGACGATGCCTTCGCTGCTTGACGACAACATGTTCTCGACGTGGACCGGCGGTTCATCCATTTGGGCAGGCGATGAAACGGGCCTCGGTAACTATTCCGTCGGTGAGGATGGCAAAGTGACCGTCCGCCGTGACAAGTCTCTCTCAGACGAAGCCATCTCCATGACAAACATATGCCGCATTTATCCCACAGCTGACGGCGTGGGCTTCTATACGGCTAACATAGGTCAGTCGCACACTCATCCCATCGGTAGTGGAGACCGTATCGACGTGGAGATGCAGGCAGCTCTCTGCCGCGACGGACATTTCACTCCTTTCAAGCCTGTGACCTCGGGAGGAGAAACCGTTATCGCACCGACGGCTATCGTGGAGGATCCTGATGACCCCTCAGTGGTCTATGTTGCGTCCACAAACCGAGGAGTCTACGCCTTCCGCGACGGAGAGCAGATAGCGCTGATCGACGACTCCAACTCCCCTATGACCAAGATGGGCAACTGGATCCTGGCCCCGTCATGGCTCTCTCTTGACTCGCAGGGAAATCTTTGGGTGGGATTCGTTACACTTAATGCATCAAAGCCTTCCATCATGATGCTCCCGGCTGCAAAACGCCGTCAGATATCTTCAGCCAAATCAAGTGACTGGCTTATGCCTGATTTCGGCAATCTGCTTAAATTCAAGGATATTACCGTGTTCAACTGCCTCCGGTCTGACGTGACCTTCGCCTTTGACGGCCAGTATTATGGATTTGTCGCCTATTATCGAGGTAAAGATGCGACAGATCTATCCAATGGCGGACATATAGAATGGACCAATGTCTATGATCAAGACGGCAATTCATTTGATCCGGGAGCTATCCTCTCCATAGCTGAGGATCACAATGGCCAGGTGTGGATCGGTACAACCGCCGGAGTCTATTCGATCCCCAATCCTGTCAAAGCTCTCTCCGGCGATTTCATCATCAACCGCGTCAAAGTCCCACGCAATGACGGCACCAATCTGGCCGACTATCTGCTCGACAGCGACAGAATAAATACTATCGCCGTGGATAACTCCAACCGGAAGTGGATCGGCACCGAGGCATCGGGTCTCTTCCTCGTAAGCGAGAACGGTGATGAAATTCTCGCCCATTACACTACATCCGACTCTCCCCTCCCCACCAATCAGATTACTTCCATCTATCCCTCTCCTGCAAGTAATTCCGTCTTTATCGGCACTCTGGCAGGTCTTCTTGAATATTCCTCCACATCCGGACCGGCCCGGCCTGACTATTCGGATGTGTATGCCTATCCCAACCCCGTCACTCCGGACTATACCGGTCTCATCACCATCTCTGGCCTGATGGCTGACTCGATGGTGAAAATCGTCGACGCCGGATTCAACACTGTCAGCCAGACGATGTCGGAAGGCGGCCTGGCCATGTGGGACGGGTGCAACATGAATGGAGAGAGAGTCCGCTCGGGCGTCTACTATGTCGTGGCCTCCACCACGGGCGAAACCACATCGGCAGGTGATTTCGTCTGCAAAATTCTTGTAATCAATTAGTGCTTCTCGTGTGTTAATACGATATGAAACAACTGAAATATACCTCTGAATCCGACCGTGCCTATGGTGCAACGGGTATGGCTGTGAGTCTCGTCATCCTTGACGGCGACGATATGCTGGCATCAGTCGATCTCGATGCCGATCCTAATGAGATGGTGACCCTCTCACCTGAGTTTTATTTCGCCGGCAATCCGGGCGTATCGGCCAAGACAGCGTGGAATCAGATTCTCAAGAATTACAATCTCGGCATTTCGATGCTGATGGCCAATGTATTGTGTCGCCATCTGGTGGGACGACACACCGGAGTGCCCGATGACCTCCTCTCCCTCCTTCGTGAAATCGCCTCTGAAGAGGGTCATGAATCATGCGCGCTTGAAGATGATGAGATCAACCGCCTTTTTGATAAGAATTACTCCTATCTCAACCGTGTGTTCGGACACCGCGGAGTCCAGTCGGTGGTTCATGACTTCGTCTCAGCGCTGACATCGCGCCGATCCATGTCACGCCACGACGTGCTCGAACAACTCGCGGCGCTCCAGATGCTTTAAACTAAGTCAGGAAGCCGTCCATCATCATCAGGAAAACCGATCATTATGCTTAATCAGCCATTTCATTTCACCCCTCTTCTCAAGACGGTCCTATGGGGAGGTGACCGCATCATGTCTTTTAAAGGCATGAATACTGAAGGTTCATCCTCTATCGGAGAGAGCTGGGAGATCTCTGCCGTGCCGGGCCACGTCTCTGTCGTAGACCGCGGCCCTTATGCCGGCATGTCTCTTACCGACCTGATCGAGAAGTTTGGCCCTGAACTGATGGGCGAGAGCAATTATCGCCGTCACGCTCCCTCCTTTCCTCTGCTCATAAAGTTCATTGACGCCAAGGAGGATCTCTCTGTGCAGGTTCATCCCGGCGATCGCCTGGCCCGTGAGCGACACAACTGCTCAGGAAAGACGGAGTTGTGGAATATCATAGAGTCAAAACCCGGCTCAAAAATATATACGGGATTAAAAACCAAGGTCACATCCGAGGAATTTGAGAGCCGTGTGGCATCTCACACCGTGATGGACGTGATCGCGGAGTATCATCCTCTCCCGGGAGATACCTTCTTCATCCCGGCCGGGCGCATCCACTCCATCGGCGCCGGCAATCTTCTTGCCGAGATTCAGCAGACCTCGGATATCACCTACCGCATCTATGATTTCGGTCGCCTTGACAAGGATGGCAAGCCGCGCCAGCTCCACACAGCCGAGGCTCGCGAGGCCATTGATTTCACAGTGCTTCCGGACTACCGTTCCAAGACCAAGGACGGCATTTTGGCATCGTGTGAGTACTTCGATGCGAGACGCCTGGAGGTAAAAAAGGACGAGTCGCTTCCCGTAGCTCATCCGCGCGACTCTTTCACTATCATAATCTGTCTGGAAGGGGATGGTGCCATCATAGACACGACATCCGGAGAAGAATTCCCGATCCAAAGGGGTGACACACTTCTTTTCCCCGCCACGATGAGTTCACTCCAAGCCCGTGGACCGCTGAAAGTACTGACGGTCCAGAGCTGACATCACCGCATCATTTTTCGTCAAGAAGATCAGGGCGCAACGCGCGCGTGCGGGCAAGGGCTTGCTCATGACGCCACTCGTCTATCTTTGCGGCGTGGCCCGAAAGAAGGATATCTGGCACCCGCCACCCCTTGTATTCTGCGGGGCGCGTGTAGACCGGTGGAGCTAAGAGATTATCCTGAAATGAGTCACTCAACGCACTCTGCTCGTCACCTATCACACCCGGCACGAGGCGCACGATGGCGTCGGCTATCACCACGGCCGGAATCTCTCCCCCCGTCAGCACATAGTCACCTATCGAGATCTCTTTCGTGATGAGGTGCTCGCGTATGCGCCAGTCCACGCCCTTGTAGTGACCGCAGAGGATAATGAGGTTTTCGCTCAGTGAGAGGGCATTAGCCATAGGCTGGTCAAACCGTTCGCCGTCGGGCGACGTGAATATCACCTCGTCATAGTCTCTCTGTGCTTTAAGCGCCTCTATGGCACGATCGACGGGCCCTATCTGCATCACCATTCCCGCCTCACCGCCAAAGGGATAGTCGTCCACCTTGCGGTAACGGTTCTCAGTGTAGTCGCGCAGATTATGCACCACGAGCTCACACAGACCCTTGTCTTGGGCACGTTTCAGTATCGAGCAGTTAAGAGGCGACTCCAGCATCTCGGGGAGCACCGTCAGTATATCTATTCTCATCTTTTCAGTCTATATTTTGGCGTATCCGCCACTGCGGCGGATAGAGTGAATTAGTGCGTCGTCCGAGGTTCTTGACCCATCCTAAGGGCGATTCCTCGAAGGTCAGAAGGACATATCCTTGCGGCGTGCCTTCCGGGAGAACCGGCGACTCGCCGTGAAGGTAGCGGAGAGCTGTCTCCCGGTCCACTTCCGCTGTCACCATCGATTGCTTGTCGAGCGCGGTGGACATGGCAAGCGCATGTGTTGGAATGAGATCGCGACCTTTCACCGTGGCAAGCGGAACCCCCTCATGGATCACGTCCACCTCGGCCGCCACAGCCTTCAGCAGACCGGCGTGACGCGAGGGGAACGCAGTGATCCGCTCGCCATCCGTCGTGAACAGATAATCGTCAGGCGACGCTATCCAGTCCTTCACCACCGGAGGTACAGGCCGCTCCTTGCCGTTTTTTTTCTTCCCTCCCGGACTCTTCTCCTTTGCCGTCACTTCTCCATCCTTGCGTATCACGCTCACGAACAGACCCTCGCCGCGTGTACGTCCGGGGATGAAACGGTAACAGTGAGCGTCTGTTGACAATCCGGAGGTTATCTTCCACGAAGGATCCACCGGGATCTCCACGCTCTCGCCGCCGAGTTCCGAGATGATACGCTCCACCATCTCCTCATTTTCCTCGCGGTTGAATGTGCAGGTGCTGTAGATCATCACCCCTCCCGGCCGCAATGCGCGCCAGAGATTACCGACGATCTCCCACTGCCGCCCGGCACACTCATCCACCAGCCCCGGGCTCCACTGAGCCACAGCCTCGGGATCTTTTCTCATCATCCCTTCCCCCGAGCAGGGGACGTCGGCGATGATGACATCAAACATCCCTTTCAGACGGCCGAGTGAGGATGTGTCGCCGCGTGTGACTATCACGTCCGGCGAGCCCCACTTGATGATGTTTTCGCGCAGCACGGCAGCCCGTGAGGGCACATATTCGTTAGCTACGATAACCGATCCCTCGGGGAGATGGTCTATCACCGCGGTCGTCTTCCCTCCCGGCGCGGCGCAGGCGTCAAGGACTTTGAGAGGGACATCGGAGCCTCTCGTGAGACAATCCATCACATGGGCGTGGAACATCGACGAGGCTTCCTGGACGTAATAGCGTCCCTGATGAAATCGCGGGTCAAGAGTGAAGCTCGGGCGCTCTGACAGATAGACTCCATCTTCACACCAGGGGACGCTCTCTTTACCGTCATCGAAATGTACCGGCTTTTTCCTCCGGTTGAAGCGCACCGACACCTCCGGCTCGCCCTCAGCGAGCGCCGCCGGGAGTTCCGGAAGCCCGATGCTCTCCATCAGGGCCACAAACCGTTCAGGTAATTGCTGCATGATCCGCGCCGTGTGTGTATCAGAAAGTTCTTCCTTCGTATTTCTCTATGGCTTGGCGCCACTCGTCAGTGATAGGCACCGACGTGAGAGTCTTTGCGTCAAACCCCGACATGATCGTGCGGCAGCGGCATTTCACCACGCCATCCTTGGGTGAAAACACCCTCTGCTCGAGCGTCAGACTCTTCTCCCCTATCGCCACTACGGCGGTGTCACACTCGATCTCATCATCGAAGAACGTAGGCGCGCAGAAATCACAGTTGACGTTCACGATCACCACCCCGAACCGTCCGAAGTCAAGCTTATCCCCCAGCACGGCCTGAAAATAGCGCGTCTTTGCGAGATCCATGAAAGTGAAGTAGACACTGTTATTGAGATGTCCCAGCATATCGATGTCGATGAATCTCATCTGCAGGGGTATATGATGCCGGAAAGGCACCGTGGATATGTCACAACGGTTTGTCATAGCTTTCTCTAATGAAACATTATATCTTTTACGGTCTCCGAGCCTATCTGCTTGTTGATAGCCTCCGTGAGAGCCGTCTTGTTGAAACTCAGTTCGTTCTTGAGAGGGGCGGATGTGAGATACACGTGGAGCACCCCGCGCTCCACATATCGGCGCATGGTGTAGCGGTTGATCACCGGCCCCACCACGTCGGCCCACGCCGCAGCCGCCCGCTGCTCGTTGAGAGTGTCGGTGAGTCCGGCCCTGTCCATGGCCTCGTCGATGATGGCTGCTATATGTTTGGGATAAGTGCGCTTCATGACTGTGTGAATGTGCCGTTCTTCACTCTCCATAGCCGGTAGTCACCTCCGGTCCGGCTCATTATCTCGTCAAGATGAGTGCGGTTGGTATCCGTGACGAAGATCTGCCCGAACTCATCGGCAGTCACCAGAGTCATGATCCGCTCCACCCTCGTGGCGTCAAGCTTGTCGAATATATCGTCAAGGAGCAGGATGGGCTTCATCCCTGTCGTGCGCCTCAGGAAGTCATATTGGGCCAGCCTGAGCGCTATCGTGAACGTCTTGCACTGCCCCTGGCTCCCGGTGCGCCTCATCGGCATCCCGTCCAGTGTCATCTCTATGTCGTCGCGGTGGATTCCGGCCGAGGTGTGGCGCACTATTTCGTCATGTCTCCGCTCCCGGTCCAGCAGAGTGCCCAGGGTGACGGCCGGCTCGTTGAGATGGCTCTGATAGGAGAGGGCCACATGCTCCTGTCCCCCCGACACGGCATTGTAATAGCGGTCGAAGATCCCGGTCAGCTCCTCCACCCAGCGCGAACGCACGCTGTGGATATAGTCGGCGCTCATCTCCATCATCAGCTCCACGGCCCCGTAGAGGTTATGATCCACGGCACCCTCGCGCAGCAGTCGGTTCCGCTGCTCCAGGGCCTTCCCGTAGCGTATTAGATGGTCCAGATACTGAGCGTCGCTCTGCGAGATCACCATATCCATCCAGCGGCGACGCTCCTCCCCGCTCTCACGGATGAGATCAATGTCCTGCGGTGCCACCATCACGAGCGGAAAACTACCTATATGAGCGCTCAGGCGGCTATACTCCTTCCCGCCACGCTTCAGGCTCTTGCGCCGTCCGGCCGAGAAACCCATGAGGAGCTCCTCGTCCACTCCCTTGCGCTCATAGTGGCCGCGCAGAATGGCGAAATCCTCCCCACGTCTCAGCAGCAGGCGGTCATTGACCCCCGAGAAGCTCTTGCAGAAACTCAGGAAATAGATGGCGTCGAGCAGATTGCTCTTCCCCATACCGTTGTCGCCGAGCAGACAGTTCACTTTCCCCGAGAACTCAAGGCGGCACTCAGGGATATTCTTGAAATTTGTGACTGACAGATCTCTCAGTATCATAACGGCATCGCAAAATTACGAAAATTTTTACGTCCCCGCAATAAGAGCCGCCTCGCCCTGCAAAGCCCCTTCAACGACAGGCCACCCCTTCGCACGACCAGTCGAGCAAAGGGGTGGCCCCATCCTTCATTATCACATTTCCGCCATCCCGGCGGAAGACGTGTTCAGTTCATCCCGTGGCCACTCACACCACAGAGTCGATCGGGTCCGCTCGTATTATTCCCTCTGAGAGACCGTGACGAGACTATAGGAGGGGTACCCCGCTCCTGCCAGATAGATTCTCACCACGCGTGGTGTCCCTGACTCATTAGGGGCGATTTCCACTCTATCCCACATTCCGGGGCAATTATGGAGATCCCCTTCCTCTTCAACACTGCCCCAGCCCCAGTCAGCATAACGACCCGGCCACCATTCATCTAAGAAAAATGCGTCCGTGATGTCTGAATCAAGAGCTACTCCTGTGAAAAACCGGTCTCCAATACTTTCGGAGAATCCCTTCTGCGGACGAAACGAGAAAGTTCCACCCTCGGCTTCCATAGTGATAAAATAACCTTCATTACCGGGAAGTACAGGACTCACGCCCTCAAAATCCAGCTTGATAAACATGGCCTTATCACCGATCTCTTCATCACTATGACAACCACTTAGTTGTAGTCCTAAGAGTAGGATCAAAAAAACACATATCTGTTTATTTCCAAACCACTGCATACTCAAATCTATGATTATTTGCTTCACTCGGACTGGGGTTATAACCCTCTTCGTTTTCAAATAACTCCTGATTTCAAACTCTTACAGCCTTAAAAGCCGGGTCTAAGACCCGGCCTCAGAGCTGCTTAATCTATCTCATAATTCAGAGACGTTGCCTATAAAAAGTATTGCTCCTGTACTGTACTCGCTTATGTAGTAGAGGAAGGGGCGATCAAAAGTCACCTCTTCATCGGGATAAAATGCGGGCGCGATACTTAATGAGGGATCATATTCCGTCGCCGTAACCACCACTGCTCCATCCTCATCCACATCGATGCTCGACCGCTGCTTTACCATTTTGATGAAAAGCCGGTTTTCGCTCATTTTCGAGAGATCGGCCAAGTTTCCATTAAAAAGATTCTTTACTCCCATCTTTTCCAGGGCAGGAATGAGATCGAAGTCTGAGACAGTGGAGAATCGGGGCATGTTCACATTCACGACATGGTATCCCTCCAGAAAAACATCACTGTCCAGGAACTTATTCCATTCATCAATCTTAGCGGCATCAAAACCGGAGATAAAGTCAGCGATCGACACATTTTCGGGAGGTAGAACAGCTGTGAAATGGAATGCCCGGTTTCCGTAACTTATGCGCACCACCGTGACCCCGTCGTCGATCAAAGCCGGACAGCCCTCGGCTCCGCCCATCATGTATATGCGCGGACGCGAGCCGCTTTCATTATTGAAACAGACTTTTTTAGTCAAGTTCTTCATGAAAGGTTTTGACCAGACCGATTTAAAATAGATCGAGTTTATCACAGCCGCCTCCACCTCAGGCGTCGTGGACAGGAAGCTGTTAATCTTTCCTCCCGATGCCTCGGAGACCCATTTATTGATGCGATCCATTCCGGCTGTCTCATACAGATCCACCTTCTCTGCGGGAGCCTGATAATACTCGGCAAGCGAGGAGCGGTAGTCATCGAAAAGATGGTATTTACTGTCGATCCAGAGAGAGTTGAGCAGCTTAAGTGTGGTATAGTTGTCGGCCGTCGGAAGTCGATCAATCAAGATCCGGTTCAGATCATTTATATCGCTCAGCGAAGCGTTCTCTAAGCCGAGGGCTGTGCTGATCTCACTGAGAGTGGCTCCCTGAGCTCCGTTAGCCACCATGGAGAGGGCCATCGAAGCCGAAAGTGGAGACAGGATGCTGTTGCCACCTTCTGAGCGTGCGTTCTGAAACAGTCGCACTGCAAACTCGTGTTGGGAGGTGACAGCATCTTGCTGGCTACGGCTGAGAGCGATTTCTTGTCTGTCCTGCATCTCCGGTCCATTGTCCGGTCCATCGGAGGAACAGCCGGCAAGACTCAGCGACATCGCAATCACAATTAATGTTTTTCGGATCATGATATTTGATATTTATAGGATTACTTCTTAAATGAGGAGATATCACCTGAAAGACTGCATGGCAAAATGGATTTTTTCGGGATTTTTATTCGTCAAAAACCCAAAATTTCAATTTTTATCAATATCAGTGGCTCTAACGCGGATCCTCTAAATTAAAGAAGTGGCACTGACAGCCAATAAATTGTAGTGACACAACGAAATGCGTCACTACAATTTACTTTTTTTCAAAACTCTTATAGCTTTAAAAGCCTGATCTTAGACACAGCCTCAGAGCTGCTTGACATCGCCGATGAAAAGGATGGCACCCGTGCTGCACTCGGTGACCGAGAAAATGAACGGGCGGTCAAATGTCAGCGAGTCATCCTGACCTGAAGTGCTGTCCATGACGATAAGGGTTGCGGCTGCACCGGTAGCCCCTTCTTCATCAACCTTTATGATGGATCTCTGGAGGATATCGCCAACAAACAGACCATCCCAGGGACTGAGACGCGAGAAGTCAGCTGAACCAGTGAACATGTTGCCGTATCCCATCTCATTGAGGGTATCGCGCAAGCGCACTTCTCCGCTCACATCGAAGCGAGGCATCCGCAGGCTCGCAAATTGTTCTTTCTTTTCCGCAGCCAGACGTCCAAACTCTTCACAGGTGAGCGCCTCACGGGCCTCTGCAAGGCTGACGCCATCGCGCGGCAGGAAGAAGGTCATCTCATAAGCGCCGTTGCCCAGAGGGAGATAGACCGCACGAAGCTTTTCGCCTGTGGCACAGGTCACCTCGTTGCGGGAATAGGTCATCATATCCACTTGTGACTCCGTGCCGTCAAGACAGGTGAACTTTGCCTTGCTCGTCAGGTTTCTGTCGAATGAATGAACCCAACTCCCGTAGAAGAAGAGGGCATTGATAAGTGTGAGATGTGTATCGTCCGAGAAGGGGCGGCTGAGCATTTCAGGTATCTTTCCCTTGGTGTTTTTCACGATCCATGAGTTCATCTCAGCGATTGTGGAATTTATGGTGAGATCCCGACGGTAGATTCCTGCATAATAGTTCAGGCAGTTCTTCTCGACGAAGTCGCTCGCAACCTCAAAGTTCTTTTGCAGCCATATTGAATTGCTGAGCGAGAGATCTGACGACTCATCGGCGCTCACAAGTCCCGCCATAAGCTTGTGATTCAGCGCATTGAGATCATCCTGCGATTGTCCCTCTGAAAGACCTGTCATTGCGGAAATGTCGGCCAGAGTTTTTCCGGATGCACCGTTGCCCAGCATGCCAAGATCGAGCGAAAGACTCACCGGAGAAAGAAGAGAATTAGCAGTCATATCGCCCGAAAGATGGCGGAAAAGGTCAAGTGCGAATTCATTCTGAGCCGAGAGGATCGAGCGTTCGGCATCTGAAAGAGAGATCGACTTAAAAGTCTTGCTGGCCTCGGGGAGAGCCTCAATTGCCTCCCAGGTATCACCTTGCGCAAACTGAATTTCTTCAGTCTCAGTGCCGGGGACATCAGGCACGTTGTCCGAGCCACATGCCGCCAGACCCATGATTAGGCCACCGGTTAAGATTAATGTGAGATAGTTCATATATTTAAAGATTATGTCAATAAATGCTAATTTACACCTGTAATATAGCTGAGATTATTATACCCTAATACATTATTATCATTAAACCCGGGTTTAACGAGATAATAGCCATTGGAACTACTATCCCATTGTGATGAAAAATAGAATTTTTTTCATTGCAATTTGTTTGGTTTGCTGCCATTATTTCGCAAATTTAAATCAATTTACAAAACAATGCAAATTATTTATAAGAAACTTAGTTTTTTGACTTTTGCTGATGACAGAGCAAATAGAGGGTTCAATACTTTGAAAAATCAGTTTTTAGAATGCTATCAGGATATCCCTTTGACACATTAAATTAATAACCTG
>CAZOOY010000060.1:0-11257 GCA_964581555.1 uncultured Staphylococcus sp.
GCATGTAGAAGACCTGAGCGGTCTTTGATGCGGTTCCGGCGCCGTTGGTCACCTCAACCTTGACGGTGTTGGTTCCCTCCTGGAGATTGATCTCCTGACGGATCATCATGTCGTAACCATCGTTGTTGACGGCCTTTATGCCGCGGGTTTGCTGGCCGTTGACGGTGACCGTGCTCCCGGTGATGGCCGACTTTGACTTCACGCCCACTTTGAGGGTGACTTTCGGAGAGTGGGTCGACTCGCTCCAGCCGATGAAGGTCAGCTCGGGGATGGCTCCCTTGTTGTCATTAATAACAGGCATGTAGGACACCTGCATGGTCTTTGATGTGGTACCCGCACCGTTGGTCACCTCAACCTTGACGGTGTTGGTTCCCTCCCGGAGGGTTATCTCCTGGCGGATCATCATGTCGTAACCGTCGTTGTTGACGGCCTTTATGCCGCGGGTCTGCTGGCCGTTGACGGTGACTGTGCTCCCGGTGATGGCCGACTTTGACTTCACGCCCACTTTGAGGGTGACTTTGGGAGAGTGGGTCGATTCGCTCCAGCCGATGAAGGTCAGCTCCGGACGGGTGGTGTTGACGACGGGCGATGGATCCGGCTTGGGCTTAGGTCCGGGATTGGGGTTAACCTTCTTGTCGTTGTTGTTGTTACCCTTGTTGTCATCAAGAGAGGGATCATAGACAGCGCGGACAAAGCGACCTTCCCAAGGTTCTCCTGTCCAACTTATGTCAGCACTAAAACCAAATTTGGGAGAATTCATAAAATTGAAATGAAGTATATGCTCAGGCTCAATCCTATCCCGATCAATCAATTGAACATCCGAAGACCAATATGTCGCATGCTGATCGTTGAATTTACTTTTTGAATTTGATTTCTTTTTCTTGATGTCATTATATGGTACATAATGCCCGCCTGTGGTAGGTAGGGTAATGGAATTACCGTTTGGGCCGATGACTTTTATATACCCGTTCTTTCCGGATGGGATCCACTCGATCTTACAATTCTTCTTCAGTTCGTTCCATTCTTCGGCAGTCGGAAGACGCCACCCATTACCTAAGTTGACGGTTGCCACATCAAACTCAGGTTTGATCGATGCGACTCTTTTGATAGAACTTAGATTGCCATGAAAAATTGTTCTTCTGGCACTCTTGTTGTCTATGAGCTCTTTCTCCGCATAATAACCTGTATATTGATATCCATCAATATTCAGTCCCGTAATTTCGTGATAGGTCGTAGGGGTGAAATTATTGTCGATAATATTGCGGAATTTGGTTTCACCCCATGCGACAGGGATACCCGGCTGCAAAGGAGTGGTAGCGCCCAGGTTGCAGTCAGCCCATTTGACGGAGAGGCCGAGATCGACAGCCTTGGGAGTCTGGGCGGATATGCTCAGACCAAGCAGGGTGAGGAGGATTAATATGGATAAATATCGCGGGAATGTGATATGTTGCGTCATAGCGAAGGATGCAGGTATGTAATACAAAGAGATAAAACCAATTTTGATTCTTTACGTGTGACGGCTTGGAAGCCGCCACTCCTGTAGATTCATTTGGCGGGATTGAATATGAATTCTCCTTTGAAGAGAGAACTTGAATACCAAGGAGTCTGGCGGTGGTCAGTGGTCTCGAACACCTGTTCGGCGACTTTCTTGAACACTGTTTCAATCGGCAGACCCTTTTCGTTGAGCACCGAGAGCAGTGCCGAGGTGTAAGGACTGTTTCGGGTCATGCCGTCGGCAGCGACACTGCCGGGACTCGTGGCGTAGGAGATAAACGTGCCGATGGGGGCGTTTATTGCCGAGAGACCTCTCGACGTGCTACCGCGATACCATCCGCGCTCGAAGGGATTATTACGGCATGCATCGAGGGCTATGATATTCATCTTGCAGCCTGACTCCTCCATGTTGGCCAGCAGACGGTTGACATCGGTACATTCGTAGTCGATATCCTTGGCCGAGCGGAGCGCGGCGTCCACGGGTATGAGGTAGTTGGCGCCGTTGTACTGTATGCCGTGGCCGGCGTAGAAGAACATCGCCACGTCGGCATCGGCGGCCTTGCGTGAGAACGTGGTGATCCCCTCCTCGATCTGACGGCGTGTGCCGTCGATGAGGGTTATGACCTCGAATCCGAGAGAGCGGAGCTTGGCTGAGATGTCGGTGGCGTCGTTCTTGGGATTGGGGAGCTCGTTGCCGGGATAGTTGGAGTTGCCCACGACGTAGGCCACCTTTCTGAGCTGCTGCGTCACCTCCTTTTTGTCATCCTCGACGACGGGCATGTAGAAGACCTGAGCGGTCTTTGATGCGGTTCCGGCGCCGTTGGTCACCTCCACCTTGACGGTGTTGGTGCCCTCCCGGAGGGTTATCTCCTGGCGGATCATCATGTCGTAACCGTCGTTGTTGACAGCCTTGATGCCGCGGGTCTGCTCGCCGTTGACGGTGACTGTGCTCACGGTAATGGCCGACTTTGACTTCACGCCCACTTTGAGGGTGATCTTCGGAGAGTGGGTCGACTCGCTCCAGCCGATGAAGGTCAGCTCGGGACGATTGGTATTGACCACCGGTGAGGGATCAGGTTTCGGCTCAGGCTTGGGCTTGGGGCCGGGGTTGGGGTCAATCTTCTTGTCATTGTTATTATCCTTGTCGTCAAGGAGAGACGGGTCATAGACAGCCCGGACAAAATTTCCTGACCAAGGGTAGGATATGGCACTACCGGTAAGAACAAAATCACCGTTGGTAGAAGAAAATGATGCTACATAGATATCCTCTTTTTCTGATCGGCTGCGGTCGCGTTTTACTGTAGAAGACCAATATAGACCTTTGCTTTTGTCCTGGTATTTTGATTTTTTACTATTGGTTCTTTTGAATGTATCATCACTGCCATACCATCCTGTCGCAGGAAGATAAAGGGTTGCTCCATTCTTCTTGGATACAGCTTTCACACACTTATCCCCATCAATTTTAATCCAAGTTAATTTGCAATCGCGCATTAACTCCTCCCACTCGTCGATTGTAGGTAGTCTCCAGCCTTTACCGTAAACAGAATTGGCAACATCATATCTCGGGGCAATATCTCTTGCAAAAATATTACCGACTCTAAACCTAAGATTTGCATTGTCACAAAGCTTATCAGAAAATGGGTGCTTCATATAAGTATCCCAATTGGTGATAGTGCCATTCTTGACCCATTCATAGTTGTCTGAAGTAAATCTTAAATCACCTTTTTTCGTAAGCTCTCCCCAGGCATACGGATCGCCGATCTGTTCGGGGGAGGTGGCGCCGAGGTTGCAGTCGGCCCACTTGACGGAGAGCCCGAGGTCGACGGCCTTGGGAGTCTGCGCGGCAACGTCACGCCCCGACAGGGCTATGAACAGGACGAAAATTATCGAGAAAAATCTTACGGGTGTAATATGAGAGGTCATGAGCGGAAAGAGATTGTCAGATTTGATAAAATATATGCAAAGGTAATCAAAATATTTGAATCTCAATGAATTTTCAGGAGAGACAGCCTCCGAGCCGGCTCAGACGGGAGCGGCGGGCGGGACACCCCCGGGGAGGGTGGAATTTTCGGGGAAAACTTGGACTTTTCAAGGATTGTTGCTTACTTTGTAGGTGGATTCACATTATGATCACACTACTATGAAGTTTCACAATCAACTTTTTCTCTCCATTCTGCTCGCAGCGCTCTCACTGTGCTCGTGCTCAAAACGTTCAGAACTCCTCGACACTCTCCCTGCCGCATCGGAGGCCGCAGGCATGGCCGACGTCAGGAAGATATGCGCCGATCTCGACATCACGCTGACTGATGCGGGCGCGGAGATCCCGGCCGAAGTCAGCAATCATCTCAATCTGGGGGATGACACAAGCGGAGTGCTCGACCTCATGGCCCGTCTCGACGCCACCGGCACGGCCGATATCTCATCAGTGGCCTTCGCCGTCTGGGAAGGAACATCGTTTCTCACACTCCCCATCGAGAGCTGGGAGCGCCTCAAGGAGATCGACAGCCCCTGGCTGCAGTGGGGCGAGGACTCCGAGGGTCTACACACCGGCACACTCAGCCGCAGGATCAGCGTAGTGGCCGGCGACTCGCAGATCTGGCTCCTCGAGGTGAACCCCAAAGCCGCCGAGACCGTGAAAAAGATCCTCAAGGAGGCCGGCCGGGAGTCAATCGGCAAGATCGACGCCCTCGCCCAAGCCCTGAGCGATAAGAAATATGTCACGATGGTGGGACGCAGCGGTGCCGCTGAGGAAAAGAATGAGAAGCCCGGCCATGACGCCCTGCTCGAGGCAGACTGGAGCGTGGTGAGCCTCAGTGCCAACGGACCCCGCCTGGTGGCCGATGTGGCCATGATCAAGGGGACCGGAGAGGCCGTCAGCGTGGAGGGGATGCAGCCCGTCAATCCTGCCGTGCTCTCCTACGTGCCCTCCTCATGCACGCTGGCTGTGGCAGCCGGCCTCACCCCGCGTTTCGACTGGAATTTCCTCAACGTCCTGGCCATGCTGGCCGACGACTTCCAGGTGCGCGCCGCCCTGGGCGTAGCTCTCCCCTATCTCAACAGTATCGACGGCACCGTGCTCTTCGCAGCGGCGCCTGCGGGTGAGAATGCGTTCACCAATCCCGAGCCCTCGGACTGGAACTTCATCCTCATGGCCCATCTGAGTCAGGAGAAGATCGACGCCCTCATGGGGACGGTCCGCACCATGCTCTTCACCTCGGGCCTCTCGGGGCGCACGGAGCGTGACGGAGTGATCGTGGTGCCTCACCAGTATGGCACCGACCTCTACATCGGTAATGTGGACGGCTACTTCGCCGTGGCTACATTCCCGTTCGAAAACAACCGCAACAATTCCCTGACCCCGATCTTCGAGGGTAAGGAGGCGGCCGCAAGCTTCTCCATCAATTCCCTCTCGGCCATCTCGCCCGACGCTCCCAACTGGGGCGTGAACCTCAAGGCACAGTTTGACGGCTCGAAGGGTCAGGTGGAGCTCACACTTCCCGGCTCGGAGGGGAATGTGCTTCTCAATCTTCTCACCCTGCTATGATCGACAGCATCACGCTGAGGCGTGTGCTCCCGAGGGTGTTCCGCGGGAGCGAGCATGAGCCCCCGGTGAGCCGCTCGGAGGTGTGGATGCAGGAGGAGATCTCCTTCACCCGCCCCTCGAGCTACATCATCGAGGCCGAGAGCGGCACGGGGAAGTCGTCGCTCTGCTCGTTCATCTACGGCGCCCGCACGGACTATGATGGGGAGATACTCTTCGACGGCCGTCCGGCACGCGAGTTCTCGATCGACCGCTGGTGTGAGCTGCGATGCCGCGCGCTGGCCTATCTGCCCCAGGACATGCGTCTCTTCCCCGAACTGACGGTGATGGAGAATATCGATGTCAAGAACCGGCTGACGGGCTACTGCTCACGGGAGCGCATCATGGAGATGCTCTCGCGCCTCGAGCTGGCCGACCGCGCCGCCGACCGCGCCGGGATCCTCTCGATAGGTCAGCAGCAGAGGGTGGCCATAGTCCGCGCTCTCTGCCAGCCGTTTGACTTCCTCCTCGTCGACGAACCGGTGAGCCATCTTGACGCCCGCAACAATGCCGCCGTAGCCACGCTGATAGCCGAAGAGGCCGCCTCGCGCTCAGCCTCGGTCATAGCCACCTCCGTGGGCAACAAGCTCACACTCCAGGATTATAAACTTCTCAACCTCTGAGTCATCCCGCAATGGCATCTCATCCCATCAGCCGGCTGCTGAGGCGCAACATCAGCGCCGGGCAGATAGCAGGCTATGCGCTGGCCAATCTCGTCGGCCTCACCATAGTCCTGACGGCCATACAGTTCTATCGCGACGTCACTTCGGTCACCTCCGACGCCGACTCGTTCATCTCCTCCGATTATCTCATCATCTCCAAGAAGGTGAGCGGACTGGGTGACCTCTTCGGGGGTGATCCGTCGGCCACACGCTTCACTGCCGCCGAGCGCGACGAGATAGCCGCCCAGCCCTGGGCGTCGGCTGTCGGAGCGTTCACGTCGGCCGACTTCAATGTGGCTGCCCGTGTGGACTTCGGAGGCTCGTCGCTCTCCACGGCACTCTTTCTCGAGTCAATCCCCGACGAGTTTTTCGACGTCTCTCCCCGTGGCTGGGACTACACTCCCGGCTCGCGCCGTCCGCTCCCCATCGTGATCTCCAAGGATTATCTGACGCTCTACAATTTCGGGTTTGCCACCTCGCGCGGCATGCCTCAGCTCTCGGAGGATCTCATCGGCTCCATCCCGCTCCGCATCTCCGTGAGCGGCGGGGGGCGTCAGGAGTGGATAGATGCCCGCATCGTGGGGTTCTCGTCGAGGCTCAACACTATCGCCGTCCCTGAGGAGTTCATGACGTGGGCCAACCGCGAGTTTGCCGACGCCTCCCTCCCGCATGAATCCGATCCCTCGCGTCTCATCGTGAGGCTGCGTCAGGCGGGCGATCCTGCTGCCATGGCTTATATGGCCGATCATGGCTATGAGATAGCGGGCGACAAGGATGCGGGCGGAAAGAGCGCTTACTTCCTCTCGCTCGTCACCTCGATCGTGGTGGCCGTGGGGGTGGTGATCAGTCTGCTTGCATTTTTCATCCTTCTTCTGAGCATCTATCTGTTGCTGCAGAAGAATCGCTCCAAGATCCATGACCTCATGCTGCTGGGCTATACTCCCGCGCGTGTGGCCCGCTACTATCAGATGCTCGTGATCGCCGTCAATGCGGCCGTGCTCGTCATAGCCGTCGGAGTAATGCTCGTGGCTTCCTCACGCTGGCACAGCTCGCTGGAGACTCTCGGAGTGGAGGGGGCGTCGCCCTGGCTGACGATCGCCGTGGGGCTCGGGATCATCCTGCTCATTACGGCGGGCAATGTCATCATCATCGCCCGCAAAGTCAGAGGCGTTTTTAGAATGCATAATCCATAATGCATAATGCATAATTACAATGCATAATGCATAATGCATAATTACAATGCATAATGCATAATTACAATACATAATGCATAATTACAATGCATAATCCATAATGCATAATGCATAATTGCGATTCAGAGTGCATAATGCGTAATTATTGGGGCGAAGGGTTTTCCGATTATGGAAATTTTTCATTAATTTTGTGTCCTGTAAAGTATAATCATCACTTAATAATTCAATAGATACTATGTCAAAGGTAACTGTCGTAGGCGCCGGCAACGTGGGCGCCACTTGTGCAAATGTACTGACTACATGCTCGATAGCTGATGAGGTTGTGCTCCTCGACATCAAGGAGGGCGTCAGCGAGGGTAAGGCTATGGACATCATGCAGACCGCCTCGATCCTCAATACTTCCACCGTGCTCCGCGGCGTGACCAACGACTACTCGGCCACCGCCGGCAGCGATGTCGTGGTCATCACCTCCGGTATCCCCCGCAAGCCCGGCATGACCCGCGAGGAGCTCATCGGCGTCAACGCCGGCATCGTCAAGAGCGTCACCGAGCAGCTTCTCAAATATTCTCCCGATGCCGTCGTGATCTGCATCTCCAACCCCATGGACACCATGACCTATCTCATCCACAAGGTGAGCGGTCTGCCCAAGAACCGCATCATCGGTATGGGCGGTGCTCTTGACAGCGCCCGCTTCAGATATTTCCTCAGCCAGGCTCTCGGCGCGAATGCCACCGAGGTTGAGGGCATCGTGATCGGCGGTCACGGCGACACCACCATGATCCCCCTCACCCGCTATGCCGCTTATCGCGGCGTGCCTGCCACCGAGTTCCTCGACGCCGAGACCCTCGGCAAGGTCGCTGCCGACACAATGGTGGGTGGCGCTACCCTCACCAAGCTCCTCGGCACCTCCGCATGGTATGCTCCCGGTGCGGCAGGAGCCCAGATGGTCAAGGCTGTGCTCCACAACGAGAAGAAGCTCATCTCCTGCTCCGCTCTGCTCGACGGCGAGTATGGCGAGAAGGATCTCTGCATCGGTGTTCCCGCCATCATCGGCCGCGGCGGCATCGAGAAGATCGTAGAGTTTGAGCTCAACGACGAGGAGAAGGCTCTCTTCCACAAGAGCGCCGAGGCTGTCCACAAGACCAACGACGCCCTGGCCTCAGCCCTCGCATAAATAAGGAGAGACAGCCTCCGGGCTTGTCTCATATACAACAACATAATTCCGGTAGGATCGCATAGTTTTACGCGTTCCTACCGGAATGTTTTTTATCTCTATTCGTGCGCGGGATTGAGACAGCTCGGAGGCTGCCTCTCCTTTAGCGGTCTATGAAGGCCAGAAATTCGTTGTAGCCCATGAAGCCGACGGCTGAATAGCTCGTGCCGTCGGGACGCAGGACGGTGATCTGAGGGATGGAGGAGACGCCAAACTGACGGGCGGGTTCGGGAGTCTTGTCGACATCCACCGAGATGAAGCGTAAGCGCCCGTTGAGCTCCTCGGCCACCTGATGGAAGATGGGGGCGAAGCGTCGGCAGGGACCGCACCAGTTGGCGTTAAAATCGATCACGGTGATATGGTCGGGATCGGGCGAGATGCGTCCGCCGGTCCAGTTGATGACGGCAGGCTTCTTGGCCTGAGCCTCAGCCTTGACGGGAGAGGCGGGCGAGGCGCCGGCACCGGTCTCGGTGGAGGCTGCCCGGCCGCATGCAGCCACTATGGCCACTACGGCGATGCTGGAGATAAGTCTTGGGAGTTTCATATACTTATCAACATTTCACGCTCTTATTTAGTTTTTGCCTTGAAAGATAAATTGTTCCCTCTCACCGGGCCTTTCCTGTCCATCATCGGAGAGTCGGCGCTCCATGATGGCCGGGTTTTGGCGGCAAATCACTATCTTTGCAAACGGAATGAAAACACTCCCTGCAATAATCCTGCTTTTCCTTATCCTGGCGGGCTGCACCTCGCGGTCTGACCGCCGGACCGCGCGCGAGCTTGACCGCATCGACGCCATGATGGACGTCCATCCCGACAGCGCTCTCGAGGCGCTCCGGGCCCTACCCGTCGACTCAACCACCACCTCCCCCTCCCTCCGCGCCCGTCACGGCCTGCTCCTCTCCCGAGCGTACTACAAAAATTTTATTGAGCTTACTTCCGATTCCATCCTTTCCCCTGCACTGAGTTTCTATGCGCCCAACAGTGATGACGCAGCTCTCGGTGAAGCGCTGTTCTATTATGGAAGGATTCTTGAAAATCAATGCTCGCCCGATAGGGCTCTCCACGCCTATCTTGAGGCGGAGAAAGCCTTTTTAAAAGTGAATGATCACTGTATGCTCGGTAAAACATATCAGCAGATCAGTGGTATTTTCTACAATCTTTTCTTTGAGAAAGAATCCTTTGAATATGGTTTAAAAGCGCTGGACGAGTTTGAGATCTATGGTGATTCAGCCTATATAGGATATGCCGATTATAATCTTGGTAATGTCTCTTGTTTTTCTGACCGTTATGAGGATGCAATACGATATTCGACAAAAGCGTTGGATATTGCCGCCCGCATCGGCGATAGAAAACTGTATTTCTATCCTATTCCGGTCCTTGCCAGATCCAATATGGCTCTTGGAGATAGGGAGAGAGCCTACGGAATGATCAAGAAGATGGATGCCGTGTCTCTTTCCTCTTTAAACGATGTAGAGAAGCTCGCTTTAATAGAAATATGCAACAGTATGGGAGACCGTGCGATGGCTGATTCATTATATGGGACTATCCAGTCTACTGCCGTAGGACCGCTTGACTATCTCGTCTCTGAAGGCCGGTATAGGGAAGCCTATGAGACATTATCTGCACTCACGGACTCTATGAACAATATCATCTGCGAGATGTCACGTCAGAATCTCACGTCAGTCATCAATGACTTCAATAAGGATGAGATGCATCAAGCCGTAAGGGAGAAAAATATCACACGTAGGAATGCCCTGCTGACGGTCGCTGTATCGACCATTGTACTCATTCTTGTCATCCTGCTTTACCGCAAGGCCGTACTTCTGTCCGAGGAGAGGCGCAGAAACATGGAGATTCAGGAAGAGAAGAGTCAGCTCATCATCCGCAGTCTCACCCATGAACTTAAGGAATCAGAGATCGCAAGGCTTGCAGCCAAAAAAGATCTCGAGAATGCCGGCAGTTTGCAGACAGGCTTTCTTAAGTCGAGCTACCGTCATCTGGATTCATTATGCAAATCCTTCAACGAAGCCGATTCAAAGAAATCTGCATCTGCATCGGTTTATGAGGATGTGAAAAGTCTCATTGATGGTTTTAGACCCGGTGGTAGGAATATCAGCCCCCTTGAGGATGACATCAACGCTCTGACGGGAGAGGCTGTCAGCAGACTCCGTGATGAGTGTACAAACCTCAGTGAGGATGACTATCATCTCATGCTCCTTTCAATAGCCGGTTTCTCTCCGTTCTCAATTGCGCTTTTTGTAGGCACTAAACCTAATACTGTTTATGGGCGGAAATTCCGTCTTAAAGAAAAACTCGCCAAATTCCACAGTAGGGCGGCTAATGAAATTCTGAGTCTGTTGAAATAATCTGGCCCTGTATTATCCGTGGATAGCTGTTGGCGGTTTGTTAGTCGCCGACCCTCTTTCCATCCCTCATATCAAGGTTTTTTCAGCAATTTTTCGCCTTGCAAAGATTTTTTATTTTTGTCTGCTTGTAACCTGCTTATTATATGGTGTTTATAAGAAGGAAGTAAAAGATTTATTCCGGAGCGTTTTTCGTCCTGTAGGGTTGTTATGGCCTAACTTTGCAAATGATAAACAACCCCAAAAAGTATACCATTATGAACAGACTTATTTGTATTTTCTGCTCCCTCATTATCGGGATGCTCTCCATTTTCTCATCCGCAGATGAAGGTAAACAGCCCGACAACAATCCACAGACGACTCCAATCAAAGTTTATAAAAGACTTCCGACCAAACCTCAGAATAAGCATATGCCAGGTACAGCCGTCATCCTGGAATGTGAGATTGATAACAATCAAATTGTGTTCCATCCTTCATTTTGGGGAGAGGGAATGTCGGTAAGGATTTCCGATGATAGCGGAACCGAATGGAGTGATTTTGTCACTATCGAAGAGCCGACAATGTTCTTTGACGGTCAAACAGGGACATTTGAGATCGAGTGTCTCACGCTGGATGGATTCACTTACTTTGGATTTTTTGAACTTTAAAGGCTCGTTCATTTTTTAGTGTATTCCCTTGACACGGATGATTGGTAAAACAGGTTATTAATTTAATGTGTCAAAGGGATATCCTGATAGCATTCTAAAAACTGA
>CAZOOY010000061.1:0-11239 GCA_964581555.1 uncultured Staphylococcus sp.
GAGCATATTGCCGATGTTGGCACAAGTCTCGTTATGGGCAGTACTGTTGGGAAGCTGATAAGGACGGCCGTAGCTCTGGTGAACTTTCTGAATGCTGTCCGGCTCGTAGTTGGTGCCGTCGGGTGATGTTCCGTCATAGAGTGCGCCACATGCGCCGGTCACATACATCTTGCGGTTCACGATATCATCCCAGATGGATGTGAGGTTCTTCATGAGCTGCTCCTCGCCGGTTTCGGCATAAAGGTCTGCAACACCGGCATAGAGATAGTTGGCGCGCACGGCGTGACCCATGGCGTTATACTGGTCACGGAAAGGAATACGGTCCTGATTGTCGTCAGTGCCGTTTTCCACGAGACCACGTATATTAATAAGGTTGTTTGCAAGATCGAGATATCGGGGATTACCTGTCGCACGATACATCTCCACTACACCCATATAGTGGGAGGGACAGATGGCGTTGCGGGCAAGTTCAGCCGATGCTGTTTCATAGAAACCGCAGAGGAAGTCCGTGGCCTTGATGGCGGCGTCGAGAAGTGTGCGCTTGCCTGTTGCACGATAGTGAGTGATACCTGCGGTCATGAGGTGGCCGAGATTATAGGTCTCGAAGTTGAGACGATTGGCAAATGCGCCCTTCTCGTCCTCACCGCCAACCTTGGTGCCTATGACGGTCTGCTCCTTGTGGTGTGCGTGAGTATCCACTCCGCGGTTGCGTTCTTCGATAATCACCGGAGTGTGTATGTAGCCATCCTCACGCTGAGCCTTGACCACCTGGTCGATGAATTTATCCATCAGCTTGTCAAGCTCCGGATCTTTGTTGACGGCATAAACTGCTGCCACGGCTTCAAGCCATTTATACATATCACCGTCATGGAAGGGGGGGCCCCAGTGTTCTCCCTCCTGGCTGCCGGCTGCGATCTCGAAGTTACGGAATCCGTGGGAAACATCGGGGTTATTCCAGGTGTCCCACATGCTCTGCAGCGAAGTGCCGCTGTAAACGTTGAAGCGTTCGCCCCAGAAACCGCCGTTCCATTTCACGGCTCCGAGTGGGGTATTGGCCATGACGGCATGTTTGCTCTTGGACGTGTCAGTAAGGCCGTCTGACTGAGCCTGTGCGCCCAACGCAAGGGCGCCTAAGGTTAAAAGGATACTGATTTTCTGATACACAACTGATGGAATTAGATATAAGATTATTATGCAAAGTTAATATTTTTACCATTAAGTGACAACTTTCCCACTCAGATATTTCTCCCTTAAATCCACTTTGTCAAAATTTGATGTGATTTTTTCCTCTCCGCTTCAACATATTTTCATTGTCGTGTGTTCTATCCTTAAAAACATTTAAAACGAGACAAAATGAAACGCATTCTCCCCATCTTAGGAGTAGTGGCCATGGGCATGATGGCATGGTCATGTGACAGTGAGGGTCGCCTTGCCAAACAACTCGCAGGCACATGGGTTGGCACACCTGAAAATTTCACTGATCACTCCGCCATTACCGCATCGGTAATTGACACCTATGAGTTCATGCCCGATACGTGTACCTCGGGCCCCACTCACGCCGGACCGCTGACGATAGCCGGAATGATCTCTACCTCTACTCAGGTCATAGGTGATGGCGCCGAGCCGATCGAAGTCTCTACGGCAGCCCGATCAACCATCGCAGGCTCTTGGACCGTAGTCGACGACGATGAGATCCTCATTCGCCTCGATCCCGCCACGCTGTCCATCATGGTCGACCCTGAGGATGTTGCCGTTTCCACCAACCCTCTTTCGCCTGAAAATATCAGTATCGATTCCCTGCGCACTTCCATGAGCTCAACCATCAGCACGGGACTCCGCCAGGCTCTCATGACTCGCTATGCTTCCATGATGCATCTTGACGATGTCGAGATCAAGGGTCAGCTCATGAAAATAGAAATCAACGACATCGACTACACTCTCACCCGTCAGGAATAGAGCGTGTTACCCGGCTTGCCGGCAGAGGCCGGCAAGATTCTCCACACGGTGAATTTGTCGTGATACGGAATTATTCCTTATCTTTGCATCATTATGTACAGAAAAGGCAAACTTTATTTCCGTTACGGCACAATGGGATCAGCCAAGACAGCTCTCCTGTTGACAACCGCCTACAATTTTGAAGAACGCAAGATGCACTATGTATGCCTCAAGCCATTCGTTGACACTCGAGAGGCAACCAACGTCATCCGTTCCCGCATCGGCATTGAGCGCGAATGCCTTTGGATCTACAATGACACCAACATCTACGAAATGGCCTGTAAGCTTTTCGACGAGCGCAAGTCTCTCATTGACTGGTTTCTTGTGGACGAGGCACAGTTTCTCACCCCGGCTCAGGTCGATCAGCTCGCACGGGTTGTGGACGACTTCGGCAGTAACATCATATGCTACGGCTTGCGCACCGATTTTAAGAGCAGGCTCTTCGAAGGATCGAGAAGACTTTTCGAGATAGCCGACTCGATCGACGAGATCAAGAGCACCTGCACATGTGGTCGAAAGACTATCATCAACGCCCGCATCGACCGCAACGGCGACTTTGTGGAAGAAGGTGAGCAGGTTGAAATCGGAGGTGACGGTCGCTATATTGCCGTTTGCCGGAAATGCTGGAGGAACAAGCGCATCGAACAGTCCTATAGATCAGTTCTCCCCTTCCGTGAACTTGAGGATGAGTTGCACGGACAGTAGGGACATCACTAAATAACGCAACTATTTATGAAACGCCTTTTCTTCATCCCTCTTTTGCTCGCGTTGTTCTCAGCGTCCCTGCCGCTGAGAGCCCAGCAGGCTTCAACCGTCTCGCTCGTTGACGAGACCCTCACCTATGACATCATCTATAAGTGGGGATTCATTAATAAGGTCGCCGGCTATGCCACCATGACCTTACAGAACGACGGGGATTATTACCGTGCCGCCCTGTATGGTGAGAATGCACCTTGGGCCAACAGTATATACATGCTTCGTGACACCCTCTACACCACTATGACCAAACAGGGACTTTATCCTGTAAAATATATTTATATCGCTCACGAGGAGGGTAAATACAAGAAAGACATCGTCGACTTCACGCGGTCAGGCAACACTTTCACTGCAGAGTGTATCCGTTACAAGCGCCCCACCCCTACTTCACCTATGACCTCTTCGACTATCCACCTGGAGGCCAACGGCATGACGGTGGACATGCTCAGTTCCTTCTTTTATCTCCGTACCCTCGACTTCGATAATATGGAGACCGGCAAAAGTCTAAGTGTCAACATCTTTTCCGGCACAAAGAAGGAAAAACTCACATTCACATTCCTTGGCCGTTCATCCGTCGATCTCAACGGCACAAATGTTCCGAGCTACTACATCAACTTCACATTCACCCGCAACGGCCAGCAGAGTTCGGCTCCCATCGCGGGCTGGATCTCGGCAGACAGCCGCCGTATTCCTCTTAAGGTTGAAGGAGAGCTACCTGTAGGTAAAGTCCGTGCACTCTATACCGGTCCAAATCCCTGATGGCACTCCGGTTAGGTCAACGGCTGACAGTTCTCGCCACTTCCGACCTCCACGGTCGTTTCATACCCTCTGAATCCCGGCCAACATCACCCTCTTCAGGTTCACTCGCTCAGTTCAGCTCCCTCGTTCACTCCGTTAAGGCTGAGTCAACTGAAGTCATAGCGCTTGATTGCGGTGATCTGCTCCGGGATTCAGCTCAGGCCTGCATCTTAGCTCGCCCGGAGTATCACCATCTCCGGGCGCAACTGTTTGATCGGGTTGGCTACGATGCTGTCGCCCCCGGCAATCATGACTTCGGCGAGAATTTAACCCCACACTCTGTCAGCAGGATACTCTGCAACATTAAAGACCCGACTCTATCCCCTGGTGTCATTTTGACACGCGGTGGAATGAAAATTGCCGTCACGGCTATACTGACCAGGCAATCTCCCGTCTACCCTGACCAACCGGCCATTCTCTCTCCCCGGGATGCCCTGAGTGAAACGATCAAAATGATTCAATCCCGGGAAAAACCGGATATTCTCATAGGTCTATTTCATGCAGGACTTGATGAGACGCAAGAGTTTTCTCAACTCTTCCCTGCATTTGACCTCATAGTTTTCGGTCATGACCACACCTCCTTCATCGGACGAACTCCATCGGGAACACTTCTTGTAAATCCCGGTGCTTACGGCGAGAACGCAGCCAAAATTACGTTCAATGGGGACACCATTGATGCTGAACTGATTCCTCTCTCCAAGGTTGCACCCGATCCTTACTTCCTGTCTCTCTTTCCTGTTGCAGAATTGAATGAGAAGGTCATTGACCTGTCTACGACTACACTGAGTGAACGAATTCACGCCTTACTCCACTCATTGACCGGAGCGGCAGTTACTGCCGTCCCTCCCCTACGGTCATTCTCCAAAGACAATTTATCAGCCGCTGATCTTTATGGGCTTCTCCCCTATGATGACTATCCCTCCATCGCCCGGCTTACAGGAACGGAGTTGAAAGAAAGCGGTCTGCATCTCAAGATCCACACCCCCTGGAAATCTATCGATGATGAGACACTCTATTCTGTCGGATCCGACTCTCACTCTCTACATCCTTGCTCCATCATCTCTCGTTTCAGCATACAGGATCATCTTCTCTCTTCCCCACGTGGAGGAACCCGTCAAAACTAAAAAAGAGGACATAAGGTATAGAAAAGATAAAATTTCTTGCACATTCCCGTTATTTTATATATTTTTGTGAATATAAGTAGGAGAAGGCTCTGACGTCACGTTAAACCGATTAACCTGTAACGAGTCTAACCTACAAATGATAATCTTTACTCTCTGACGATTATGAAATATTTACGAATCACATTGGCACTTACGGCTCTCCTTGCTTCTGCCGGGATCACGGCCGTAGCCCAGTCATATTATGACGATGACATCTACTTTGATGCATCTAAAGAGCCCAAAAAGCCTGCTGTTCAAGCTACAAAGAAGACAGAAACCTATACCTATCCCGCCGTAGTAGTGGCTGAATACCCTTCGGCCGATAATTTTACTGTCAACGGGACTCGTACCATCAGCGTCGACGATTATAACCGTCGAGGCATTTTTGCAACTGACTCCCTCACCTCCGACTCCACAGTGACCGATTTTGCATACACTCGCCGCATAGAGCAGTTCTACAATCCGGAGATCGTAAGCTCCTCGGATGATCGCTCACTCGTTGAGGTTTATTATGCTGATCCTTTACAAGTCAACCTCTATGTGACCACCCCCTCATCCTATTGGGGATATGATTATTTCTATCCCTCCTATTACTCTTGGTATTCTCCCTACTGGAGTCCGGGATGGCGCTGGAACTCGGCTTGGTACTGGAACTCATGGTATGATCCCTACTGGTCATGGGGCTGGGGTCCCTCCTGGGGTTGGGGTCCGTCGTGGGGATGGGGACCTTCATGGGCTTGGGGCCCCTCTTGGGGCTGGGGTCCGTCATGGGGTTGGAACAGACCTTACAATCCCCGTCATCCGGGTGCAGGAATTCATCGTCCAGGTTCCGGCAATATCGCCGGTACTCGCCCCGGAAATAACACACGCCCGGCTGTGGGTGTAGGTACCCGTCATCCGGGAGCCAATGGTACCGGCTTTAATTACAACGGTGGTTACGGTCCTTCAGGTCGCCCCGGGGTCGGCACCGGCACATCTGTCGGGCAGGGCGCACGCCCCTCGACAGGTACCCGTCCTTCGGTCGGTACCGGAACACGTCCTTCCAACAACAACAACTCTTACTCACGCCCGGCCAATAATAATAACAACAACTATTCCCGGCCCTCCTATAACACCAATGGCGGTCGCACTCCATCCTACGGTGGTAGTGCCGGAAGCCGTGGCGGATACTCTGGCGGAGGTGGTCGTTCAAGCTCCGGTGGCCGCGGACGTCATTGATCCCTGTGATCTCTTCTTCAAAATTTGCTAACAGTTGAAAAGAATGAATAAGAAACTTCTTGCGGGGATCTTCCTCGCTCTTCCCACAGTGATGGTTGCCCAGACGGCCATCGATGTATCCTCCATCTCACAAGGTGATCTGCGCGGCACCGCACGCTTCATGTCAATGGGCGGAGCTTTCACCGCTCTTGGCGGCGATGTCTCCACTCTCAACCAGAACCCTGCAGGCATCGGTGTATTCCGTTCCAGCGATGTATCCGCGACTCTGGATATCAACATGATGAATGCCAAGACATCCGTCCCCGGGTCCTCCACATCCATGAGCCAGACTAAGGTCAATTGCAACAATTTCGGCTATGTCGGGGCCGTGCGTCTCAACTCCGAGACAATGCCTTTCTTCAACTGGGGTGCGTCATACTCGCGAGTCGCCTCTTTCGACCGTCACTTCAAGGGTACTCTCGGCAATCTCGGCACCTCCTATACCAATTTCGTCGCCAATAACACCACCAAGGACGGTTATTATCCCGACGACCTTTATGCCGGCGGTGACTATGATCCCTACTATTCCTCTGATGCCCCCTGGTCAAGCATCCTTATGTATAACGCCTATAACATCAACCCTGTCTCCAACGGTGCCAACACCTACACCGGTCTGTTTGATTACGACCGCACCGCTGGTGTGGGATTCTTTGACGTTGAGGAGAGAGGTCACGTCGACGAGTACTCCATCAACTTCGGTGGTAATGTCATGAATACCGTCTACTGGGGTATCGGATTTGGCATCACTGACGTGGAATTCAAGCAGTTTGCCTATTATTCCGAAGGTCTCACCGACGCCAATGTCCCCTACGGTCATTCCTATTCCCAAGGCAATGGCTCGATGGACCTTGAAAACTACAAGAGGATCTACGGAAGCGGCTTCAACTTCAAGGCCGGTCTCATCTTCAAGCCTGTCAATGAGTTCCGCCTCGGTCTCGCTGTCCACACTCCCACCTACTATTCTCTCACCTACGAGGCGCAGGCTCGTTCAGGTTATGATTTCACCTCGCCCGATTATGTGAATGGTGACGTTGTCCGTGGAAATGCCTACACTGATTACGACGAGTTTGATTTCAAAGCCACCACTCCATGGCGTCTTATGGTTGGAGCCGCAGGAGTGATCGGAGGTCGTGCCATCATCAGCGCCGACTATGAATATCGCGCCTACTCCGACATGAAGTCTCAAGACTGGAATGGCAATAATTATTATGAGGTGAACGATGATATCAAGACCTACTATCGCGGCACCAATATCCTCCGTCTCGGTGCAGAGTATCGTTTCACCCCCCAGTTCTCCCTCCGTTTAGGATATAGCTACGAGTCATCTCCCGTCAAGAAGGAAATACTGGATCCTGCACCCGGCCAGGTGAACTACGTCTACACCTCAGGCCCTGACGATACTGAGACTCAGCCGTCCTATACGCTTGACCGTTCCACCCAGTATATCACTGCCGGTCTCGGCTACAAATACAAGTCATTCTATGCCGACTTTGCCTTTGTTCACCGTTATCGCCAGAGTGACTACCATGCTTTCACTGACTATGTTGACCTCGAAAACTATGCCGTGAGAGCGCCCAAAGCCGAACTGACTGACCACAACAACTCGCTTGTCTTCACCGTAGGCTTCAAGTTCTGATTCATGGCCAAAAAGAAAACGTCTGCTCCTCCCGCTGTTAAAAAGCCGGAGGAGCAGATTGATATAAATAATCCTGAGTTTCAGAAAGCTCTGGAGTTGCTGCAGTTCACCAATCGTTCCGTCTTTCTCACCGGAAAGGCGGGGACGGGTAAATCCACATTCCTCCGCTACATCACCTCTCATCTGGACAAGAAGAAGATCGTTCTCGCTCCCACCGGCATTGCTGCCGTCAATGTCGGCGGCCAGACCCTCCACTCTTTCTTCCGCCTCCCCCATTACCCGGTTCTCAAGGATGATCCTGAGTTTGCTCCCCTCCGCCTCACGGAGAGGATGAAATATCCCGGTTGGCTCAAAAAGCTCATAAAGGAACTCGAACTGATCATCATAGATGAGATCTCGATGGTGCGCGCCGACACAATCGACTTCATTGACAGGCTCCTGCGCCATTTCTCCGGCAACCGTCGCGAACCCTTCGGCGGTAAGCAGCTTCTCCTCGTCGGCGACATTTTCCAGCTCGAGCCCGTCGTTTCGGCCGACATGCGTCCAGTCATTCGCAGGATCTATCCCAATCCATTTTTCTTCTCAGCCGAGGCTTTCTCCGGAATTGGTCTCATACCCATCGAGCTCCGCAAGGTCTACCGTCAGAGCGAGACATCTTTCATCAGTCTTCTTGACCGCATCCGCTCTTGCCGTGTCACCCCCGACGATATAGCTCTTCTCAACAGCCGTGTCATCCCCGAGAGTTCTCAGCCTGAACAGGAGACAAGGATGACCATGACTCTGGCGTCTCGCCGCGACACGGTCGACTACATCAACGAGCGCCATATCGACGCCATCAATAAGCCCGAATATACTTTCATGGGGGTCATCGAGAATGATTTCCCCGACAACTCCCTCCCCACCGATCTTGAACTTACCCTCAAAGAGGGCGCTCAGATAGTTTTCATCAAGAATGACCCGGAGCATCGCTGGGTCAACGGAACCCTCGGCACAGTCACGGCCCTTGCCAAAGACCTCGTCCAGATCACTCTTGAAAACGGCACCACCTATACCATTGATCAGGAAGTGTGGGAGAATGTCCGCTACAAATATGACGCCAAGACCAAGAAGATCACTGAGGAGGTGCTGGGCACATTTAAGCAGTATCCCGTCAAGCTGGCGTGGGCTCTGACCATCCATAAAAGCCAGGGCCTCACATTCAGTAATGTGGTCATTGATCTGGGTCGAGGCGCTTTCGCCGGCGGACAGACCTACGTGGCTCTTTCCCGCTGCCGCAGCTTCGACGGTCTCACACTTAGGTCTACCATCGCTGACCGCGATGTCTTCGTCAACCCGTCCATAATCGAGTTCTCCTCCACCTTCAACAGTCCCGCACTCATTCAGGATGCGATCGAGAACGCTCATGCCGACCGCTGTTATCGCGATGCCATCACCCTTGCCGACGACGGGAAACTCTCTGAAGCTTTCGACCGTTTCGTCGAGGCATCCCGCGTGCGCCCATGTTTCTCTGACGATCTGCTCATGCGCTTCGCAAGGAGAAAGCTTGGGGTGGCTGACAAGCTACGCTCACGCATCACCGATCTTGAGCGACAGATCGAAGAACAGAATCAGAAGTTTGCCGAACTGGCTCAGGAATATGCATCAATGGGAGCCGATTGTCTTCAGGACGAACTTCTCATCCCGGCCTTATCCAATTTTGACAAGGCCCTATCCCTCTGTCCCGTTCATGAGCCATCCCTTCGCGGCCGGGCGTCCGCATTGATGAGCATGGGTGACTTTGAGAAAGCGCTGGCCGACTACCGCACCATCCTCGATCTCACCGGACCGACCCCGGAGCTCCTCATCCTCATGGCCGAAGCCTATCACAAGATGGCCGACAACGTCAATGCCCTTGAGCGCTGCATGGCCGTAGAGGATCTCGTAAAAGGTGATTCCGGCTCACTCCCCCGGCGATTGGCGCGCCGACTCTTCACTCTGCTTGCCGATATCCACTCTGATCTCGGCGACCATGATGCATCAGAGCATTATCGTGGTCTTGCCGAGAAATAGGTTCCTCTCTCCTCACACGTCATCGAAGAGTGACGGCCATTCAGTCCTCGCTTTGGTAGCACCGGCATTGTCCTTACGTGCATTCCTGAACACGAGTGTGTGCTGCTGAGTCCAACCTTGAGTGCGGTTACGAAGAGAGAGAGCGATAATACCCTTTGCATCCGGAGTGGAACACCTCACCCGGCGGAACACGTCATCAATGGACGACGCTCCGCTTATCGTCATCGTCAGTACAGTCGATTTGCCCCGGCGACCCGTCACCTGTATGAGATCTGTGCGATTGATTGCTGTCATAATAGTATTACCTTTAGTGTTATACGGCAAAGGTAGGCAACCACATGGGCAATATCTCTGCCCAGACATCTTAATTCATGTAAAATCGCATATTTTTCATCACCATTTTCAGTTACTTTAAACTTTTCACGTATTTCGACCGGATATTTTAGATTTTTTCACTAAATTTGCACCCTCAAACAGTCGAGATGACTGAGTGAATTAGTACAACTAAAAGTAAATGAGATTGTAAAACATTATGAACTTATCTGGTCCGATTGACTTCAAGCCGAAACTCATCTCGGCACTGAAGCATTATTCAATGGAAAAATTCAAGTCCGACCTCGTTGCCGGAATTGTTGTCGGCATCGTCGCGCTCCCTCTTGCCATCGCTTTCGGTATCGCCAGCGGTGTCAGCCCCACGGTCGGTCTCATCACCGCCATCATCGGCGGCTTCATCGTCTCCGCAGCCGGTGGTTGCTCGGTTCAGATCGGAGGTCCCACAGGTGCCTTCATCGTGATTGTCTACAACATTATCTCCACCTTCGGTCTCGAGGGTCTCGCCGTGGCCACCTTCATGGCCGGTCTTATCCTCGTGGCGCTTGGTATCTTCCGCCTCGGCACGGTCATCAAGTTCATCCCCTACCCCATCGTTGTCGGTTTCACCGCAGGTATCGCGCTCACCATCTTCTCCACCCAGATCAATGACTTCTTCGGTCTCGGGCTCAAGAATGTTCCCAGCGAGTTCCTGCCCAAATGGGGAATGTATATCACACATTTCGGTCACACTCATCTCACCACCCTCCTCGTCGGCGTGGTCTCTCTTCTTATCATTATTTTAACACCCAAGATCTCCCGCCGCCTCCCGGGCGCTCTCATTGCCATTATCATCGTGACGGCCGCGGTCTACTTCCTCCCCATCGAGGTTGAGACCATCGGTGATCGCTTCGGTTCTCTCCCCACCGATATCCCTCAGCCCCACGGATTTGAGCTGAACATGGCCACCATCAACCGCCTGCTCCCCTCGGCCTTCACCATCGCCATCCTCGGTGCCATCGAGAGTCTTCTCTCAGCCACTGTGGCTGATGGTGTCACAGGCTCTCACACCAACTCCAACACCGAGCTCATCGGCCAGGGCATGGCCAACATCGTTGTCCCCTTCTTCGGCGGCATCCCCGTCACCGGTGCAATCGCCCGTACCATGACCAACATTACCAATGGTGGACGCACCCCTGTCGCAGGCATCATCCACTCGGTGGTCCTCTTCCTCATCTTCCTCTTCCTCATGCCGCTCATCAATCTCGTGCCCATG
>CAZOOY010000062.1:0-11046 GCA_964581555.1 uncultured Staphylococcus sp.
TAATGCCGATATTGCGGGTATATTTAAGATGTGCGTCTGATTTAGCCATTTTAAATTGTCAGAATTGTTTTGAGTTGGAATTCGGTGAAAATTCTCTTCCGGATGAGGATGAGAGTTAAATTGATTCGATTATCAGAAACGGAAGTGAGCGAATGCACGGTTGGCCTCAGCCATCTTGTGCATATCCTCTTTGCGCTTGAAGGCACCGCCCTGGTCATTGAAAGCGTCAACGATCTCAGCTGCGAGCTTGTCGGCCATGGTCTTGCCACCGCGGCGGCGGGCATAGAGGATAAGGTTTTTCATCGAGATAGATTCCTTGCGGTCGGGGCGGATTTCAGTAGGAACCTGGAATGTCGCACCACCAACACGGCGTGACTTCACCTCCACCTGGGGAGTGACGTTCTCGAGAGCTTTCTTCCAGATTTCGAGGGGAGTCTTCTCCTCATTGGGAAGCTTGTTCTTTACGATATCGAGAGCGGTGTAGAAAATTGTATACGAAGTGTTCTTCTTGCCGTCATACATCAGATGGTTGACGAACTTCGATACTCTCACGTCGTGAAACACGGGATCGGGAAGGATGACCCGCTTCTTAGGCTTTGCTTTACGCATTGTGTTTTGTTGGTTTTGTTTTTGGGTTGCTTGGTTGCTGCATCTTTCATCTTCAACGGCCGAGGCCCGCAGGGCCATGCCATTTACTCAACCTGTGATTTAGCCTTCCAGTCAAATCAAAAACGAGGGGTGAAATACTCTGTTTTTAATTCTCTTGTCTTTGTCAGAAGAAAAGGATTCGGTTATTCTCGCGTGGGCTTACTTCTTGGCAGCCTTAGGACGCTTTGCACCGTACTTTGAACGACGCTGGGTGCGATCCTTGACGCCGCTGGTATCAAGTGTACCGCGAACGATGTGATAGCGCACACCGGGGAGATCCTTCACACGGCCGCCGCGAACGAGCACGATCGAGTGCTCCTGCAGGTTGTGACCCTCACCGGGGATGTAGCTGTTGACCTCCTTGCCGTTGGTCAGGCGGACACGTGCCACCTTACGCATAGCCGAGTTAGGCTTTTTGGGGGTGGTGGTGTAGACGCGCACACACACGCCGCGACGCTGGGGGCATGAGTCAAGCGCAGGTGATTTGCTCTTGTCCTCAAGAGCTACTCGTCCTTTTCTTACTAATTGCTGAATAGTAGGCATCTTAGTTTCTTGTTTTGACTTTATTTAGTGATTAGAAGTTTTATCTGTCTGTTTTCGCCCCGCAGGATCCCTTTCAGTGAAGCGACAAACACAGTTCATCACATACACATAATCCGCCCCAACCCAGCTATCTCTCAACGATTTAGCTTAGTCGGGCGGCAGTTTTCCTGCAAAAGCGATGCAAAATTACAACTTATTTTCCTAACTAACAAACAATTCCGCCAAAATTTTCTTAACGAAACTTTTAAGGAGTCTTTTCAGTCGCTGCAACCATCCCGTCCGACTCCGCCGACACTCTCTTTCTAAAAGTTTTTTTAGCGAAATGTCATTCCGTAAAAAATTTTTTATTTAACTTTGAACGGGCAAAACGCCATCTCCCCTGCGGCGTCGCTCACATTTAAATCCATTACCATCCTGACAGGACTCCCATCACTACTCATGGCAGACACAAAGAAACCTTATGTCATAACAGTCGGCCGCCAGTTTGGCAGCGGCGGCCGCGAGCTCGGCAAGGCCCTTGCCAAGGAGCTCGGCATCAAATACTTCGACAAAGAGCTCCTTCTTGAAGCAGCAAAGAAGGCCGGCGTTCATCCGGAGTTTTTCGAGGAGCGTGACGAGCGTTTCCCCTCTTTTCTCCACGGCCTCTTTTCTTTCGCCATGGGTGTCACTCCGATGTGTTATTACACTGGTGCCGGAGCCATCACCGACGATGGCCTCTACAAAGCCATCAGCGAATTTCTCCTCTCCGAAGCCGAGAAAAACTCCTTTGTCGTTGTGGGTCGTAGCGCCGACTATATCCTTCGCCATCATCCCCGTGTAGCCAACATTTTTGTCCACGCTCCCATGAAGGAGTGCGTCCGCCGCATCACCGATCGCGCCGATGCCATCTCTCCGGAAAAGGCTGAAGCAATGGCGCGTAAGATCAACAAGTGGCGCAGCGACTACTATAACTTTTTCACCGACAAGGAGTGGGGTCACGCCACAAGCTATGATCTCACCATCGACAGCTCCCTCCTCCCGATGGCCGACAATGTCGCCATAGTCAAAGAGCACCTCCACCGCCGGGGCTTCATCGACTGACCCCTCCATCTATCCACTCCATCACGGCCGCCCCCACCTCAGGGCGGCTGTTTCTCTTTAACCTTGGGCCTTATGCTACACCTTAACGCCTTTTAACAAGGTGGAGTTAAAGATTTTTCGTAACTTTGGCGATTGATTCAAAACATTATCACACTTTTCAAGCCCAACAACGTGAAAATCAAAAATATAATACTTTCAGCCATCCTCGTGACGATCGGCGTGACTGCCGGGATGGCCGCCGTGGACAATGTGGCCGAGGAGGTGACATGGGTCGTGGGCGACCAGCCCATCTGGAAGTCGGAGATTGAGGACGCATATCAGAGCATGCTCTATGAGAAGACTCCCATCGACGGCGACCCCTACTGCGTAATCCCCGAGCAGATTGCCATCGAGAAGCTCTACCTCCATCAGGCCGACATGGACACTGTGGAGATCTCCGAGGGTATGGTCAACCAGCAGGTTGAATCGCAGATCAACTATTATATAAGCTCACTCGGTTCCAAGGAGAAGGTTGAGCAGATCTTCAATAAGTCACTCCCCTCACTTCGTGAGTCACTCCGCGAGATGTGGGGCAACCGCTCACGCGTCCAGCAGGTGCAGCGCAACCTCACCAAGGACATTGCCACAACACCGTCCGACGTGAGACGCTATTTCAACAAACTCCCCGAAGACAGCATCCCCTACATTCCCCGTCAGGTGGAGGTACAGATTCTCACTGCCGCTCCCGCCATCCCTCGTGAAGAGATCGACAACGTGAAGGCCCGTCTGCGCGACTATGCTGACCGCGTCACCCGGGGTGAAAGCGAGTTCTCCACACTCGCCATCCTCTACTCCCAGGATCCGGGTTCGGCAGGTCGTGGCGGCGAACTCGGTTTCATGGGGCGTGGACAGCTCGTGCCTGAATATGCCGCCGTCGCTTTCAACCTTAATGACCCCAAGAAAGTATCAAAGATTGTCGAGACCGAATTCGGCTTCCACATCATCCAGCTCATCGAGAAGCGAGGTGATCGCGTTAACACGCGCCACATCCTGCTTCGTCCCCGGGTATCCGACAAGGATCTGGCCGATGCCGTCACCCGCCTCGACTCCCTTCGCACCGACATAGTCGTCAACAAGAAATTCACTTTCGAGGATGCCGTCGGCTATCTTTCCCACGACAAGGACACCCGCAACAACCGCGGCGTGATGGTCAACTCCGAGACCGGCAACTCCCGTTTCGAGATGAGCGACCTTCCTCAGGAGGTGGCCAAGGAGGTCAACTCCCTGCAGCCGGGCGAGATCTCCAATGCTTTCATCATGAAAGATCCCAAAACCAACCACGATATAGTGGCGCTCGTAAAGCTTACCAACCGCATTGAGGGCCACAAAGCCAATCTCTCGGACGACTATCAGGCCATCAAGGGTATGTATGAGCAAGCTCGCCAGAAGGAGATACTGGATCAGTGGCTGGAGAAAAAAATTAAGGAGACCTACGTCCGCATCGAGGACGGCTGGCGTGACTGCGAGTTCAAGCACTCCGGCTGGATCAAGTCCAAGTGATGAGAGCATCCTTCTTAGCTTTAGCCGCGGTGACATTCATCGCGCTTCCCGCCATGCTGGCCCAGACTGCCGGGAAAGGCACTCCCAAGGCTCCCGCCGCGTCCTCTCAGCACAAAACGGTCATACGCCCCACCATCCCGACCGCCGACCGCCATCAGCCCGACAAAGTCTTCATCGAGTATGCCGACCATCTTGACAAATATCTCGGGTCAGACGAGCAGATACTCGTAGGCAACGTGCAGTTCCGCAAGGGGGACATGTTCATGTACTGCGACAGCGCCCGCTTCGACGAGACCACTTCGTCGCTCAACGCATTCAACAATGTCCGCATGGAGCAGGGTGACACCCTGTTTGTCTACGGTGACGAGCTTTACTACGACGGCACCACCGAACTCGCCGAGCTGCGGGCCTATCCCGGCGGCAACGTGAGGCTCATCAACCGTGACGTATCGCTCACCACTCCTGTGTTTTACTATGACCTCGCCGCCGATGAGGCTTACTACCTGACGGGAGGTACACTGAAGGATGCCACCAATACCCTCAAATCACTACAAGGTTACTACTACCCCTCCACCAAAGATGCCTTCTTCTATCTCAACGTCGATTTGACCGGTCCCCGGGAGAATGACACCTTGAGAATGTTCACCGACTCCCTTACCTACAATACCGGCACCGGCATCGCCCAGCTCATGTGCCCCACCCTCATCGTCAGCAAGGACGGAGACATCAATTCCTCCTCCGGGTTCTACGAGACCCGCACCGGCAAAGCCGACCTCTATCAGCGCTCTCTTGTCCACACCCGCCGGGGCAACACTCTCACTGGCGACACCCTATTCTATGACCGCAACAGCGGCTACGGCGAAGCTTTCGGAAACATGGTGCTCACCGATTCGGCAAATCAGTCGGCACTGAAAGGCAACTATGGGTTCTATGACGAGCTCCGCGACAGCGCCTTCGTCACCGGCAACGCTCTTGCACTCGAGTATTCCAAGGAGGACACCCTCTATCTTCATGGCGACACCATCACGGCAAAAATGTATTCCGACTCCACCCGTGTCACCAATGTCTTCCATCGCGTCCGCTTCTACCGCACCGACATCCAGGGTCTCTGCGACTCCCTCAGCCTCGTGGAGCGCGACTCTATATTATATATGTATTACAATCCCATCGTGTGGACCGACGACAAGCAGGTGGCCGGTAACATAATTTATGTGCATTTCAACGACTCCACCACCGACTGGGCCCGTCTCCCCGAGCAGGGACTCCTCTCGGAACACATCGCGGAGGACTGCTACAACCAACTGTCGGGAAGCGACATGACCGTATGGCTCGCCGACACCACTATCCGGCGCCTATATGTCGAGGGCAACGTGCAGGTCATCATGTTCCCCATGGAGAATGACTCCACCTACAACAAATTCTCCTTCACGGAAAGCTCGTTCATGGACGCACTGTTCACCGACGGACAGATTGACCGCATCCTCCTCTGGCCGCAGACAACCGGAAAGGTCACTCCGCTCTATCTGGCCAGACGGTCATCATATTACCTTTCCAAATTCCGTTGGTACGGCCCACTCCGTCCCACCGACCCGGAGGATATCTTCAACTATCCCGATGAGATGGCTGAGCTTGCCACGCAGAACGTCTTCGGCAAAATGAGCCCCGAAGCCCTGACAACACGTGGCTCCGAGCGAGGCCGCCCCGCTCCAAAGATTCCGCTGCTGCTCCCCCCGCCCGAATCCTACGACGAGGAAGAGGAAGCTGAAAAGGAAGAAATCGAAAAAGAAGAGGCATCCACCATCGAACAGCCCGACTCCTCCGAATTGTCCGAAATATCCGACTCGTCCGACCCGTCCACCCCATCAGAAGAGGAGGTACAGCCATGAGTGATATCATACGCCTGCTCCCTGACTCTGTCGCCAACCAGATTGCAGCCGGTGAGGTGATCCAGCGTCCGGCGTCCGTCATCAAGGAACTCGTTGAAAACTCCATCGACGCCGGCGCCACCTCCATCACCATCATCCTCAAGGACGCCGGCCGCACCCTCATCCAGGTCATTGACAATGGCTGTGGCATGAGCGACACAGATGCCCGTATGGCCTTCGAGCGTCACGCCACCTCCAAGATCGCCCGGGCCGATGACCTCTTCACTCTCCACACCATGGGATTCCGCGGGGAGGCTCTCGCATCGATAGCCGCCATCGCTCAAGTCGACCTCCGCACCATGCTCCACGGCGCCTCACTCGGTACGCGGTTGCTCATCAACGGCTCCAAGGTGGAGAGTCAGGAGCCGGAAGCCTGTGTCCCCGGAAGCAACCTCATGGTGAAGAACCTCTTTTTCAACGTCCCCGCCCGCCGCAAGTTCCTCAAGAAAGATACTGTGGAAATGAGTGCGATAATGCGCGAGTTCGAGCGCCTGGCGCTTGTCAACACTGCCGTTGACTTCACCCTCGTCAGCAATGATGCCACTCTCCACTCCCTCCGCCGGGGTTCCATGAAGCAGCGCATCTGCGAGCTCTTCGGCAAGAATCTCGACAAGCAGCTCATCCCAATAGAGACCGAGACCTCCATCGTGAGCATCAACGGCTTCATTGGGCTCCCCGCCAATGCCCGCAAGCGCAATCCTCTCCAATACTTCATGGTCAACGGCCGCAACATGCGTCATCCATATTTCCACAAGGCCGTGATGCAATGCTACGAGAAGCTCATTCCCGCTGACGAGCAGCCCAACTATTTCATCAACCTGCACGTCGACCCGGAGACAATCGATGTCAACATCCATCCCACCAAGAACGAGATAAAGTTTGAGAACGAGCAAGCCATCTGGCAGATTCTCACAGCCGCCATCCGTGACTCCCTCGGTCGTTTCAATGCCGGGCCGGCCATAGACTTTGATGTTGAGGATGCCCCTGACATCCCGGTTTTCAGCCCCGATGCGCAGGCATCCCATGAAGTGCAGATCGACGAGCGTTACAACCCCTTTGCCGAGAGCTCCCCACTCCCCGCCGACTGGACCGGACGCCCTTCATCAGTGTCCACTCACGAGCGTCCGTCATTCCGCAGCCGTCCCGCGTCGCTGGATGACTGGGAGAAACTCTACGATGACTTCATGCGCAAGCGCGACGAGGGTTTCACCGCCATGGCCGGAAGCAGCCTCAACATCGGGACGCCTGTTCCCTCCGCCCTCACCGCCCCCGAGGCGGACACTCTCTCCGGTCTGCAGACCGATCTCTCTTCCGGAGGTGCCGTCCAGCTCCAGGGCTCCTACATCGTCACTCCGGTTCGCGATGGCCTCATGGTTATAGACCAGTATAGAGCTCATGTCCGCATCCTCTATGACGATTACCTCACCCGCACTTCCGAGCATGCCTTCGTGGCCCAGACCACCATGTTCCCCGACGTCATCGAGCTCTCCCCCGCCCAGCACGCCGTGCTCCTCGACATCAGTCCGAGTCTCTCGGAATGGGGCTTCATCCTCACTCATCGTGAGGGCACCTCGTGGAGCATCGACGGTATCCCTTCCGTAGTCCGCGATGCCTCCGCCCGCGACCTCCTCACAGGTCTGATCGAAATGGTCACCGAAACAGGCAACGACATGGCAGACACTCTGCGTGAGAAAGTAGCCCTCTCGCTCGCCAAGAGCAGTGCCATCCGTCGCGGGCGCATCCTCTCGGCCGACGAGATGGATCGTATCGTCAGCGATTTGCTCCGTCTCCCCTCCCACACCCTCACTCCCGAGGGAAAGAAAGTATTCACCGTCATACCTGTCGATCAGATATCCCGCCTCCTCGGATGAAACGCATCATCACCGCAATAATCTCACTCATTTTCTTCCTCAACCTGCCGGCGTCCGCGCCGACAGTACAATTTCTCACCGTCTCCCCCGGCAATGAGATCTACGAGCTCGAAGGCCACTCTGCACTCCGCATCATCCATCCCGTCTATGGCGACTTCACGGTCAACTGGGGAGTCTTCGACTTCGACGCCCCCAACTTCGTCTATCGCTTCGTCAAGGGAGAGACCGACTATATCGCCGCCGCCCTCCCGACCGATCGTTTCATCTCATCCTACGTCCGACAGGGGCGCCCTGTCCGCTATCAGACCCTCGCTCTTGACTCTGTCCAGGCCGAGAGACTCACTGAGATGGTGATGAGAAACATCCTCCCCGAAAACCGTGTCTACCGTTACAATTACGTCCTTGATAACTGTGCCACACGTCCCATCGACATGATAGGCCAGGCCTCCGGCGGCCCGCTCCACCTCTCCTCATCCTCACTTGACCCGCAGGATAGGAGCACTTTCCGCAACGTCATGCGTCATTACCACCGTAACTATCCCTGGTACCAGTTCGGCATCGACACCGCTCTTGGCAGCGGGATAGACCGTCCTCTTTCCGACGAGGAGCCCCGTTTCGCCCCCGTCCAGGCCTACGACATGCTCGCCGGGGCCACCCTGGCCTCCGGTCTTCCTCTTGTCACCGACTCGGGCTATCTCTATGGTTCTCCCTCGACACCATCCGTCGTCGCCTCCCCTACTCACTGGACCCTCACCCCCCTCTTCTGGGGCTGGACAGTATTTGCGCTCTCATTCTGCGTGAGCATCCTGCAGCGTCGTGGCTCCCCCCGCTGGGGCCGCATCTTCGACACCGTCTACTTCTCTCTCATGGGGATCGAGGGTCTCATCCTCACCTTCCTCATCTTCGTCTCTGTCCATGAGGCCACCACCCCCAACTGGCTCTATCTATGGCTCAATCCTCTCTGCTTCCTGGGCGCGCTGGCGCCATGGCTAAAACGGGGCAAAGTTTTGGAGATAAGCTATCAAAGTGTTAACTTTGCACTCTTGATCGCACTCGCCATCCTCTTCTTGGCCGGGGTGCAGTCACCCAATCCCGCCTTCATCCCGCTCATGCTTGCATCCGGGCTCAGGGCGCTGACCGACATTCTCTATCCCCCATGCGCAAGTACCCGCTGATCTCATCCCGTCTCGCCTGCGTCATGGTCGCCTCTATGGTGACCATGGGTATCAATGCGTCCTCACGGACCGCAGGGACTCCGGCTCAGCGCCCCACACTCGTCGTGGGCATTTTCGTAGAGGGACTGTCGGCCGACTATGTCGATCTCCTTCGTTCCAATTTCGGTCCCGACGGTTTCAACCGCATCATTGACAACGGCGTCACCATCGCCAACGTCGATTTCGGTCCCGGCATCGACGCCACCGCCGCCACCGCCATGCTTGTCAGCGGGGCAGCCCCCGCAGTCAGCGGCATACCCTCGGGAAGAGTCTGGGACAACACCTCCCGGATGGACTATCCCATCCTTCTTGACCCCAAGAACATCGGGACATTTGCCGAGCAGTCGCTTAACCCCGAGCCCATCCTTGTGTCCACGCTTTCCGATGAGATACGCATCTCCGACGGTGGCCTCGGAGCTGTCCACGCCATTGCGGCCGATCCGCAGATAGCCATTCTCACCGCCGGCCACGCAGCCAACAGCGGTTTCTGGATCAGTGACGTCACAGGCAAATGGACCACATCCGGTTATTATAAGGAGACCCCCTCCCCCATCTCCCGGCGCAATGCCGGTATCACCCTCCCGATCCGTCTCGACACCCTCGCCTGGGAACCGGCCCTCAGTCTCGACCGTTATCCTGACCTGCCGGAGTACAAGAAGCTTTATCCCTTCCGCCACACCTTCCCCTCGCGCGAGCACGACCGTTTCAAGAAATTCAAGACCTCCGCTCCGGCCAATCGTGAAGTGGCCTCGGCGGGCGCTGACTATATCTCCACTCTCTCCCTTGGCTCCCGAGGTGTCACCGACATGCTCAGTCTCGGCTTCAATCTCACCCCTTATCTTTACGGGCGTGAGGCCGACAACCGCATCGAGACCATGGACGCCTACGTGCGGCTCGATTCCGACATAGCCGGGCTCATCCGCGCCATCGAGACAGGACCGGGACTTGACCGCACCCTCATCTTCATTGCCGGAACCCCCGCTCCTGCGGGAGGCAAGCGCGATGAGGAACGCTGGCACATCCCTTCAGGCCAGTTCTCCCCACGCAAAGCCATCTCCCTGCTCAACATGTATCTCATGGCCATCCACGGCAACGGTGAATGGGTCAAGGGATACCACAACGGATATTTCTATCTCAACCGTCCGCTCCTCAAGGAGCATGGCATCTCCGAGAGCGACATGCGCCGCGAGTGTGCCGATTTCCTGGCCCGCATGAGCGGTGTCAGCGACGTCTATACCCTTGACGACATCCTCGCCCGCCGGGCCGGTGACAATCCCTCGGCCCTGCGTCGCAACATCTCCGCCCAGCATGCCGGCGATCTTCTCGTCATGGTCAATCCCGGATGGGAGATCTCCGACGACTCTGAGGATCCTGCAATCTCTCAGGACGAGAGCCGCCTCCCGGTGGTCCGCTGGCAGGCCTCCACATCTCCGGTCTATATCCTTGCTCCATCCCTTCCCGCACAGGAGATCAACGAGCGAGTGGATGCTCGGGCCATCGCTCCCACCATCGCACGCCAGATGCGCATCCGTTCACCCAATGCCGCCTCTCTTCCGGCCATTGACCTCTCCAAGTGATCCCACATCCTCCGGCCACTGTTGAAACGGGGACCGGACACACTATATATAAAACTACATCTTTCTCAAAAATATGTCTTTCACATCTTTTATCACCAAACTGTTCGGCAATAAATCCACCCGTGACCTCAAGGAGATCGAGCCGATCGTTCAGCAGATCGAGGCTCTTGAGCCCGAGGTGAAACAACTCAGCATAGATCAGCTCCGCGAACGCATCAATAATGTCCGCGCGGATATCCGTCAGGCCATCTCCGGCCCGCAGGAGGAAAACGACCGTCTGCGTATCGAAGTGGAGGAGCTCCCCTTCGACGAGCGTCAGCCTGTCTGGGACAACATTGACCGCAACGAGAAAATCATCATCGACACTATCGAGGACAAGCTCAACGAGCACCTCCCTGAAGTCTTTGCTGTGGTGCGTGAGACCGCGGCCCGCTTCGCCGCCAACGAGACCATCGTCGTGCAGGCCACCGATCTTGACCGCGAGCTCGCCGCTCAGGGCAAGGACTTCGTCACCATTGACGGCGACAAAGCCATCTGGAAAAACCACTGGATCGCAGGTGGCAATGAAGTCACCTGGGACATGGTCCACTATCGCGTCCAGCTCATCGGCGGTATCGTCCTCCATCAGGGCAAGATCGCCGAGATGGCC
>CAZOOY010000063.1:0-10863 GCA_964581555.1 uncultured Staphylococcus sp.
GCAAAGATAATCAAAATTTCCCCAAAAAGTATCTGACCGGAAGCAAATTTGCAATTAATTCACGATTAGCCTACCCCATAGCTGTGGAGACCGCTGAGGAGATAGTTGACTCCGAAATAGGTCATGAGCACTGATAGAAAAGCCAGAAGCAGATAGACGTCGAGAGAACGGTCTCGTGTGAAAATCCTGAAAGTCCCGCCATGAAGCGGAAGTGCATATATAAATAAGGTGATAAGTGCCCATGTCTCCTTGGGATCCCATCCCCAGTATCTGCCCCACGAACGGTCAGCCCAGATGGCTCCGACAAAGATCCCTGCGGCAAGGAGAAACACCGCGGGATAGAGCAGAAACCTCGAGACATCTGCCGATCCGCGACCTGCAAGACCGGCCACACTGTTAAGGGCTATTATGGCAAACAGGGCATAGGAACTCATAACAAGCATCACATGAAGTGAAAGCAAGCGGGATGATAGCACGGGAACCAATGGGCTTACCGCAGGGTTACGCGACCCCATCATTGCCACCATAAGCGCCGCTCCACATACAAGAAGACCGGTAGGGAGCATCACCGGGATGCGTTGACACGAGACGAGAGCGAAAATTGCACCGAGCCATGCGAGAACAAGCATGGTCTCAAAACCGGTGGCTAAAGGGATGTGACCTCCGACAATCCATCTAAGACCTATGACAAGAGTGAGATAGACAGTCACCAGGGAGCATATCACAAGAGATATCCGCCTGAATCCAAATACTCCGACAATTCCTCCGATGAATGACGTTATGGCGGCTAAGAGAGGGAAGAAAAGATTATTGTATAGAATTTCCGTTTTCAGCTCAAGATCGGACGGGAGACCACCTCCTCCATGTTGCAACTGAAGCGAGCGGAGCTTCTTGAGACGATCATTGGCACGATTATATCGCCCGGAAGCGACATCAGATGCAATCTCTTCGTGCAACCTCACGATCTCATAGTCATCGCCACCAACAAGCATAGGAATTTTCCCGGCAACCACGGCGGAAATAAAGGTGATTTTTTCATCGTCGGCAATGAGTTCTCTGCTTACTTGTGCGGACTTCAACAAAGGTTCAAGCACATATCCCCCACGAGTAAAAAGATCCGTTAGGGCAACATATTCTTTCCCCAAAAGTTTCTTTGCCTCCTTGCTCTTGAGTCGGATCATCGGTTCGTGTTTCCACTCATCGTAATAATATATCCATCCCGTGAGAACTTGCTCGGCAGTCAGTCCCTTGTAACGATCCTTACCATAGATTTTGTTACAAAAATCCTTTGCCGTGGTCTGGGACGGACAGACACGGTCACCATACACAACCGCCAGCTCTCCGAAGGTTCGGGCGAGTGGACGCTGCAGAGTCCGGGGGTGAGAAAACGATTGAAGAGGGAAGAGAATGAACATTGCGGGTATGACGACCCGCCGTAAAAGAAGATGGAACCGTTTTCCTCGCCAGAGAATCAGAATCATTGAGAGGAATAGTAGTGCGTAAGCAGTGAAACTCACGTTACGTCCGAACGGGTCGTAGGAAATGGCAAGAGTTGAACTCCCCTCTCCTATCGAAGACTGAGTGAAGCGATACCCCCTGAGATCAAAAATGTTGTTCATGGAGATACGGTGTTCCTCCCCGTCGATAGCTATCACACTATAATAATCCCTTGCCGCAACGGTGGAGGAATGATACTCCACACCACAGTCAATAAGCCTTATCCCGAAAGGGAGACGTGCGGACTCTCCATCCTGAAGAGTCCACTCATCAATAGTCTCCTCACCCACCATGAGCCTGATATGACCCTGCCTCCCGAAAAAATGAGTTATGCCGGCCCCGGCAAGTATAAGAGCAAGAGAAAAATGAAGCAGAATTGAGCCGAAGCCCATGACCCGTCTCCGGGCCATGACTTCAGCCAAAGCAGTCACCGCCGTCACGCTCCAGAGAGATATCATCCATGGGGAAAGATAGATATCCCTGAATGCGGTCTCTGAGCCTGAAACTTTCTCAACAATAGTTGCCATGATAAGACTCAGAGTCACAAAACCAAGCAGTGCAAACGGCAGTTTCCTCATCATAAATCAATTCTTCTATATGAAAAATCAAATAGCATCAACAAACTTGATTATCGCATCACGATCACTCTTCGGAAGCTGGCGGAATTTCTCAACGCTGTAACGAGCATCGCTCCGGGAAGAGTATCCGTGCCACATGATGGCTTCCATGGCATTTCGGGCACGGCAGTCATGCAGACGGTCGGCAGCCGGTGAACCCGTCACCCTCTGGTGAAGACCACGTGCCCAAAGCGGTGCCGTACGGCACCATCCGGTGCGGATATCATTGACCATATGAAGTTTGTGCTGAACCATGTCGGTATAGGGCCAGATAGTCTGATGAGGATAACGGGGAAGTTCGTCCCCCTTAAAGAAACGGGCCGGGTCGCGGATCTCATCAGCCCCGGTGGTCCATGATGGGCGATGGCAATAGGCACATCCGATCTCCTCAAACTTCTCCTTACCTTTCACAAACTCCGGATCATCTATCCCTCTCACTGCAGGCACGGCCAGACCGCGATGCCATACCATGAGGTCGGTGTACTCCTCATCAGTCATCTCCGCGGGAAGATCCTTCGAGTTGAGATAAGTCAGGATGCGAGTCTCCATATCCCCTTCCCACCATTCGGGATGCTGCTTCTTCGGATCCACTTTGGCAAGATAACCGTCAAATCCGGCCTGCACTTCAGGATCCTTAGCCGAGTAAGCAGCCCAGCTTCCGGCCGCATCCAGGTAATGGTAACGACGATCGGAGCGGGTCACATTAGTGATATTCCAGATAGCATTCGCTCCGGCAGCATCCTGCAGAGGGCCACGGGAGAGAGCGTATGTATATCGACGGGGATACTTGGTGCCGTCACCCTGGAGAGCGTTGGTGTACTGGCTCACCCATTCGCCTCCTGCGAAATATGCGGGGTTAAGACCATTGGGCAGGAAGCCATCCTTTTCCTCCTGTCGGTACTGCGCGAGAAGGTCGGCGTCGTCAATAGCATCGAGCAGTCCTGAACCGTAGATACCGATGGTGCTCTCGAGCTTCACCTCATAGGGATGATCAATCGGCATGCCCTGACGGTAAGCATAGACAGCGTCCTTGGGCATCGTCACCTCGGGATAGATCAACTCATAAGTCTCTCCGTCAGGAAACCTGTTGCCCCACTCATCCGTTGCACTGAGCCACTTCACCATGATCTTGCTCTCATCCACCGGAGCCTTGAAAGGAGCCACGGCATGACTCTGAGGCATACCTGCGAGCCAGCTCACATAAGCATCCGTCTCGGGATTATAGACGACAAGGAGACATCCGTTGCCAATCTCGTCGGTTGAGAAGCGGCCTTCAGGAATCCTCTGCCCGTGGCTGTAACCGGGGTGACAGTGAATACATGAAGTGCGGATATATGCCGGGCCGAGACCGGAGCGGACGCCGGAGGCATTCGTCATGAACGGTTTCTCGAAAAGTGCCTCTCCATTCTTGAAGCTCCGGTACATACCGGCGTTTTCAACGGCGGGGGTGGGCTGTTCGAGAGCATTGGCAGTAGAAAGGAATGATGTTCCGAGTTTGCCGCCTGAATAATACCAGGCAGGCATACCGTCCTCGTCGGTGTTGTCAATCTCATCCCTTATCTCGTCATCCGAGCAAGAGACCATCGCCGGTAATACCAGCGACAGTCCCATAATACGAAGAATATCTTTATTCATGAACCTGAATTATTTGCTTAACTGATTATACACTTCCTCGAGTACATCCACGAGATCGGAGCCCACAACCTTGACAGCATTATCAGCAGCCGGTTCGGTAGCATGCAGAGCAAAGGGTTCGGGTATGGCAGAAATGGCAGCGATGGCGTCCTCGATAGCATTGCGAAGCTTGGTGTCAAGAGAGGGATTGACGCTCTTGATGTAATCTGACACGGAGGCATCGCCACTCTGCGAGCCGGTGTAGGCATTTCTGATGGAGCGGATGTTGTCAGTGAAGTCCTCGATAGAATTCAGACTGTAAGGAGACTCGATATAATTACGGTCATCGGCACTCGTAGCTCCGTTTGGACGACCGATCTTGGTGTTGCCGACCTCATCGGCGATATCTATACAACCCTGGATGATCTCCTCGGCCACTTCCTGATAGGTCTTGTAGATGGAGCCTTTCTGCCCGGCATTGATCATCATGTCACCATAATTCTTCCCTTTGTCAAGATCCGCCTCCTCAAGAATCTCCTGCTTCTCGGAAGAGACATTTTCAGTGCCGGCCCAGCAAGCCTCAAGACATACACACTGGTTGCGCAGATCCTCCGCTACCATAAGGAGATATTTCAGTTCCTCAGGAGTATAGGTGAGCGAGTGGAGATTTGACTTCGTGCCGTCGACACTAAGCTCATAAAGCATATACTCGATCGAGTGGAAGCCGAGCAGACCGTAACCGAAGTTATTGTCAAGCGAGTACTCGGTGCCTTTGCGTATCTCAGCGAGCAGGCGATCCATCGCATCCTTGTCAAGAGGCCAGGAGTCAATATGGGGATCGATGTTATAATCCGCAGCCGGGCCGAAAAGGAAAGCCTCTGAAAGCTCCCAGTAGCGGCGTGACTCCTTCCATGCATCTGCGGCGGCCTTCACGTCGGCCTGAGTGAGTTTACCGGCGGTATAATTCTCCTCCATGTTCACGCAGCAGTCATAAAGCTTGACGGCGGCGTCGGCCATACCCTTGTAGGTGGGGAGAACGGTGTGATTGACATAGGCATTCGCAGCACGTGACAATGCAGTCTCTTTGGCCGACATTACGTCATCGTCATTGGAATCGCTGTCCGAGCAGGAGGTGAAAGCTCCGAGAGCCATAAGTCCTGAAAGTGTGATGAGTGAAAACTTATTCATGATTTTATCGATTTGAGTTATTTTCTTTTGTATAGACTATTTAGAGAAACCATCCGGCATATGCCACGCCGAGCGAGAGTGACGGTTCATTATTGTATCGCTTGTCAAGGATACCGACTGAATATTCACCCTTGACCACAATCTGGGGGATGGGATAATAGTTAAGGCCTACGGCCACACGTTGACGACCGCACCATTTTTCGTCCATATCCTTCTCCATCTTATACATGGAGTCATAGTAATCATAGCGGCCGAAGAGATAAAGCTTCTTGCCGGCGGAATGTAATGCACGTGAGAAACTGAAGAGGTCATATCCGGCCTCGACACCGGTGGCGATAGCAGCCTGAGCAACTTTCTGGCGCTTGGAGGTGGAGCTTTTGGGCATTGAAATGTTGAAATCCGAGATACGCTTGGAGTCGGAGAGATGACCGTAGTCAAAATGTCCGCGAGCCAGGAATGCTCCGGAATCATAGCAGAAGTCAAAGGATCCGATTGATACAGTTCCTGTCACGCCCTTGTTTTTCTCCCCCTCTGTAGGATAAAGTGTGTTCCTGAACGAATTACCGACATATCCCGAAAGAGACAGGCGCAGACCCCTCACGGAATAATTGTCGAGTCGGAATGCTCCGGCATAACTGTTGGCGACCTTGAATTCAAATGGTGAGGCAGAGCCGTCTTGAATCCAACCCTGACTCCCAAATCGCTCGCTGTCCAGTCCCGGAAGAAACATGGCCTCATAGCGCCACGCTCCCGCCTTGCCCCAGACACTCACACCGACCTCATGCCACGTACAGGGCATGATGGTATTCTCTCCCTCCGGACGATAGACTCCGAAGAATTCATTAGGCATATGATGGGCATTCGTACCACCGATCGGCACGACGAGCATACCGGCACGCACGTTGAGCTGAGGCATGAATGACTTCTGGATCCAGAACTGCTCGAGCGCCACTTCGCCACCGCGCTCTATCTCGCTTTCATATTCACCCCCTTCCTCATTTTCGATCTCTACGGCGCTCTCGGTGCCACCATGTTCAAATTCGATCTCCGATCCCATACTCCAGCCGTGGCCGAAGTCATAGCCGAGGAAAATCACGACATGAGGCAGGTCGAAGCGACCGTGGCTTTCATTCTTGTAGGAATCCGGCGCACTGTAGCGATGGGGCTTGTCGCTGTAGAAATTGCGGGTCATCACTGCTTCTCCGTAACCTCCGATACTAAGCCGGGAGTGCCGGCTGACGGTAGTGGTGGAGTCGGCTTCAGCATGGGCTGAGACCTGCATAGGGATCAACAGGGAGGCAGCCGATATTACCGTGCCGAGAATCTTATGTTTCATTGCTTTGAAATGGATTGATTTTTACAGTGCAAAATTAGGCAGGTAATTTCGCCACCACAATCACTAATTTTTAGTAAAAATCTGTAAAAATATGCCCCGTACCTACCCAAAAAGTATTAGACCGCCTCCTCTACTCCATCAAAAATGACGATAGTCCACATCTCAGTAAAGCCGAACGGAAAAGATGTGAACGAATTGAAATACCATGCGCAATAAAGGGGGCGACCGAGGCGTTATATAGACGTATTCAATTTCATCACAAGACTGCCTATGAATAAAAACTCTACTTCTGTAACTCCCGTTTTCCGTGCCGAGGCCGCCGCGCCGAAGCGCAATCCGGCTCCAAGCCGAATCACCATCGAGCGCATCCGCCAGTTTGCCCGCGCCTACTCCTCTCTTCCCGCCGCCGGGCTAATGACGGGTATCGTGCTCAACTGAGTCTCACCTACAGCAGTGAGAACCGCTCAAAGATTTGACTAAAGTTTCATAGCCTGACCCTCGATCCATAGATTATTAATGTATCATTTGGCTCTGCGGTCAGGCTATGGTGCTTTGGCCGGCTCACATCATTCATCAGACCTTCCTTTTATATGACGCCTCTTCTTATCACCTTAACGGCTATCGCATGTATGGCAGCCCTCGCCATGTTCTTTCGCTGCCGCTCCCTTCGTGACGAGCTTACCGGTGCCCGCAGGGAACGCGACGAAATCGTCCGTCAACTCGACACCCTGAGCCATCGCAACGAGACGGAGAGTGCACTCCACGCCCGCGACCTGGCAGAACGCGACACCCGCATAGCCGAGCTTAAAGACGCCCTCTCCGAGGCTGAGTCTTCACTACGTGAGACGCATCGGGAGCTTCAGTCCGTGCGTGAAGAAGCCGCCCGTCTCTCCACCTCCCTCACCCATTTCGAGCAGGAACGGGAGGAACATGAGAAGATGCTTGAAGCTCAGTTCAGGAACCTTGCAAACGATATTCTCCGCCGGAACTCCGCTGATTTCAAGGAGCAGAATGAGCAGCGTCTGGCTGAAATTCTTAATCCGTTGAAGGAAGATCTCAATCAGTTCCGCAAGACCGTCACCGACACTTACTCGGCAGAATCACGTGAAAGATTCGCCCTCGATAAGAGCATAAAGGAGCTGGTAGAGCTCAACAATACCATCTCCCGCGAAGCCCGCGAACTTTCGTCGGCACTCAAAGGTAACAATAAGGTGCAGGGAGACTGGGGAGAAATGGTGCTTGAATCCATTCTCGAGAAAAGCGGTCTGATAAAGGATGAGGAGTATTTCGTACAGGCAACTACCGACGAGGACGGGAAGGCTCTCCAGGGAGAAGAAGGCGCGAGAATCCGGCCGGATGTTGTCGTCCGGTATCCCGACGGCCGCTTCGTGGTGATCGACTCCAAAGTCTCGCTGACAGCCTTTATCGAATATGCCAATGCCGATGACGAGAATGTCAGAAAGGAGGCAGCGGGCCGCCACGTCCGTTCGGTGAGAAACCATGTTGAAAGACTTTCCCGCAAGAATTATCATGACCATGTGGGAGGAAGTGACGGAAAACTCGACTTCGTGATGATGTTCATCCCCAACGAACCGGCTTATATAGCAGCCATGCGCCTTGACTCCATGCTCTGGCAGGAAGCCTACGAACGCAAAGTGCTCATAGTCTCCCCCACTCATCTCGTCTCGGGCCTGCGGCTCATCGCCCAGCTATGGAGTCGCGACAAGGTGACCCGCAACGCAATCAAGATCGCCGAGGAAGCCGGGAAGATGTATGATAAATTCGCCGACTTCACTAACGACATGGAACGCATAGACAAGGCCATCTCCTCAGCCCGAAAGGCCCACGAGGATGCGATGCGCAAACTTACTTCAGGCACCGGCAATCTCGTCAAGCGCGCGCAGGATCTCAAAGCGCTCGGCATAAAGGCGCAGAAACAACTTGCGGCATCCATGACGTCAGATGCTGACAATGGGTGAGACCTACAACCAAGCTATCACAAACCCACCAAAACCATATACATTAATATTATGGAATACTTCATCAGTCTCAACGGCCAAACCTTAGGGCCGATGCCTGCAGACAGGGTGCTGACCTATCCCGTCACTCTTGACACTCAGGTCTGCACTATCAATGATTACACCTGGAAGAGACTCTATGAGTTTCCCGAACTGCGCAATCTCATGGCTGATCGTCAGGCTTCACGTAACGCCGAAGCATACGTCGCCACATCTTCCAAAGATCGCGTGGTGGCCGGTGTGCTCGCCATCCTGCTCGGCGGACTTGGAGCACAATATTTCTATCTCGGTAAAACCGGAGCCGCCTTCATCACTATTCTTCTATCCTTGATCTCCTGCGGTCTCTGGACCACCCTGATGTTTGTACAGGGTATCTACATGCTCACCCTCACACCGCAAGAGTTCGAAAGGAAATATGTCTATACCTCCTCATCTTTCCCTCTTTTCTGACCTATGGAGGAGGAATCCGAAGAAATAATGCTACAGATTCAGGACACACTCGTATCTCTTGACCTTGCCGAGCGATTTTTCTGCTGCGACATTGATGCCTGTCTGGGCGAATGCTGCATCGAAGGAGATGCCGGCGCCCCTGTCACTGAGGAGGAGAGAGATACTATAGATTCCCTAATGCCGGTCATCCGTCCCCGTCTGCTCCCCTCAGCCCTTAAACGCATCGAGGAAGCCGGGACAAGTTATATCGACGAAGAGGGCGACCTGGTCACTCAGATCGTTGAAGGTCGCAACTGCGTCTTCACATCCTATGCACCCGGGGGCCTCTGTCAATGTGCCATCGAGTGTGCTCACACTGCAGGTGAGACAGGTTCGTTCCGTAAGCCCGCGTCATGTGCGCTCTACCCCGTCCGGCTCACGCGCTACCCCACATTCACTGCCGTCAATTATCACCGGTGGGACATCTGCCGTCCTGCTGAAAAGCTCGGTAAGAAACTCGGCATCCGTCTATATCAGTTTCTCAAAGGACCGCTCACCGAATATTTCGGAAAAGAATGGTATGATGAACTGGTCATGGCCTGTGAGGCATATCTGGCCGAATATGGTGACTCCAACGCCACCAAGTGAGCTGTTTAACAATTCTTGGCCCAAGTGATGACATGGGTATCGACGTTTTTTCTTAACTTTGCAGATTGAAACAGAATATTATGGAAAAAGACGCAAAGATATACGTGGCCGGTCACCGCGGCATGGTAGGTTCTGCCATCGTCCGCGAACTTAACCGCCAGGGCTACCACAACATCATCACCCGCACTCACCGCCAGCTTGATCTCATCAATCAGCAGGCTGTCAATAAATTTTTTGCTGCCGAGAAACCTGATTATGTCTTTCTCGCCGCTGCCAAGGTAGGTGGAATCGTTGCCAACGACACCGCTCCCGCCGATTTCCTCTATGACAATATAATGCTGGAGATGAACGTCATCCGTGCTGCCTGGCGTTCGGGAGTGCGCAAGCTTCTCTTCCTCGGGTCGTCGTGCATCTATCCTCGTCTCGCTCCTCAGCCCATGCCTGAGAGTTGCCTCCTTACGTCGGCTCTCGAGAAGACCAACGAGGCGTATGCTCTTGCCAAGATCTCCGGTCTGAAATACTGCGAGTACCTCCGTAAACAAAATGGTGCCGACTTCATCTCAGTGATGCCGACCAATTTATACGGTCCCGGCGACAACTATCATCCCGAGCATTCCCACGTGGTCCCTGCGCTCATCCGCCGCTTCCATGAAGCTAAAGAGCAGGGTCTTAAGGAAGTGACATGCTGGGGTGACGGTTCGCCTCTACGCGAGTTCCTCTATGTCGATGATCTTGCAGAGCTCTGTGTCTTCCTCATGGAACACTATTCCGACTCCGAGACCGTAAATGCCGGAACCGGTAAGGAGCTCACCATCAAGGAGCTCACCGAACTGGTGGCTCGCACCGTAGGATACGAGGGCAAAATATCATGGGACACCACTCGCCCCAACGGTACCCCCCGCAAACTCCTTGACGTCAGCAAGGCTTCGGCTATGGGCTGGAACTATCACACCGAGCTTGAGGATGGCCTGAAGCTCGCCTGTGATGATTTTCTCAACAATCCTGTGCGCGCCGAGCGTTAATCACACCCCTGGGAAATGAATATCGCTATTGTCGGAACGGGTTATGTGGGTCTCGTCTCGGGAGCTTGTTTTGCCGAGATGGGTATCGACGTGACATGCGTGGATATTGACCATATCAAAATCGAGCGCCTGCTGCGCGGCGAGATTCCCATCTACGAGCCGGGCCTCGAGGAACTGGTGAGACGTAATGCTGCTGCCGGACGTCTTCACTTCACGACCCGTCTCTCTGACTGCATCGACAATGTCGAGGTCGTCTTCTCGGCTGTCGGGACTCCTCCTGACGAGGATGGTTCGGCCGACCTGCGCTATGTCCTTGACGTGGCCCGCGAATTCGGGCGTCACATCAAGCGATACACCCTCCTCGTCACCAAATCTACCGTACCCGTAGGAACTGCAGCTCTTGTCAAGGAGGCGGTCAAGGAAGAACTCACTCGCCGAGGCGTGGAGGTTGACTTTGAGGTCGCATCCAATCCCGAATTCCTCAAGGAGGGAGC
>CAZOOY010000064.1:0-10481 GCA_964581555.1 uncultured Staphylococcus sp.
TCAATGGCGGGGCCGATGCCGAACTTCACGCCGGGATACAATTCCTGGAGAGCTTCAGCAAGAAGGTGGGCCGACGAGTGCCAGAAAGCATGTTTGCCTTCCGGATCGTCCCATTTGAAGAGACGGACGGTGGCGTCATTTTCGATAGGACGGGTGAGATCCCACTCCTGATCGTTGACTGAGGCTGCGAGCACGTCGCGAGCAAGTTGTGACGAAAGGGATTCGGCAATCTGAAGAGGAGTGATACCGCTTTCAAACTGCTTCACGCTGCCGTCGGGAAAAGTGATGTTGATCTGTGACATTATTGTTATTAATGTGGTTAGGGGAGCCATACGGACGACTCCCTCGGGTTTACAAGGGTGCAAAGATACGAAATTTTCTTGGATCACACAACGAAAGCACTGATTTTGTGGCTGTTTTTATGCCAAAATCAGTGCTTGAAAAAGTGTGTTGAAGTAGCAATCGTGATTTATACCAATGCAATGACAAGAAGCGATGAGAATACAAGAATCAGATTGGCTGCAGCATAGGTGACTGTGTACCCGATGACGGGCACAGTACTTTCAAGCGCGTCCTGGATTGCGCCGATAGAGGCAACTCCACATCGAGCTCCAGCCACACATCCAAGAGTCTCGGGTGCAGAAAACTTGAAAATTTTATTGGCGATGAAAATATTGATGGTAAGTGCTATAACCGTGGCCGCTATGCCAACAAAAAACAGTGGTAGACCGACTTCTTTCAGCCCGGAAATAAAAGTGGTACCCGACGAAAGACCTACGACCGCAACAAACATATTCAGACCCAGGTTGTCGAAAATCCAGACTACTGAATCGGGAATATGGCCGAATGTGGGACGGCGATTGCGCATCCAGCCGAAGAAGAGTCCCGACAGGAGGGCTCCGCCACTTGTACTCAATGACACCGGGACACCTCCCAAATGGAACGAAAGCGCTCCGATGAAACAACCTAACGCGATTCCTAATCCGAGAAGGACCATGTCAGTGCTGACGGTCTGACGATCCTCATACCCTATCTCTTTAGCTGCGATGGAAACATTGCGAGGCGATCCGCATAGGGTGAGCACATCGCCGCGCTCGAGAATGAGATTGTTCTTCCCGGGCAGACTCATGTTGTTTCGGGTTATCTTGCTGACGAGGACACCTTTCATGAACGGTTGTTGCCTGAGTTTACCGAAAGTCATTCCGTCAACCGCTGACTTGGCAACGGTGACCGGAAGATTCTCCGCTCCGAAATTTAGAAGCTCGTGGTCGGCAATCTCTTTTCCGAGAAATTCAGCTTCTTCCACCATCACCTCGCTGCGGGCACTAAGGACGAGCAGATCTCCGCAATTGACTTTTTGTGAAGGAGTCGGATCAACTATTTTACCTTTGATTCTGAGCCGCTCCACAAATATGCGCTCATTCTTATCTTCAAAATGTTTTTCAATCTCCGCTACTGTGCGGGGGCCTTTGGTAAACCAGTCGCAGTCTGCGGCAAAGACTCGATAAGTGACAGGGTTGTCAACAATTACCATTCCCGGAGCGAGAGTCTCGGCGCCCGAGTCGAGTTCCTTTTCGATAGCCTTAGTCTCAGCCTTGACCTTCTTCATTCCACCGAGGAGCATTGGACCGACGTTGGATAGAAACCATGCCGATCCGATGGTGCCGAAGACGTAGGTGACAGCATAGCAAGTGGGTATAATGTCAAGAATATGCTGCTTGGTATCAGCCGGCATTGACAGCCCGCGGATGGTTTCGGATGCAAATCCCAATGTAGCCGATGATGTTTGTGAGCCGGCGAAGATACCGATTGCGATCCCCATGTCATATCCCATAAGCTTGGCGGCAATCACCACAGTCCCGGCGCAGACGATGGCACCGACAATCGCGAACGCAAGTTGTTTGAAGCCTTGCCCCTTGAATGCCCGGAAAAACTGAGGTCCCACACTGTAACCTATGGAAAAGAGAAACAGCATGAAGAACACTGTCTTCACCACATCGGGTATCTGTACTCCGGTCTGCCCGATTATTACTCCGACAAGAAGAGTGGAGGCTACTGAGCCGAGAGTAAATGATTTGTATTTCAATCTTCCCAGCCAGAAGCCGAGGCCGATGGTGAGAAAAATAGGTATGACAGGATTATGTCGCAGTATTTCTTCTATCCAGTGCATTTTCTTAAAATCTTAACGATAGGTACTTGCAAAGGTAGGGAGATTATCAAGAATCAACAAATTTTGAGTAATTTTGCACCAAAACTGAACAAAAATGGTACAGCAGATAGAAATATCCCTTATGAGTCGGCCGCGTGGTGTGCACCTGGTGACCGGCGAGATCATGAGACAGCTCCCTCCGCTCCCCCAGGCGGGACTTCTACACCTTATTATAAAGCATACGTCAGCAGCTCTCGCACTCAACGAAAATGCCGACCCTGACGTCCGCCATGATCTTGCGACGATTTTTGACCGCCTCGTTCCCGAGAATGCGCCCTATTATCTTCATACGGATGAAGGACCGGATGATATGCCGGCTCATGCTAAGGCTGTGCTCGTAGGGCCGTCGCTTACTCTTCCGGTCACGGCAGGCCGGCTCAATCTCGGGACGTGGCAAGGAATCTATTTATGTGAATTCAGAAACTACGGCGGTGCAAGGAAGATCGTGGCCACGATCGTGAGTTAAATCAAGTTAAATTCCCGTGAGTACCCTTGACAAGGGGATTGTGAGATTGTAATTTTGCGCTAATTTTGAGTAAAATGGGCAGGAATCACCATCACCATGTACCTCTTTTAAGCACGCGTGTGACGGCCATCGTATCGGTGGCCCTTGTACTTGTGGTGCTCGGGGTTGCCGCCTTTATAGGTATCGCCACCCGCCGCATCACTGACTCCGTGAGAGAGAACATGGGCTTCGTGGTGATATTTGAAGCCGATGCCACTACCTCCGATATCGCAGCGGTGACTTCCCGGCTAAACTCTACTGGAGCTGTCAGAAAATGTGTCTTCTCCTCTCCGGAGGTTATCCTTGAGAGATGGCAGAAGCTTGTAGGCGAGGATGAGGATATAATGCGTCTGGCCCAGGTCAATCCCTTTCTTCCGGAACTTGAAGTACATGTCAAAGCGTCTCATGCTCATCCTGACAGTATCTTCATGCTTTCGGCTCCTATAGGTCTCCTCCCTTCAGTGAATGACATCACGTATAATTCGGATCTAATCGAGGGTGTCAACTCCACTCTCTCGAGTGTCACGTTCACACTGCTTCTTATCGGAGGCGGCCTGCTTGTCGTTTCGTTCGTACTTATTTTCAACACAGTGCGCCTTGCGGTGTATTCCCGCCGATTCCTCATTCACACCATGAAGCTTGTCGGCGCGACAGCCTCTTTCATCCGGCGTCCTTTCCTCACGGAGAATATCCTTAACGGCCTTGTAGCCGGGCTTCTCGCTTCCGGACTTATTGCGCTGCTTGTCTATTATTGTCGTTCGCTTGACCTTTCGCTCGCCTCGGTTATCTCATGGTATGATGCTTTGATGGTCATGGCGGCGACTGTGCTCACAGGGGTGGTGATCTGTTTTGTTGCAGCCACTTTTGCCGCTAACAGGTTCCTTCGCCTTTCTTATGATGAACTTTTTAAATAATCAAGATGGATAAAAAAAACAAATATACATCTCCTCAGCGCCGTCCCGCAACCACTCAGTCTGATATCCTTGAGAAGGAATCAGAATCTCAAAAACCTCTGGTTAAGATCAATTTTATCCTCATGGCCGTGGCCGGAGCCATGATCGTGCTTGGCTTTCTTCTGATGATGGGAGGTGCCAGCGAAGGAGGAGAGTTTAATCCTGATATATTCTCCTCACGCCGTATAGTGGTAGGTCCTACCATCGCGTTCCTGGGTTTTCTCTTCATGGGAATCGGGATCATGTACTCACCCCGCAAGGGAAATGTTCAAGAACAGAAAGACTAAATTATGGATTGGATAGATGCGCTTATTCTGGGTATTGTGCAAGGACTTGCAGAGTATCTCCCGATCAGTTCCAGCGGTCATCTCGCTATATTCCGTGAGATTCTCGGTGTGGAGCTTCCCGGCGCCGAGGCGCTTCAGTTTGACGTGGCTCTGCATGTCGCCACTGTGCTGAGTACCATTGTGGTGCTCTGGCGTGAATTCCTACCGCTGTGTAAATCTTTTTTCACTATTGCCCGTGATAACAATTTCTTCTATGTCTGCAAGATTCTGTTGTCATGTATCCCGGTTGCCATCGTAGGTCTCTGCTTCAAGGATTTCGTGGAGCAATTCTTCGGCGACGGATTGTCGGTAGTGGGAATCTGTCTTCTCATCACGGCCTGTCTTCTTGCCTTTGCCTACTATTTTCGCAATCCTCAGCGCGAGAAAGCAGCAGGAGTCAAAGGGCATGACATTACATGGCTCGATGCATTTATCATCGGATGTGCTCAGGCTGTAGCTGTGCTTCCCGGCTTAAGCCGGTCCGGTACTACTATAGCCACCGGACTGCTTCTCGGCGATAAGCGTGACCGCATCGCGCAGTTCTCATTTTTCATGGTGATAATTCCCATACTCGGTGAGGCTCTGCTTGATGTGAAGGATATCCTTGGAGGAGAAGCAATGGGAGAAAGTGTAGGGACTTTACCTCTCGTCATCGGCTTCATTGCCTCATTCGTGGTGGGTTGCGCTGCCTGTCGCTGGATGATAGAGATAGTGAAGAAAGGGAAACTCATCTGGTTCTCTCTCTACTGCCTCGCAGCCGGTCTGCTTTGTCTCCTTTGGTAAAAGTATTCAATGGATTTCGTAACAGGAGAAATACTTTATATTGACAAGCCCCTCCGCTGGACATCATTTGATGTGGTCAAGCGGGTGAGGGGAGTGCTGCTTCACCGGCTACATCGCAAGAAGTTCAAGGTGGGTCATGCCGGTACTCTTGATCCTCTCGCTACGGGTGTCATGATAGTCGTGACCGGGCGAGCCACAAAACTGATTGAGCAGCTTCAGGCCGGAGTCAAGGAGTATGTGGCAACTATACGTCTCGGAGCCACCACGCCGTCATTTGATCTCGAGACAGAGATTGATGCGACCTATCCAACCGCCCATATCACAAGTGAACTTATTGAAGAAGTGCTTCCTCGCTTTCGTGGCCGTATAGAGCAGGTACCTCCCAGTTTCTCCGCTTGCAAGATTGATGGCCAGCGAGCTTATAAGATGGCCCGGAAGGGAAAGGAGGTGGAGCTGAAACCCAAGGTCCTCGTAATTGATGAAATCGAAGTTCTCTCATTTGATACGTCGACCATGGACTTGACGTTAAGGATAGTATGCAGCAAGGGGACTTATATCCGCGCTCTTGCACGTGATATTGGACAAGCACTCTCTTCCGGAGGGCATCTTGTGGCCCTCCGTCGCATGAGAGTGGGTGACGTTAGGATCGAGGATTGCCTTTCAGTCGATGCTGTAGCAGAACTGATTCGCACGACGCCTATTGAATTCCCCCCGGAGGAAGAGCACCCCGTCACACGGCCTGATGAAATAGAAAAATAAACAGAACAAAATATATAGAAAGAAAGTACACACATGAAACTTTCGCAGTTCAAATTCCGCCTGCCGGAGGAGCAGATTGCTCAGTTCCCTTCGCCTGAGCGCGACGAGTGCCGTCTCATGGTCGTAGACCGCAAGAAAGGCACTATAGAGAACCATGAATTCAAAGAAATCATCAATTACTTTGACGAAGGTGATCTCTTTGTCTACAATGACTCGATGGTTTTTCCAGCCCTCCTGTATGGCAACAAGGAGAAGACCGGCGCACGTATAGAGGTGTTCCTGCTTCGCGAACTCAGCGCTGAGAATAAGCTCTGGGATGTGCTCGTCGAGCCGGCACGCAAGATCCGCATAGGCAATAAACTTTACTTCGGCGACGATGACAATATGGTTGCCGAGGTGATCGATAATACCACCTCGCGCGGTCGTACCCTCCGATTCCTCTACGACGGTGATCACGAGGAATTCAAGCGCGAGCTCTACAAACTCGGCACCAATCCTCTGCCCTATTATATCAAGGATGGAATGAAGATTGAGGATGATAATCTTTATCAGACGATATATGCACGCAAGGAAGGTGCGGTCATCACCGCGGGTGCCGGCCTTCACTTCTCGCGCGAGCTTCTGAAACGTCTTGAGATCAAGGGTGTGAACGAAGCTTTCATAACCATTCACAGCGGACTTGGCAACTATCGCGAGATCGATGTTGAGGATCTTACCAAACATCGCATGGATTCCGAAGAGATGGAAGCTGATCAGGAGCTCGTGGACAAAGTCAACGCCACTAAGGATGCCGGTCATAAAGTCTGCGCCGTCGGTACCTCAGTGCTTCGTGCCATCTCCAGTGCCGTGAGCATGGGTGGTCACATGAAGACCTATTCCGGATGGACCAACAAGTTCATCTTCCCTCCCTATGAGTTTACGGTCACTAACGCTCTTGTCTCCAACTTCCACCTTCCTTATTCCACGATGTTGATGATGGTATGTGCCTTCGGTGGCTACGACCTCGTGATGGAGGCTTACAAAAAGGCCGTAAAGGAGGGATACAAATTCGGGGCCTACGGAGACTCCATGCTCATTATCTGATATCACGTTTCCGCAGGGACATTGGCGCGTTTCCTAACCATACCTGAAAAAGGAGAAGCGGTTTATCGCGAAAAGATGAGCCGCTTCCTCGCTTTTGCTTTGCCTGTCTCCTCGGTAGATGAGGCAAAGGAAACTATAGCTTGGTATGCCAACAAGTATCATGACGCGCGTCACGTCTGCTGGGGTTACATGATAGGAGCAGACCGCCTCACATTTCTTTCATCCGACAACGGCGAACCCTCAGGCACTGCAGGCAAGCCCATCCTCGGCCAGATCAATTCGCTCGGGCTGACTGATGTGGTCGTAATCGTGGTGAGATACTTCGGTGGTATCAAGCTTGGGACGTCAGGACTCATCGTGGCCTATCGGGAGGCGGCGCGTGCGGCTCTCGAGGCTGCCGGAACCGTAGAGGGAAGAGAAATGACATCGCTCTCTCTCACCTTCCCTTATCAGGCCATGAACGAGGTGATGAGACTTGTAAAGGCTTATTCAGCCTCTGAGCCCGTCAGGATCATTTCCCAGGAATTTGATAACACTTGCGAGCTCTCTCTATCTCTACCGCTTGATCTCCACGAAGAGCTTTCAGCGCGCTTGGGAGCCGTGTCGGGCACTTCTGTCAATACTTAAACCATCTCTGCTCAGTGTTTGTTATTCTTTTAGAGTTGGCAGTGACCATTTGAACGGAAAAAATCTTATCTTTGCAATCTGAACTCAACTCAGTGATTTCAACTAAGCATTACATTCTTCACAATTAAAAAACTTCATGTCAAAAACCGGAAAGGAACTCCTCCCCGAAATTATTGAAGCCATTCAGGACCGCAAGGGTCGGAAAATCTGTGTGATGGATCTCAGTGGTATAGAGAATGCCGCTGTTGGTCGCTTCATCATATGCGAGGGCTCTTCCACCCAGAATGTCGCCTCGATAGCCGATAATATACGTGACATGCTTCTTGAAAAGGAACATGTCAAGCCTTACAACTATGACGGTTACGGCAGCTCCACATGGATTGTCGTAGACTATGGCGATACCATGGTGCACGTCTTTACTCCTGCCACACGTGCTCTCTATGACCTCGAGGGGTTGTGGAACGATGCCGTGATTACTGAAATTCCTGATCTTGACTGACAATGAGCACACCTGATAGACCCAAGAAGGGCGGCATAAAGTTCAGCATGTACTGGGCTTATGCCATAATTATCGTATTCCTGCTGGGAATGCTTTACCTTGATGACAACTCTCTCACCAAGGATGTAAGTTTCACGAAGTTCGAGCAATATGTAGGCACCGGAGGTGTTGACAAGATAACCGTCTTCACCAATACCAACAAAGCTGATGCCGTGCTCTCCGATTCACTTGCCAAGACCATTTTTCATGAGAGCCAGTATCAGTCCGGCAAGGGTGTCGTGGCTCACATAGTCACAGATATACCCTCGGCCGACAAGCTTCAGGATCAGATTGAAGTGTGGCGTTCGGAAGGTAAATTCAAGGGTGAGGTGAACTACGAGAAGTCATCGGACTATTCTTCGCTTCTCTGGACTTTCGGGCCCATCATTCTCCTCGTCGCGTTCTGGTTCTTCATGATGCGGCGCATGTCGGGCGGATCAGGCAACGGTGGTCCCGGCGGAGTCTTCAATGTAGGCAAGTCAAAGGCCAAAGTCTTTGAAAAGGGAGAGGCAACCAATGTCACCTTCAAGGATGTAGCCGGTCTGACCGAGCCCAAGACCGAGATTCGCGAGATTGTTGAGTTTCTCCGCAATCCCCAGCGTTATACCGATCTCGGAGCAAAGATACCCAAGGGCGCACTGCTTGTAGGCCCTCCCGGAACCGGTAAGACTCTGCTTGCCAAGGCTGTGGCCGGTGAGGCTAATGTGCCTTTCTTCTCCATGTCGGGTTCCGACTTCGTTGAGATGTTTGTTGGTGTGGGTGCTTCGCGTGTCCGCGACCTTTTCCGCCAGGCTAAAGAGAAAGCTCCTTGTATTGTCTTCATCGACGAGATTGACGCTGTGGGCCGTGCCCGTGGCAAGAATCCGAATATGGGTGCTAATGACGAACGCGAGAATACCCTCAACCAGTTGCTCACCGAGATGGATGGTTTCGGGACTAACAGTGGTGTGATTATCCTCGCTGCTACCAACCGTGCTGATATTCTTGACAAGGCTCTTCTCCGAGCCGGACGTTTTGACCGTCAGATCAACGTTGATCTTCCCGAGCTAAGGGATCGTATCGAGATCTTCAATGTGCATCTGCGCAAGATCAAGAAGGATGACAGTGTTGATGTCGAAGTAATGGCTCGTCAGACCCCGGGTTTCTCCGGAGCGGATATCGCGAACGTATGTAATGAGGCTGCCCTTATTGCAGCACGTAATAATAAGAAGACTGTTGATCGTGACAGCTTCATGGCCGCGATCGACCGTATCATCGGCGGTCTTGAGCATAGCTCCAAGATCATCTCGCCCGAGGAAAAGAAAGCTATTTCCATCCATGAGGCCGGTCATGCCACTGTATCATGGTTCCTTGAGTATTCCAATGAGATGGTCAAAGTGTCCATCGTGCCTCGAGGAATGGCTTTGGGTGCAGCATGGTATATGCCTGAGGAACGTCAGATCACACCTTTACAGGCGCTTCTTGACCAGATGTGCATGACGCTTGGCGGACGTGCCGCCGAGGAGATCGTGCTCGGCCAGGTTTCGACCGGTGCGCTCAATGACCTTGAGAAAGTGACCAAAATGGCGTATGCAATCGTGACCTACTATGGTATGAGTGAGGAACTGCCCAACGTGTCCTACTACGACTCGACCGGTCAGGCCTACGGCTTCTCCAAGCCATATGGTGGTGAGAGGGCATCGAAGATCGATCACGAAGTCTCGCGTATCATCAACGAGCAGTATGAGCGTGCGAAGTCCATTATTCGCGAGCATCAGGAAGGACATGCCAAACTGGCTGAGACACTCCTCACCAAGGAAGTCATGTACTCCGAGGATCTGAAGGAGATCTTCGGTCCGCGTCAATGGCGCTCACGCACTGAGGAGATCATGAAGCTCCAGGCCGAACGCGATGCTGCCCGCAAACTGAACGACGGCGGTGAGGCATCCTCGGAATCCCCCAAAGATGAACCTGAAGATGTTACGGCTGTCGAAGTTCCGGCCGAAGAATCTCACCGTGATGAGAGTGATGATGCTCAGGTGACGCCGCCTCCTTTCAAGGGATAAAATAACTTGATTGAATATTTGAATTAAAGAAAAATTTCCGTAATTTTGCGGTTATAAAAGCTAATTGATCTAAATATCACATATCAATGACCATCGACCAGTACAATTTCAACGGCAAAAAAGCCATCGTCCGTGTAGACTTCAATGTTCCCCTGGACGAAAACGGTAAAATCACCGACGATACCCGTATCCGCGGTGCACTCCCCACCCTCAAGAAGATCCTTGCAGACGGTGGCAGCCTCATCATCATGAGCCACATGGGCAAGCCCAAAGGTAAGGTGAATCCCAAGATGTCACTTGCACAGATCAAGGATACCGTGGCCAAATATCTCGGCACAGAGGTAGAATTTGCCGAAGACTGCGCAAAGGCAGCCGACAAGGCCGCCGCTCTTAAGCCCGGTCAGGTTCTCCTGCTCGAAAATCTCCGTTTCCACCCCGAAGAGGAGGGCAAGCCCGTAGGTATCGATAAGGAAGATCCCGCCTACGATGCTGCAAAGAAGGAGATGAAGGAGAAGCAGAAAGAATTTGCCAAGACTCTCGCTTCCTATGCTGATGTCTACGTAAACGATGCTTTCGGCACCGCACACCGTCGTCACGCTTCCACTGCTGTTATCGCCGATTACTTCGACAAGGACTCCAAGATGCTTGGTTAC
>CAZOOY010000065.1:0-2080 GCA_964581555.1 uncultured Staphylococcus sp.
CTCTCGTCAACGATGACGTCCGCGCCGCCAACACCTCTTTCGGCAAGGCTGCCGGCCTTGACGACCTCGGCCCCGCCCTCGGTCTCATGTACCTCAAGCTCGGTGACGTGAAGGCTGCCAACAAGGCTTTCGGTGCTGACAAGAGCAACAATGCCGCTCTCGCTCAGATCCTCGACAAGGATTACGCCAAGGCCAAGGGTACTCTCGCAGCTATCTCCGATCCCGACGCCACCACCTACTATCTGATGGCTATCCTCGGCGCCCGCACTGACAATGAGTCCATGGTGCTCTCCAACCTCCGCCAGGCCATCAAGCTCGACAACAAGCTCGCCTCACGCGCAGCCAACGACCTCGAGTTCTCACGCTATAACATCTCCAAGGTACTCTGATAGAACAGATACCCTGATCACCCATCAAGTCCCGGCAGGCTTTCCGAAAAGCCCCGCCGGGACTTTTTTATATCAAATTTTTAAACCTCGGTATTGCATTTGATCATCTAAATCATTATCTTCGCTATCTCAATCCATGCGCCATGAAACTGATCGACGAATTCCTCGCCCATCTCGCCCATGAGCTGAACTACTCGGAGCTCACGGTGAGTGCCTACGGTGCCGATCTGGAGCAATGGGCGCAATTCGCCACCTCGGGCCACCCCGATGAGTTGCGACCTATGGACGTGACGCAATCCGACGTCCGCCTGTGGATCTCCTCCCTCGCACGCAGCGGCAACTCGGCCCGCACCCTCAAGCGCAAGGCGTCGTCGCTGCGCACATTCTTCCGCTATCTCATGCGCACCCACGGGCTGTCCGTCAATCCCATGACAGGCGTTTCGCTCCCCCGGCCCTCCAAAACCCTTCCCGTCTATGTGCGTCCCGAAGAGACCGAGGCCATCCTTGCCGATCTTCCCGCCGACGACTTCAGCACCCTGCGTGACAGTCTGATACTCGAGCTGCTCTACTCCACCGGGATGCGCTGCAGCGAGCTCACAGGACTACTTGACCGCAACGTTGACACAGTCAAGGGTGAACTAAAGGTGCATGGTAAGCGTAATAAAGATAGAGTGATCCCTTTCGGTCCCCGACTCGCCGGAGAGATAGAGCGCTACAGGGCTTTGCGCGACTCCGATCCGGCCACATCAGTCAGCCGGTCTGACCCCGGCGCACCTCTGATGGTCCGCGACAACGGCGCACCTCTCTATCGCTCGATGGTCTACCGGGTCGTCCACCGTCTCCTCGCTGAGGGTGGTGCCCACGCTGAAAGACTCAGTCCGCATGTCATGCGCCACTCGATGGCCACCGACATGCTCAACTCAGGAGCCCCGATTGCAGGAGTGCAGCAACTTCTGGGACACGCATCGCTGACATCTACACAGGTCTACACCCACGTGGCCTACAGAGATCTGAAAAATAATTACCAACTCGCACATCCTCGTGCACTAAACAAAAAAGGAGGAAATTATGGACATTAACATCAAAGCCATCCACTTCGACATCTCCGAGAAGCTCACTGAGTTCATCAACAAGAAGGTGGACAAACTCACCCGCCGTCACCCGGCAGTAAGCTTTGTTGACATCACCCTCAAGGTGGTTAAGCCTGAGAGCGCCCTCAACAAGAACGTCCTGATCCACGTGGCCGTCCCCCAGCAGGAGGAGATCGTGGCCGACAAGACTGCCGATACTTTTGAGGAAGCAATCGACCTGTCCCTTGAGGCCGTAGACCGTCAGCTCGAGAAGATCAAGAACAAGAAGTAAAAAGAAATAGACAGATCGTTCCCCCCGGATTTTCTCGGGGACACTGTCGGAAAAAGTTAGGGTGTATCATAAAGGACTGCACCTCCAAAAAAATATCAGACCCCTAAAAGTTACTTGTCTAACTTTTAGGGGTCAGTTCATTCTATCGACTTATACATGGCTTCAACGCTTGAGACATCGAGCGGACCATGGAGATTGCCGGACTTCGCTTCTTCGTAAGCAGCCCTCGTCTCCTCATTAGGTTCCGAATATGCGAGGTCAAGCAAAGCACATTCCACAAAATTGTTGAGACTGCGGTTTTGTTTACGAGCCATCTTTTTCAGTCGCTC
>CAZOOY010000065.1:2180-10437 GCA_964581555.1 uncultured Staphylococcus sp.
GGAGTGGAGGTGGCGTAGTCCCATAGAGTGAGCGAACGGAGTTGATAGAAATAGTACCAGTAGAGATACAGTGCATTAAAGTAGGCCTGACGGCTCTCGTCCTTGCGCACCTGCGAGTCGTTGAGATCGAGAGTCGAAAGTTTGCCTATAAGATAAGTCTCCACGTTTGTCTCGTATCGGCGGCGTGCTATCTCATCGGCTCTAACTGAGATGCGCAGCTGCTCCTGCTGATTGTTGAAACGTTCCACGAGGATGAAAAGATCCTGATTGAAATTCTGCGCTTCGAGCCGCAGATTGCTCCTCGTCACCTCGCGGTTACTCTCGGCCACCTTGACTTTGCCGCGCCTCTTCCCCCAGTCAAGCAGGGGGATCTTGACTCCAACCTCGACTATCTGATTAGCCCTGAGGTCACGATATGCACCGTCCGCCTCGTTGCCTACGCCGGTGTAGCCGATCTGGGCGAAAATATCCACCCGTCGCATGTCACCCTTAGCCTTAGCCACCTCATAGTCGGCCTCCAGTTGGCGGCGGCGAAGGGAGAAAGAAAATTCATTGTTGGCCAATGCCCTGTCAAGAGCGTCATGATAGGTGATCTCGACTGCTGGCACCTCCTCAGGTATAACCGGAATAAGCTCCACATCCTCCCCATAGTCCAGGAAGGACCTGAGGCGGAACATCTGAGCCTTCATGTCGCTCTCCGCATCAGTCAGAGCCGACCGTGCGTTAAGCTCATTGAGCTCCATCTGCAGAAGGTCATTACCGCTGATCTGCCCCATCTCTCTCTTGGCGCGGGCCACCTCGTGGAGCCGCACGGCATTCTCTAGATTCTGCCGCTCGATATTTGCCGTCTCGCGCGCAGAGAGGAGGTTGAAGAAGTAGTTGATAGCCGTCATGGCCACCTCCTCCGTCTGGCTCAGAAACTCCGCCTTAGCCTCGGCATATCTCACGGGCTCTATCCTGCGGTCCCACTTGAAAGTGTTGACAGCGAAAAGAGGCTGATTGAGCGTCAGTGCCACCGGGACAGACATGAAACGATTGTAGCGGCTGCCGCTCAACTGCCGCAGATAGTCAAGCGATGTGTTGAGCGAGAGGGTGCCACCCGTAGCGCTGATATTCTGTGCCAGCGATAGGGTGCCCGAGAGATCGAGGTAGTTGTTGTGGACAAACCCGAACTCTCCGCTCTCAAACTGATATATATTGTACTGCTTACGGAATGTCGGGATCGTGGCCTCAAACGTCACCTCAGGGAGCAGACTCGCCCTATAGGAACGATACTGCCAGTAGGCGGTGCGTAGACGGTCAAGCGCCACGGCGGCATTAACGCTCCTCACCCTTGCGCGGATTATTGCATCGTCGAGCGTAAGCTCCACCTGCTCCTGTCCCGGCGAGAGGAGCGCCGGAAGCAGTGCGAGGAGCATCAGTATGGATCGTTTCATGAGATCATTCATCTTTTAGTGCGATTGCGGGTGCGATTCTCTGGGCGCGGGAGGCGGGGATCCACACTCCGGCCACTATCATCAGGGCGATTGCGGCAAAGGTGATACCGCAGGAGATAGCCATGCGTCGCACCGTCAGATAACCTTCCGAGAAGTAAGTATTTAATTCATTATAGGCCAGCAGGCAGTCTATAGCAATGGCTATCGGCGTGACGATTACGAGAAGCATGAGCCCCTCGCTGACCAGTCTCCGGAAGATGTCCGAGCGCTTTGCCCCCATCGATAGACGTATGGCTATCTCGGATGTGCGCTGGCCGGTGCGATACCAGAAAGTCCCGAACAACCCGAGGAAAATATTGAACAGCAGGAAACCGAGGACTAACGACATGTCGCGGATCTTATTGACGTCAGCCTGCTGATTTCTGTCACGAATTGTACCGAAAGAGGTCACGTTGACCAACAGCTTGTTGCCGACATGAAAAAGACTCTCCGACATCTGCATGAGCTGCCGCTCTATATCCTTATCCTTATCCGGGTTGACACGGATACAATATTCGCTCGCCCAGGCGTAGTTTTCGAGAGGCAGTTTCAGGATTACACTGCTTCTCCCCTCGTTAAAATCGGATGGTTTAAAGGGGAATATTTGAGCTGCCACCCGATAAGAGATTGTTGTGTCACTCCAAAGACACAGATTCTTACCGACCAACGTGTCAGGATCAAGGCGTCCTTTTCTAAACGGATTCCCACTCAGTATGATTTCCCCGTTTTCCAACTTTTCATCAAGCTGATCAGGTGTCTCGCCGTTCTGACCATGTATATCAAACACTTTGAAGAAACCGGGAGTCGCCATTTTTATATATGATAGATCTTGAATTGTATCGTGGCAAACCGACCCGCTCACGCATTGCCAGTCATAAGGTATAGAGACATGACTGAGAGAGACGGCCTCGACAAACGGAAGTTTGTCAAGACGGTTGAGGAGCTCAAATACATCATTCTCAATCTCATTCTCGGATCTGTCAGGGATAAATGCTACACTTTTGTCGGTCACGTCATTGAAGGTCAAAAGATAGCAGTGGTCTATCTCATGAGGTTTCGGTTGATTATTGATCGTAATATTGACATAAAAGAAATCTGCGATATACCATGTGGCCACAGATGCGATGAGAAGTTCGAGCAGCAGCCAGATGTTTGAATGCCATTCCGCCCGGATCTGTTTGAATAGTTTTCTTTTCATTATCAGTCAGATATAAGAAGACATTATTTCCCGGTCTTGCCTCTGAGAGAACTCACAAGATTAACCCTCGAGATCTGAATGGCCGGAAGAGATGTACTCAGGAGATTGAGTATAAAGCAGAATATAAGAGCTAACCCAAATGTTGACCATTGCAGAAGCATGGAGACATTCACGTTCAACTGACCCAACTGCGAACTGTAAGGAATGGCGAAAAGGAGGCCGCCGAACAGGAAGGCAACCACGACACTGAGAAGAAGTCCTATCAGGCCGCCGAGCAATGTAATGACAAGACTCTCTGCAAATACATTGGCAAATATATTCAGCATCGTAGCGCCATAGACTCTTCTGACAGCGATCTCACTGACCCTCCGGCTCAGACGACTGTGGGTCATACCTGCAAGATTGATTGCCGGGATCAGCAGGAGGATGGCAAATACAGTATAAGTGTTTCTCCTGTGACTTTTGAGATCAGGCTCACGGTTGGAATATCTGTTGACCGACATCTTTTCATGGGTATAAGGACGATTGAGATTATTTATCTTTACATCCATTTCGTCAAGAATCTTGCTGTATTCGGCAAAACGTCTCTCGTACTCCGCTTTCACCACATCAAGCGGTGTGTCTTCAGGAACGAGGATAGTGACTACATACAGTCCTCCCACTTTATTCCAGGAATTAGTGAAGGTATCTGTTGACGAAGTGTTGATCCAGACTTGCCCGTAAGCATCCTCGGCGAGTGTGCTGACCGGCCTGACGACTCCGCTCACGCGGTATTCACCGTCATTAATGAGGAAACTTTTCCCGGCAGCATCTTCCGTGCCGAAAAGACGCCTTGCCACATTGGAGTCAATTACCGCGACGGGGAGCCCGGCCTCAAAATCGGCCTGAGAATAAGGAGTTCCGTAGACAAATGTGAAATCAAAGACATTAAAGAAATTTGCATCCGTCTCACGGGTATCAACTGAAAAAGGTTTCTCGCCGGGCAGACCGATCGTCATGACTTGCGTTGAGTAGGTATAGCCGGTGACCGATTCAGCAGACTTCAGAGGATAAAAAAGATCGTTCACGACTTTCCATGCCATGACACCGTTATTCTCTAATTTTGAATTATCCGTAGAGAATGAGAGACCGTTATAATGCAGGAATCTGTCGCGGTTGCTTTCGGGGGCGTAGGGTGCGACCTTGATCTGATTCATCATCACGAAGACCATGATGAGGAAGATGCTCAGGGCGGTGCCGGCGATCGTCACGGCAGAGACCACCGGCTGGCTCCTGAGATTGTATATCACTTCTTTTATCATTTGATCAAAGAGTTTTATCGTAATTTATTCATCGTGAAGTGCACGTGAGGGATTGATACGCATGGCCATCCTGGCAGGGATGAGTATGCCGAGGAAGATCATGACGAGCATCAGCAGGAACGTGATGATAGAGTCACGGATGAGCCACGTAGAGTCAATCATCGACATATATGTGATCTCCGGCCTGACTTCTACGCTGATCAGGAGCGCTATTATACCACCGGCAATCACTGCGGCCACCGTGAGCAGGATAATACCCTCACCGATAAGACGCCTGAAAAGAGAACTCCGGGGCGCGCCGAAACTCATGCGGACTGCAAGCTCGGAGGTGCGCTGACGGGTGCGGTACCAGAACGTGCCGAGCAGTCCGAGGAATATGTTGATCATGAGGAAGCCTATCACGAGATACATCTTGCGGACTCCGTTGAGCTTATCGGCCAGCCTGGACTCACGCACCTTATCATACGAGACAATATTGCTCACGTAGACGACCGGAAACCTAAACAGAGTTCCCATATCCTTGCGGAACCGTTCTTCAAAGCCCTTGACGGCCTCAGGGTTGACACGGATGGTGATATCCGTCCCCTCGTCGATAAAAGGCATGTTGTCGAGGTCATCGTCCCGGAATGGTAACATCATGATGTTATAGTGGGAGTCGGGGTAAGTATCATCCCGCTTCACGTTGTTGATAAGGGCGGCAAGTTCAAGCTCGTTCCTCCCTTGTAGAAACCTGTGGCCGATGAGCGAGTAGGGATCGGGGGCAGGGCGACCGTCATCGATGGTATTCGCAAACCCCGGGGAAACGACAAATTTCCCTTCGCCCGTTAAGTTGAACATCCGGCGGGCTATCTCGTCGGGGGTCTCGCCGCGCGGGCCCGTGATTCGGAACACACGGAAGAAGCCGGGGTTGACAAAGCCGGCACGGATCCTACCTTCATCCGAGTCCTTCCCGTAGCTCACGGTATCTCCTGTGGTGACATCGCGCAGATCGGTGGTGGTCATGTTTGGGCTATAGGGCTCCATGCCGCCAAATGACACGGCCACACCTTCTACTCCGGGGTAGCTGCGCAGACGCGACAGCAGTTCAAGTTTCATTTCGGAGTAGGCCATGGGCAACTCTTCCGGAAACTCATCGGGGGTGGTGATGGAAATTTTATAGCAATTGTCGATCTCATATCCTCTCGGCTCAGTCATCGGCACAGTGATCTGGCAGATAAGATCTACCATAAACCATGTGACGACAAGTATTATCACGAACTCCACAACGAGCCAGACATTGGAGCGCCACTGAGAGCGGATCTGTTTGAATAGTTTGCGTTTCATATCTTTATCAGTCGGCGGTTTGATTGATAGCCTCGACGGGATTTATGCGTGAGGCTTGCCAGGCCGGGATGCCGGCACTGAGCAGATTGAGAAGGAAGCAGAACAGCAGGGCCCATCCGAATGTGGACCAGTGAAAGAGCATGCGCCAGGTGACGGCGAGTGGTGATGAGACTCCACGCCAGGAGTCCACCTCGAAGAGCATGTCGGCGAGAAGAAACACGCCGATGGCAGAGATGATGAGTCCGAGGATACCTCCGAGAATGGTCAGCACGAAATTCTCGCGGAGAATGTTGAAGAAAATCTCGAGCCGGGTTGCTCCAAACGCGCGTCTCACACCTATTTCATGTCGGCGCCGGCTCAGGCGGCTGCGCGTCATGCCGGCGAGGTTGATGGCCGGGACGATGAGGAAAATCCCCACCAGGATGTAACGCACCAGGTAATACTGTTTCATGTCGGGCGGATTGTTGGACCCGTGGACTTGCGACAGGGCCAGTTGGGAGTAAGGGGCGTCACAGTCTATGCGTTCGTAGCCGGTGGTGCGTAGCTCGCGGTTGAACTCCTCGTTGAGAGCACGGGCCTCGTCGCGCATGGCTTGTACATCACCCGGTGTCCGTGCCATAATGACCGCGCCGTATGAACCATACAGCTCGGAGTGAGTGTCGTCAACCATCATTCTCTCCGGAGTAGGTGTGAGCCATATCTGGGCATAGCTCCATTTCATGAGCGGAGAGGTGTCGCGTATCACACCACAGACAGTGTAGGGGACACCGCGCACGATGACCTCGCGCCCCACGGCATCGGTGGTACTGAACAGGCGGCGTGACGTGGACTCGTCGATAACGACCACCTTCCTTCCTGCCTCCACATCCGCCTCGGTAAACGGGGCTCCGGAGATGAAGGTGTGGTCAAAGATCTTCCACATCTCGGCGTCGGCCTTGCGGCTGTCAACTATAATCAGTGACCCGCCGGGCGCCTGAACATCGACCGGTTCGAAGAAACGCTGCACGGCAGCCACATGGACCGGGGTCTTCAGGGGACGGTAAAGACGGTCGATGGCATATCGGCTCAACGGACTGCATCCGGTGCCGTCGCCGCGACGCAGATACATACCGGCATCGTAGAGCAGCAGGTCGCGGTTGCTCTCGGGAGCCATAGGCACGTAGTCAATTTCATAGGCTATGGTGACTATCATGACCAGCAGGATGGCCAGCGCCGTGCCGATGACGGACACGATCCCGATGACGGGACGCGTCCGCAGATCAAAAAGAAGCTGTCGGAGAAGTTTCATGGTTATCCTATCTGACGTCCGTCGAAGAAGTGCATAATTCTGTCGGTGAGCTTGGCCTGATCCTCATTGTGGGTCACCATGACGATTGTGCGTCCGTCGCGCTTATTGAGCTCGTGGAGCAGATCCATCACCTCGGCGCCCATCTTGGAGTCGAGGTTACCCGTTGGCTCGTCGGCGAGGATGATCTCCGGCGAGCCGACGATGGCGCGGGCTATCGCCACACGCTGACACTGACCGCCTGAAAGCTGCGCGGGCATGTGGCGGGCGCGGTGGGTGAGGCCGACCCGTTCGAGCACCTCGCGCACTCTTGCCTTCCTCTCACTCTCGGAGAGCCCGGAGCGGTAGACCAGCGGCAGCTCAATATTATCAGTGACATTGAGCGAGGGGATGAGATGGAAACTCTGGAAGACGAATCCGAGATTACGGTTGCGGAAGGCGGCAAGCTCCGAGTCCTTCATCTTGTTGCCGATTACCGTGCCGGCTATCTCTACGCTTCCCGATGTCGGGGTGTCAAGCAGACCGATGATGTTGAGCAGCGTGGACTTACCACAACCAGAGGGACCCATCACGGAGACAAACTCCCCTTTGTCGACAGTGATATTGACATTCTCGAGAGCCTGAGTCTCGATTTCATCCGTGCGGTAAATCTTGTTTACATCTTTTAGTTCGATAATTGCCATTGCAGTATATGTTTTGATTATTTTATTTTAAAAATAGTGGTTGTATGTTCATTTGATTTATTAATCTATCCTGGATATATATACCATTGCCGATTAAAATCAATCCATATGTTTTGACGATATTTATCACTATCAACATTCCTTTGACACCCGGAATTTTCCGTAGATCGGACAGAAGCATATCCGTAAAAAGTGAGGTCGTTGCTGCGATAAGATAAGAGTCGGAATCTGTCGTGAGTGAAACCTGACGATGGTGCACGTTGACATCCCGATTCTCGGAACAACCGGCAGGCGCAATATATGTCACCGAAAGGAGCACAGACAGAAAGATTAACGCAAGTCCCGTAAAGAGTCGGACGGAGCGAATGAGATGAAGCAGATTACATTTCATATTTTCCGTCAATGAATGAGTTTAAGCTTTGTCGAGTTGCGATAGTCATTCATATCGGAGATCACAACCCTGTCGCCAGGTCGGAGCCCGTCTATCACCTCCACCCACTCGTAGTTGCTCTCGCCGAGAGTCACCTTGCGCTTCACGAGGTGATCGTCGCCGTCGGCGACAAACAGTTCGTAGGTGTTGGGGCCTTTATAGTAGCTTCCGTTGGCGATACGGAGGATATCGTCGCGGATGTCGCACATCACGTAGACCTCCGTCTTCAACCCCGAGCGCAGGCGGGGATTGGCGGCATCGTCGAGCATCACGGTGAATGATATCACCCCGTTATGGCTCATGGGAGTCACGCTCGCCACTTTCCCGGAGATAATCTCACGACCGATCCTGACATTGACCGGAGCACCGGCGCGCACGCGGTCACCGTAGGAATCGGCTATGTCCGCATCCACCCGGAAATGACTGAGGTCACTGATGACGGCCACACGCTCTCCCTGATTGACCCGCGCTCCGATTTCATTATTAATATAGGTGAGAGTGGCGGCACGGGGAGCACGGATGCGGGCATCCTCGAGAGTGCGCTGCTGCTCGGCGAGATTCT
>CAZOOY010000066.1:0-4092 GCA_964581555.1 uncultured Staphylococcus sp.
TCCGCTCCACTCCGTAGAGGAGCTCTACCGCACCAACAAGGATGTCTCCATCCACATCCCCGCTACACCCGAGACCCGAGGCTCGATAGGATATGACCTTATCGCCTCAATGCCTAAGGGTGGTCTTCTCATCAACACCGCCCGCAACGAGGTCATCGATGAGGATGGTCTCATCCGTGCTCTCGAGGCTCGTCCCGACCTCAAGTATGCCGCCGACGTGGCTCCCGAACGCGCTGCCGAGATCAAGGAGATGTTTGGTGACCGTGTCTTCTTCACCCCCAAGAAGATGGGTGCCCAGACCGCCGAGGCCAACATCAACGCCGGCATCGCTGCCGCCCGTCAGGTGATCGCTTTCCTCACCACCGGCGAAGACCGCTTCCGCGTCAACAAGTAATTATCCGTCTATAAAAAATTATCCGGGCTGTGACGACTACCGTCTCAGCTCGGATTTTTCATATAGAAACAACAATCTGACATTTTTCAGCGCTCCTTTCCTTAGGATATTTGGTCAATTAACCTAAAAACATTAACTTTGGCATATATTCCATCTGGTACCCATTTCAATAATGAGAGTAATCGACCACATCAACAGTGCTGCCGGGCACACGGCTTTCTCTTTCGAGATTCTCCCTCCGCTCAAAGGTAATGACATAGAGCGAGTCTACGCCATAATAGACAAGCTTCGCGAATTCGACCCGAAATATATCAACATCACCTCTCACCGATCGGAGATAGAGTACAGGGAGAATCCTGACGGTACAATTGTCAAAAACAAGGTCAAGAAACGTCCCGGCACCGTGGCCATCGCCTCGGCCGTACAGAACAAGTATGGCATCACGGCTGTCCCTCACATCATCTGCAAGGGATTCACCCGCGACGAGACCGAGTATGCTCTCATTGACCTAAACTTCCTTGGCATCCACGATCTGCTCCTGCTGCAGGGGGATGCAAAGGGTCCCGACAAGTCCACAGATCCTAAGGTGGTCAATCTTCACGCCACTGATCTGCAGGCTCAGGTCAACGACTTTAACCGCGGCATATATCATGATGGAATGCGATTCGAGCCTAACGCCACTCCTTTCAGATACGGGATGGCATGCTATCCCGAGAAACATGAATCCGCGCCCAATATGGAGAGCGATCTGCGATATGCCAAAGCCAAGGTCGATGCCGGCGCCGACTATCTGGTGACGCAGATGTTTTTCGACAATGAAAAATATTATGCTTTTGTTGAGCGCGCGCGTAAGGCCGGTATCACGGTCCCCATCATTCCCGGGATCAAGCCCATTGTGACTAAAAATCAGCTCACGGTGCTCCCGCGTGTCTTCCGTAGCGATATTCCGGAGCCTCTTGCCGTCGAGCTGCGTAAATGCACCTCCGATGCCGAGGCAAAGGAGGTAGGTATCGAATGGTGTATCTCACAGTGCCGTGACCTGATGGCCCATGGTGTGCCATCGATCCACTTCTACACTCTCATGGCCACCGACTCCGTGCGTCGTATCGCCCGCGAGATTTATTGATAAAACCTTCAGGGCTCTCCGGGCGTTTATCTCTACGGAGGGAGAATTTTCACGGCAATATTTTCCCGCCTGTAAGCGTTATAACTACATTATTATGAGATCCCCGTTTTTCCACAGATTGATCACTTTATTGTTGCTCCTGCTCATCGGCGGGACCTCTGCAGTCGTGGCTCAGGATCTCACGGACGATCTCCCCTCTTCGGAAGAGATCGAGGCCCGTGGCGCCCGCAAGAAAGCGCTGCAAGGCTACTATTTCTTTCAGGACTCCATCGGACAGGATCAACTCATGCTCGTCCTCTCGGAAGTGACTGTCTATCCTCCGATTAAATTCAAGAACAAGAAAGACGAGGAATTTTACTGGAAGACTGTCCGCGATGTGCGCAAGACCCTCCCTTACGCCAAGCTTATCTGCGAGACTCTCATCGAGACCTACGAGTATATTGAGACATTCCCGACTCAGCAGGAGCGTGAGGCTCATCTTAAGAAAATGGAGGGTGCCGTGTTCGAGCAATATAAACCCGTTCTGAAGAAATTTACAAAGAGCCAGGCGCAGATGCTCATAAAACTCATAAATCGAGAGACCAACCAGTCGAGCTACAGTATCCTCAAGGCATTTCTCGGCTCATTCCGTGCCGGCTTCTGGCAGACATTCGGTCGATTCTTCGGTGTGAATCTCAAGACAGGTTATAAACCCGATAGTGACCATAAGGATGCGATCATCGAGCGTGTGGCCACCATGATCGAACTCGGCCAGCTATAAACTGCGACAAGGTAACATCTTCGTTTAATCATAAATGTTCCGTCAGAAATCATTAGCCGGCATGGTGCCATCCTAATGACTCCTGACGGAATCAATATTATAAGAGGGAAAGATAGTTTGTGCTCTTTATCAGAAAGGAAGATCGTCCGTGGGATCGGGAGCAAGATCGACCTTGGGAGGAGCGGCGGGAGTGGCATATCCACCGGGCATTTGGGTGGCCTGACCATAAGAAGGAGCAGGAGCACCGGGGGTGGCATATCCTGCAGGCTGGGGAGCAGCGGGAGCGCTCATGTTGGGATCCTCAGCCTTCCATGCACGGATATCCACGTACCAACGACCATTATACTCGCGGCTGTCGATGTCAAAATAGATCTTCACTACCTGACCCACCTGGAGAGGGTACTGATCGACACGCTCACCGAAAAAGTTGAAGGCAACCTTTTTAGGATACGTCTCCTGAGTCTCGAGCACATAGTCGCGTTTCTTCCACACATTTCCTTTGGCGGATGTTCCTCCCACCTCCGGAAGTGCAGCTATGATTTTTCCTACAATTTCCATATCGTAATTATTGATTTAAAGTCAGTTGGATTAAATGTGTGACCGCAATGGGCGCGGGTATCACCTTACAAAGGTAGGCATTTTTTTTCACCGCTCCAAACCCCGGGCAAATAACTTTTCTGCAGCTATGACACGTGCCACGGCGTCTTCGAGCCGCTCCTTTGCAATCGCCGGGATACAAGGATCTATCTCCTTGCTCTGACCCTCGTTTATATCGGTTATGCTCAGGTAGCCGTCAGCCATAAGGAGTTCGCGATCATCCACCCGCCCGGCGAAAAGCATGACGGGCACACCCCCCTTACCGGCTCTCTCGAGCACACCTCGGGCAGCCTTTCCTTGACACGTCTGGACATCCGCATGGCCCTCCCCCGTTATCACCACGTCTGCGTCACGGAGCATATCATCAAACCGCGCGGCGTCAAGTACGGCCGCTATTCCACTTCTCGGATGAGCTCCCGCAAGCAATCCCAACCCGGCACCTGCCCCTCCGGCAGCCCCGGCTCCCGGGAGCTCGGCAGGATCTTTTCCGGTCATATCATGCAAGAGTCGGGCTACATTCTCCATCCCCTCTTCGAGTAGAGGAAAATCCTTGTCTGTCGCTCCCTTTTGAGCCGAATACATAGCCACAGCTCCGTGAGGTCCCGTGAAATCAATCTCCGCGTCATACAGGTACTCTATCTCCACTCCGGAGAGCCTACTGCGCAGTGCTGACGGATCAATTTGACCGATGTTGCGCAGCTCTTCTCCGGCAATGGGACGATCCATCACTCTCCCCTTCTTATCATAGAGGATAAGGCCAAGTGCCTGCAGCGCGCCAAGACCTGCATCATTGGTAGCACTGCCACCGAGTGTGCAGATCACTTTCCTTGCTCCATGTGAGATAGCTCCGGCAATCAGTTCGCCGAACCCGTAGGTGGTAGTACGCATTACATCTCGTTCTTTTCCCTTGAGATGTGTTATCCCGGCAGCCTCTGCCAGTTCCACTATGGCAGTCCCTCCGTCGGAAGATGGGAGCAACACGATTCGTCCCCTGCGAGATCGACCAATAGCATCATGGCAATCCATCTCGATCACTTCTCCACCTAAATACCGGTGTAGTGCTTTCCCGGTGCCCTCTCCGCCATCAGCGATCTCAAGGACTGACACCTCCGCATCGGGGTAGGCTCTGAGCACACCGCCACGTACAGCCTCACCGGCCTCAGCCGAAGTCAAGCACCCCTTGAACGAATCCATCGCCACCACAACATTCAGTCT
>CAZOOY010000066.1:4192-10123 GCA_964581555.1 uncultured Staphylococcus sp.
GGGCTGAAAATGGCGTTAATAATAGGTAATTTTGCAGTCTATGAGCAAATATCTCAAATATCTATTTCAGCTTATATTGTCACCGGCCCACGGATGGGAGGATATAGCCAAGTCAGGCATCACGCCTTCGCAGGTTGCCTCGGGAGGATTCTACCCCCTCATTGCCATCACGTCACTCAGCGTGTATTTCCAGGCTCTATATCACCGTCACGTCTTTTTCCTGAAGCTTTTCATGGATATGATAGTGACATTTGCGGTGTTTTTCGTGAGCTATTTCTTCGCTACATTTATGTTCTCTCTTTTTCTCGAGCCGATGCTCAACGGGAAGTATGATGAGGATCGCTGCCACATATTCGTGCTCTTTTCCTTGGGCCTGCTTGCTCTGGTGACCATCATTGACAACTGTCTGCCCGTGAGCTTTGCTCTGCTCTTCTTCCTCCCGCTCTATGTGGCATTGATTCAGTGGAAGGGATCGGTCTACATGGATGTGAAGCCCTCAAAGATCGGGCTCTTTATGTGTCTGGCCATTCTGGGAGTGCTCGCGCCACCTTTTGTGTTCTACTTTTTGTTCTCATTATTATTCTGATCGCTATGGCCCACAAAACTGCTAAAGATATAAATATTAAAAACAAGCGCGCCACCTACGACTATGCCATAGGTGATACCTATACCGCAGGTATCGTTCTCACCGGAACGGAGATCAAGTCTATCCGCGACGGGAAGGCATCGCTGGCTGATTCATTCTGCTTCGTTGACAACGGCGAGGTGTGGGTGAAAAACATGTATATCGCGGAATACTTCTACGGTTCCTACAATAATCATGTGGCTCGCCGTGACCGCAAGCTGCTACTCAACCGCAAGGAGATCGAGAAAATCGGAAAGACCGGCAAGGAAGCGGGATTCACCATCGTGCCCCTGCGCCTTTTCATCAATGACCGGGGCTTGGCCAAACTCGTGATAGGAGTCGCCCGAGGCAAGAAGGAATACGACAAGCGCCAGTCCATAAAGGAGCGTGAAGACAAGCGTGCCCTGGCCCGCGTGATGCAGAAATAATAGTCGTAGGAAGTATCAGTCCCCGACGGGAAGGACAAGTACCCTTACGGTACTGTCGGTAGCCAGGAGGCGATACCAACGGGTCGTAGCGTCCCCACCCATCATTTTACCCTGAAGCAACCGGTGGGCCTCCCCGTTGACAACGAGACGAGGCGAGATGAGCATTGAGTCTCGGTCCATCCCTGAGTAGGAGAAGGTGGCATCCGTGGCCCCGTCGAGGTCAATGATCCTCACCTCTCCCGAGCGGGAGGTCTGGAAGAGTATTCCTCCACGGTCGTATCGCAAAGTGAGACCGGGTGCTGTGAGGCGCCACACCTTGTCCTTTAGTTCCGGTTCAAACTGCCGATTGTCCGTCACCGGAGGCCGTTCATTGCCGACAGGAGGCACGCGAGGCTCCTCTCGGTGGGACCCACGCGAGTCACATCCGGCCATGAATAAGAGCAGCAGTCCGAGAATCAGGGATAGTGGTATTTGACGTTTCATTTTTCCTCAATCTTTATCATTACTCGTCCGCACTCACCGGTCTGTGCCGAGCGGAAAGTTATGTCATGGGTTCCGGCAGTGTAGGTGGATGCAGGGACTGAGGGAGCTGTGATCGTGCGACCATCCACACTCCAGACAGCATCGGGAGGTGCGGAAGGAGTAGTAAAATAAATCGTATCCGTGGCCCGATAGGTGGAATGCAGAGGCACAGGTTTACCCTCGATCTCAACAATTTCTCCCGCCTTATCACCCCAAAGGTAGTCGACCAGCATGGGATCGTCGACAAAGGGATTACGATTGAGTTGAAGGCGCTCCATTAGATTGTTCAGTTCCTTTTCATCCTCTCCGACAGGATATGTCCTGTGCCATTCGAGCAACAGATCCTTAGCATAGTCCGTCAGACCGGGATAGGGACGCCCCGTGAACATTGAATAGGCACGCGGGCGCATCACACCTTGAGGATACATCACGACCATATAGAAGTAAGCGCGCGCAAGGCGTCCGCGCAGAGCCACAGGAGGCACATATATCTCGGTGTCGATGTCCGATAACCGGGTCACGCCCGCGCTCCACAAAGGAGTCTCGAAATGAGGGATAGTGATTGAATTCCCGGGAGGCAGATCAGCTCTATGGCGCTTGACATCGGAAGAAACGGGATAGAAATTGACAAGATCACGCGTGATTGTGTCACCGTAGAAGTCATATTCCTTCCACCAATCTGGGCAGACCAGGCCTGAAACTTCGTAAGCCTCCGGGATGATCCCGGCCGCGATGGTGATATCTTTTCCCTCAAAACAGTCCCTGACTGTGAAAGTCAATTCCGCCGGGTCGGCCAAGCGTTTCGGCCGACCGTAAATACGGAGCACTTGAGCTAATCCCTCGCCCCTCTTACCACTCACGGGTATCTCCACATCCGATAGAAGGGATGCGGGGATACCCGTGAGAGCGAGGAAGATGATGATCTTCCGTATCATCGGAGCAAAATAATGCGTAGATTATACGTAACCACGGACAATGCCGCGGTTGGAATTGCGCACGAAGAGAATGATCTCGTCACGCTCTTTGGATGCGGGAAGCTCGGCCTCAATGCGTGCGATGGCATCCGAATTGTTGAGTCCCGAGAGGTAGAGGTAACGGTAGATCTCCTGGATGTCACGGATGGCTTCGTTGGAGAATCCACGGCGACGGAGACCGATGGAGTTGACACCGGCGAAGGCGATGGGCTCGCGTCCGGCCTTGATGAATGGGGGGATATCCTTGTTGACCAGCGCGCCACCCTGGAGCATGACATGCGAGCCGATGTGGCAGAACTGATGGATGAGCGCACCTCCACCAATCACGGCAAAGTCATCGACGACAACCTCGCCGGCAAGCTGCACGGCGTTTGACATGATGACATTATTGCCCACCACACAGTCATGAGCCACATGGCAATAGGCCATGATGAGGCAGTTGGAGCCAACGACGGTCTTACCCTTGGAGGCCGTACCACGGTGTACGGTGACACACTCACGGATCACTGTATTGTCGCCGATAATGGCTACAGTTTCCTCTCCGCGGAATTTCAGATCCTGGGGGGTTCCGGAGACAACAGCACCCGGGTGAATGGTGCAATTCTTACCGATACGGGCGCCATCCATGATGCTGGCGTGGGAACAGATGTGAGTACCCTCCCCGATCTCGACATTGCCGGCGATGGTCACAAACGGCTCTATCACCACAGAAGGATGGATCTTGGCATCCGGATGGATATATGCTAAAGGCTGATTCATGTCTATTTACTTATTCTTAATGATCTGAGCCATGAACTCACACTCGGTGACTATCTTCTCGCCGACGAAGGCATAGCCTTTCATCATGGCGCATCCGCGACGTAGTTCGGTCATGAACGAAACGTGGAATATGAGGGTATCTCCGGGGACAACCTTCTGGCGGAACTTCACATTGTCGATCTTCATGAAGTAAGTGCTGTAAAGCTCGGGGTTCTCTACGGCGGAGAGAACGAGCAGACCGCCGGTCTGTGCCATGGCCTCGACTTGAAGCACACCGGGGAGCACAGGCTCCTGGGGGAAGTGACCCTGGAAGAAAGGCTCGTTGGAAGTAATGTTCTTGACACCCACGATGTAGTTGGCACCCTTCTCGATGATCTTGTCGACAAGCAGGAAGGGATAGCGATGAGGGAGGAGTTCGCGGATGCGAAGATTGTCCATCATAGGCACCTTGTTGGGATCGTAGACGGGAGCCTGGACTTCCTGACGCTTGATCTCCTTACGGATTTTCTTGGCAAAGGTCGTGTTGATAGAGTGACCGGGGCGGGTGGCGATGACATGACCCTTGAGAGGACGACCGATAAGTGCGAGGTCACCGATGAGGTCAAGGAGCTTGTGACGGGCAGGCTCATTCTCGCTCGTCAGAGGAATATTGTTGAGATAACCCAGCTCGCTGACATCCTTGCGGGGCACACCCATGAGATCGGCAAGACGGTCAAGTTCCTCCTGCGCCATGGGGGTATCATAGATCACGATGGCGTTGTCGAGGTCACCGCCCTTGATGAGATTATTCTTCACAAGAGGCTCCACTTCACGCACGAATACGAAAGTGCGGCTTGCAGCGATTTCCTCGCCGAAGTTAGCCACATTATCAAGGGTTGCAAACTGATTGTTGAGCACCTTGGAATTGAAATCGATCTTGACGTCAAGCGAGAAGTCATCATCGGGTAGCACAAGGATGGATGATCCTGTCTCGGGATCCTTCACCTCGATGCGCTTTTTCACATAGTAGAAATCCTTGTCGGCTTTCTGTTCTACTGTACCTGTCTCGGCGATAGCATCACAATAGAAACGGGCGCTTCCGTCAAGAATGGGGAGTTCGGGAGCATTTACTTCGATGAGACAGTTGTCGATTCCCGCAGCATAGAGAGCAGCGAGTGCATGCTCGACAGTGGAAACTCTGACGTCTCCCTTGGCAAGTACAGTGCCTCGGTTCGTGGCAACGACATTCTCTGCAAGAGCATCTATCACAGGCTGACCCTCGAGATCCACTCTCTTTATCTTGTAGCCATGATTCTCGGGAGCAGGAAGGAAACGAGCGGTCACTTCAAGACCTGTGTGGAGACCCTTGCCTGTAAACGAGAATTCTCCTTTAAGAGTTATCTGATTCATTATATAGCAGTTACTGTTTGATTCTTTTTTCGAGCTCCTTGAGCTTTTCCATCATCTGCGGAAGACGCTTGACGTAGACAAGACTGCGGGCAAATTCGCCCATATCCACAGCAGGAGAGCCGATGATCCGGTCACCGGGCTTGGTGGCGCGGGAGACTCCACTCTTTGCGCCGATGAGAGTATTGTCAGCGATCTTGATATGACCGACGAAACCCACCTGGCCTCCCACCATACAGTGTTTGCCAAGCTTAGCCGATCCGGCCACTCCGACCTGAGCCGCCATCACGGTATTGTCGCCTATCTCGCAATTGTGGGCAACCTGAATGAGATTATCAAGCTTCACACCTTCACCAATTCTGGTTGAGCCCATCATAGCACGGTCAATAGTTGTATTGGCACCGATCTCCACGTCATCGCTTATCACGACGTTTCCGGTCTGGGGGATCTTTTCATAACGTTCTCCGACAGGAGCGAAGCCAAATCCATCAGATCCTATTACAGCACCGGAATGGATAATGCAGCGGGCTCCGATTTCACAACCGTCATATACTTTGACTCCGGGATAGAGAATGGTCTCTTCGCCGATGCGGCAGTTTGCACCTACATAGGTCTGAGGATAGATTTTAGCACCTTTACCAATCACAGCACCGGCACCGATATAGGCAAAAGCACCCACATAAGCATCCTCAGGGATCTCAACACCTTCAGCTATAAATGCAGGCTGCTCAATTCCTTTCTTGACCACTTTGGTCATCTCCTGGACCATCTCGAGAAGATGTGCGATCGTTGCATATGGATCGTCCACCTTGATGAGGGTTGCCTTCACAGGTTGCTCAGGTTCAAAATCCCTCTTAACCAGTACCACTGCTGACTCGGTAGTATAGATAAAATGAGTATATTTGGGATTGGCGAGAAAAGAAAGAGCACCGGGGTGTCCCTCCTCAATCTTGGCAAACGTCCCGACGGTGACATTACCGTCACCAACGACTTCGCCGCCTATAAGATTTGCAAGCTGTGATGCTGAAAGTTCCATCAACCTATGAGTAAGAAATTGCGGAATATCCGTTATAATGAATTGGCAATAGAGCTAAAAAAGATACATTTAGCCTATTTTACTGCAAAGGTAAACAAATTTTTCTGAAACACAATAAAAAAGGAATAAAGAGGGGTACAAAGAGAGACAGCCCGGAGGCTGTCTCTCTTTGTGAATATAATTTGTATATAAAAAGGACAG
>CAZOOY010000067.1:0-10058 GCA_964581555.1 uncultured Staphylococcus sp.
TTGACACATACATACAAGTAGGATTCCGCAACCGTTCACATTTCACAAAACTATTTACAGCCAAGTATAATTGCCCTCCCTCTCTTTGGAAAACAGCAAATAACTAACAGCCTTTTCCTCCTAAACATATTTGCAGAATGTCGCTTTTTTTATGTACCTTTGTGAATTGAATATCTTTCTTCTCAATCATCAGTAAAATCAAAAAAAGAAAGCGATATATATGGAATTTTCAGTCCCCAGCAAGACGCTCCAGACGTTTGCATCCTCGGTCAGCAAGGTCATCAATGCCAAGAATGCGCTGACGATTCTCAATAACTTCCTGTTCACGATCAGCGGCTCGACTCTCACTATCACCGCATGTGACGGCGAGAACACTCTCTGCGCCCGTATCCCCATCATGGATGTCGAGGGTGAAGGCGAGTTCTGCATCGACGCCCGTCGCGTGGTGGAGCTGCTCCGCGTGATGCCCGAGCAGGAACTCCGTTTCGTCATCGACGATGCCACCCTCGCTGTGGAGATGAGCCACCCGGACGGTTCCTATAAGTTTATGGGACACCCCGGCGCCGAGTATCCCCGCTTCAAGCGCAGCACTTCAGAGAATGCCAAGACTTTCACTACCGCCGGTTCGACCCTCCTGCGCGGACTGGAATACACCGCTTTTGCCGCCGGAACTGATCTATTGCGTCCGCAGATGATGGGTGTGTATTGGGACATCAAGCCCGACCGTCTCATCTTCGTGGCCACTGATACCCATAAGCTCGTGAAGTTCGAGGACAACGGTTTCGCTCCCGGCTTCGAGGGCTCGTTCATCCTCCCCAATAAGTCCACCAACGTGTTCCGCTCCGTCTTCACCAAGGATGAGGAGGTGACAGTGACACTTGACCCCAATCAAGGTGTCACTTTCGAGACGGATACCTTCACCTTTGACTCCCGTCTGGTCAAGGGCCGCTTCCCCGACTACACACGTGTGATTCCCGAGAACAATCCCTACGTCCTCACCGTCAACCGCATGCTCTTTGCAAAGGCTGTGCGTCGTGTGAGCCTCTTCGTTGACGAGGGCCACGGTCTCATCAAGTTCCGCATCACTCCCGACCGTCTCACCATCAAGGCATCCGACAACGAGTACAACACCTCGGGTGTCGAGACTCTGGCTGTTGACTTCACCGGCTCCGACATGGTGGTAGGTTTCAGCTCCAGCTACCTTCAGGAGCTGACTTCGGTGGTGTGGACGGACGATATCGTCTTCAAGCTCGCCGATCCCTCCCGCCCCGCCGTGATCCTCCCCACCGAGGACAAGCCCGAGACGAAGCTCACCATGCTTCTCATGCCGATGAATGTAAGTGATTTCTGATGCAGCTCAATCTCAAGAAACCCATCGTCTTCTTCGACCTCGAGACTACCGGAGTCGATATCACCCACGACCGCATCGTGGAGATCTCCATCATCAAGGTGCTCCCCTCAGGTGAGGAGCAGGAGAAGACTCGCCGCATCAACCCCGGCATACCCATCCCCGCCGAGGCTACGGCCGTGCATCATATCACCGACGAGGATGTCAAGGACTGTCCCCAGTTCAAGCAGATAGCCCGCTCGCTCGCCGCCGAGCTGACGGGATGTGACCTCGCCGGCTACAACTCCAACCGCTTCGACATCCCCATGCTCGACCAGGAGTTTCAGCGCGCGGGGGTGAAGTTTGACTTCTCCAAGGCCCGTTTCGTGGACGTGCAGACCATCTTCCACAAGAAGGAGCAGCGCACCCTCGTGGCCGCCTACCGTTTCTACTGCGGGAAGGAGCTCGAAGGAGCCCACGGAGCCAACGCCGATACCCGCGCCACACTCGAGGTGCTCAAGGGACAGCTTGACCGCTACCCCGATCTCCCCAACGACATCGAGGAGCTCAGCAAATTCTCCCAGATGAACCGCAATGTCGACTTCATGGGGCGTCTCGTATTCAACGATGATCAGAAAGAAGTGGTCAACTTCGGAAAATACAAGGGTCGTCTGGCCGAAGAAGTGCTCCGCAAGGATCCGTCTTACTATGACTGGATCATGAAGGGTGACTTCGCCCAGAACACCAAGGACTGTTTCACCCGCATCAAGCTCCGCCTGAAATGAGTGCGTCGACTTCGCCTCTTGCAGGGCGTCACATAGTGCTCGGTATCACCGGCGGCATCGCGGCCTACAAGAGCGTTTCGCTGTTGAGACTTCTTGTCAAGGCAGGTGCTGAGGTGCAGGTGGTCATCACGCCTGCGGGCAAGCAGTTCATCACCCCCGTGACCCTCTCGGCCCTGAGTGGCAAGCCCGTGGTGAGCGAATTTTTCACTGCCAATACCGGCGAGTGGCACTCTCACGTGGATCTCGGCCTGTGGGCCGACTGCATGGTGATCGCCCCCGCCACTGCCTCGACCATCGGAAAGATGGCCCACGGCGTGGCCGACAATATGCTTGTCACCACCTATCTCTCGGCCAAGAGCCATGTCTTCGTGGCTCCGGCAATGGATCTCGACATGATGGCCCATCCCTCCACGCAGGCCAACCTCAAGCTCCTGCAATCGTATGGCAATACCATCATCGAACCCGAGACCGGCTACCTGGCCAGCGGTCTCACAGGTAAGGGGCGCATGGAAGAGCCAGAGAACATCGTTAAGGTGCTCGAAGCTTACTTTTCCCGCGAGCTGACGCTTGCAGGGAAGAAGGTGCTCATCACCGCCGGTCCCACCTATGAGCGTATCGATCCGGTGCGTTTCATCGGCAACTATTCTTCAGGTAAGATGGGCTATGCCCTGGCCGAGGAGTGCGCCCGCCGGGGCGCCGAGGTGACCCTCGTCAGCGGTCCCGTCAGCGTCACCACGGAGATGCCCGGAATAGAGGTGGTCAAGGTCGAGAGCGCCCGCGAGATGCTTGCCGCATGCGAGAAGGTATTCCCCGAGACCGACATCGCCATAATGTGTGCCGCCGTGGCCGACTATGCTCCCGCCCGACAGGCCGACCGTAAGATCAAGCGGGAACACTCGGAAGTGCCCGTGATCGAACTGGTGAAAAACCCCGACATCGCCGCGACTCTCGGTGCTTCCAAGCGGGAGGGACAGTTGCTTGTGGGCTTCGCTCTCGAGACTGACCACGAGGCTTCCAACGCCGCAGAGAAACTCACCCGCAAGAACCTCGACATGATCGTGCTCAACTCCATGCGCGATGCAGGAGCCGGATTCGGGACGGACACCAATAAAGTCACCGTGATTGACCACCGGAGTTCCCGCGAGTACCCCCTCAAGTCAAAGCGCGAGGTGGCGGCTGACATCGTCGACAATATTCTTATGAAAATGCATAATTCATAATGCATAAAGCATAATTGAAAGTTACATAAATCATGAAATCTCTCCTTCTCTTTCTCATCCTGTTCATCGCCGCTTATCCCCTGCTTTCAGCCCAGGAGCTGAACTGCCGTGTGGAGGTGAACACCTCGCAGCTCGAGGGCACCAACAAGCAGATCTTCCAGACGCTTCAAAGTGCTCTCAACGACTACGTCAACACCACCAAGTGGAGTCCGGCGCAGATCTCGCCCAATGAGCGAATCGAGTGCACGCTCTTCTTCAACATAGTGGAGTATGACGAGGGTTCCGGCTCGATGAAGGGGACACTTCAGGTCCAGAGCACCCGTCCTGTCTACAACTCCTCCTACACCACCACCCTCATCAATTTCCGCGACAACGTGGAGTTCACCTACACCGAGAATGAGCCGCTCGTCTTCAACGAGACCAACATGGAGAGTCAGCTCACCCAGATAGTCAACTTCTACGTCTACCTCATCCTCGCCATGGACTTCGACAGCTTCTCCTCACGCGGAGGCGACCCCTTCTTCGAGAGGCTGGAGACGATAGTCCATCAGGCGCAGTCGTCGGGCGAGAGCGGCTGGAAAGCGTTCGAGGATAATAAAAACCGCGCCGCCGTGCTCGGGGCTTACACGGATCCCTCCACCCGCAGCCTGCGTGACCTCACATATAAGTATCACCTCCAGGGACTTGACCAGATGTCGGTGAGTCCGGACAAGGGACGCAAGAACATAGACAGCTCGCTCGACATTCTCACCGAGGTATACCGCGTTTCACCCATGTCGGTTGGGCTTTCGATGTTCCGTGACGCCAAGCTCGACGAGCTCGTCAACATCTACTCCAAAGCCACCTCCGAGGAACATGATCATGCCTTCGAGGTGCTCTCACCTCTCTATCCCACCGATGGCGAACGCCTTGAGAAGATAAAGAAAGGTGATGAGAACCTGCGGTGACGCCTCGCCGATCTCTCCACAAACCAAGAAATAAGCCAGCCTATGCTTGAATCGCTCCATATATCCAATTACGCGCTGATCGACAGCCTCGACATAGAGTTCCACAAGGGTTTCAACGTCATCACAGGCGAGACCGGCGCCGGAAAGTCGATCATCCTCGGGGCTCTCTCGCTCATCCTGGGCGGAAGGGCGGACTCGCGTGTGGTTACCGATCCATCAGCCAAGAGTGTCATCGAGGCTGTCTTCACGGTGGATGGCGACACGTCCCTGAGGGACTTCTTCGCCGCCTCCGATCTGGAGTGGGACGATGAGCGTTGCATCCTTCGCCGCGAGGTGGCACCTGCGGGAAGATCGCGAGCTTTCGTCAACGACTCGCCCGTCCCATTGGGAAAGCTGCAGGCCGTGGCCATGAGGCTCATAGATATCCACTCGCAGCATCAGAACCAATTGCTGGCCACCCCGGAGTTTCAGCTCAAGGTGATCGACACCCTGGCGGGAAATGCCGGGAGACTTGAGGAATACGGAAGACGCTTCAACCGCCTGCGCGAAGCCATCCGCACGCTCAAAGCCATGAGACTGCGCGTGGAGAAGTCGCGCGAGGATGAGGAGTACACCCGCTTTCAGCTCGAACAGATCGAGGAGCTCTCCCTGATGCCCGGAGAACAGGCCGAGCTCGAGCGTGAACGCGACACGATGACTAATCTCACCACTATCAAGACGGCATTGGCACGAGCCATAGGCGCGCTTTCGGCCGCCGATGATAATGCGCTTTCACTTATCGACACCGCTACAGACGCATGCGAGGATCTCGAAAGCGTGCTGAGCGGAGATGACGACATCCCCGGACGCCTCGAGAGCGCCCGCATAGAGATTGCCGACATTGCCTCGACCCTTGAGGGGATCGATGACTCCCTCTCGGCAGACCCCGCTACACTCATGGCTATAGAGGAACGGCTGAACAGCATCTATTCCCTCTGCCACAAGCATCACGTGGATGATGCCGACGCGCTCATAGAGCTGCGCGACAAGCTGCGTGACAAACTCACTGCGCTCGACAACTCTGACGAGACTCTCGCCGCCCTCGAGCGGGATGCACGCCGGGCCAAAGCCCTTGCGGCGGAGACCGCACGGGAGATCTCGGAGGCCCGCAAAGCGGAAGCAGTAAAATTCTCCGAACTTCTCCGCGAGACAGCCATGCCGCTGGGAATGCGCAATCTCCGCGTTGAGGTGCAAGTGCTCCCCGCCGACATGACCTCCACCGGTATAGATACGGTGCAGTTCATGGTGGCGTTCAACAAAAACCAGCCCCTCATGCCCGTCGGAGCCACGGCGTCGGGAGGCGAGATCTCACGTCTCATGCTTTCCATCAAGACGATCATCGCCTCGAGTGTACGCCTACCGAGCATTATTTTCGATGAGATCGACACGGGAGTGTCGGGAGACGTCGCGGCCCGTATGGGCGACATGATGCGCTCCATCTCCCGCTCCATCCAGGTCACTGCCATCACCCATCTGCCGCAGGTGGCAGCCAAGGGTGACAGCCACTTCAGAGTCTATAAGGAGGACGATGAACACGCCACTCACACCCGCATCGCCCCTCTGGACGAGGAGGAGAGGGTGAGCGCCATCGCTTCAATGCTGGGAGGGAGCGAGGTGGACCCTGCCGCTCTCGCCGCCGCAAAGTCACTGCTGAAATCATAGAATTCACATAGAAATTATAACGAATATATTATATAATAAATGTCACCTGAGGATTACGTTTACGGCATAAGGGCCGTCATGGAGGCCATCGAGGCCGGGAGAGAGATAGAGAAAGTGTTCATCTCCAAGGAGCTTCACGGCGAACTGGCCACCGAGTTGATCGAACTTGCCCACCGTAACCGCGTGATAGTGCAACGAGTCCCACCGGAACGAATCAACCGTATCACCCGAAAAAACCATCAGGGGGTGTTGGCCGTAATGTCGGCCATAACATACAGCAGACTTGATCACGTGGTGCCCGAGCTTTACGAGGCAGGGATCCTCCCCTTCATCGTTCTTCTTGACGGTATCACGGACGTCCGCAATTTCGGTGCCATCGCGCGAACATGTGAATGCGCGGGCGTTGACGCAATCGTGATACCTGACCGCGGGAGCGTGTCGGTGGGAGGAGATGCCATTAAGACTTCGGCGGGAGCTCTCCACCACATTCCCGTCTGCCGCTGTAATTCCATAGCGTGGGCGGCTAAATTTCTAAGAGAGAACGGCTATAATGTGGTGGCGGCTTCAGAGAAGTCTGATTTTCCCTACACGGAGGGAAATTACACCGAACCGGTGGCGATCGTGATGGGGGCCGAGGATATCGGTATCTCCGAGGATGTGCTGAAGCATTGTAGCTCGAAGGTTTCAATCCCGATGTTCGGTCACATCGGTTCGCTCAATGTGTCGGTGGCGGCGGGTGTGATGATCTATGAGGTTGTGCGCCAGAGGTTGGCGGCAAACCTTGAGATTATTTAGTTAATGCATAATTCATAATGCATAATGCATAATTAATACATTGATTTCAACTATCTTTTGACCAGAGGACCGGAGCCTGCCAGAGGACCAAATAGTTTTTAGGAGCCATTTTAAAGTACACTCCAACGGAACTGTACGGACGTGCCTTCGGTACGTTGCCTTGAAAATCAACTACTTATATCAACGTGCCAAAGGCACGTCCGTACAGGAGGCAAATTATTATTCATCTAATTAAATCCTTTGGCTCTCTGGCCGGGCTTTGGATCTTTGGTCGAGAAGGGTTTGCCCGGGGATGAGACAGCTTGGAGGCTGTCTCTCCTTGGGCTGTCTCTGCCGGGCTTTTGATTATTCGGTTTCGTCGGTCGTGGGGGTGAGGACGATGCGCATGTGGGCGTCGGGGTAACGGAGGACGAGACAGGAGCTTTCGGTGAGGACAACGCCGTCCGTATTGCGGACACCCTGCTTGCGGAACGAGATGCGGTCGGCACGGAAGGGGACGTGGGAGTACTTGGTGATATACTCGGGGTCGATCACGAGACCGTCGCCGGGACGCCCGCAGAGATCAAAGATCTCGGAATGGATGACGTAGAGGGTGCCGAACTTGGAGACAAGCTTGTCAAAGTCGATGCCCCAGACGGTCTCACGGTCGGCTGCCGAGACGGTGCGGTTGAGGTCCTGAAGGTGGAGTGTCTCGATGAGGTCCGAGCCTGCCACGAGCACCTTGCGGCGCGATCCTACTCCTGTCCCCGTGAAGGCGGTCTTCATGAGCTTGACTATATAGCTTCTGTTGATCTTGCCATCATATTTGAATTCCTTACCGGCCTGACGCCAGATGCCGCCCGTGAGATAGATCTCCGTGCCTTCCTCCTCGTTGATGAGCAGGCGTGTACGATGGCCGAAGAGGAAGGATTTCTCCATGCCCAGGCGCATGTCTCCGATGGCGGCCTCTTCCTGATCGGTGAGGGTCCAGCCTACTTCCTTGTCGGCAAGTCGCTGGTAAAGAGATTCTTCTATCTGGTTTTTAAATATCTGACAGTAGTTGTAATTCTTGGTGGGGAGGATGGCCATGAGAGGAGTCTGGACGTCGAGCTCGCCGGCAGCACGACCCATGCGGATGATGGGAGAGCCTACTTCGAGAGCGGCCGGATCGGCATCCTCGGCCAGACGGAGAGTGACTTTCTTGCCCGATACACTCTGGACGTAGCAGACTGCGCCCGAGTCGGAACCGGCGGCAAGGACGGTGGGGAGCATCACGGTCTCGGATGGGGTCAGGATCCCTGACTGCTGAACATCGACGGAGAAAATATCGCCTTTCGAATGGGCAGAACCCTTGGGCGCTGAGGCTGTGAGAACCTGGCCCGGCTTACTCTCCACGGAGTAATAGTCTACCTTCATGGAGCCGCATTTGCGGGCTCCGCACATGCGTGAGATCTGGTCGATGGGAGTGGAGGCGGGGCGCACGCGGACTATACGCTCGTCGACGGCGCTTCGGAGCAGGGTGGGAGATACCTGATTGGTGAGATCGGTGGTTACGGGTGTGGACATAGTGAAATGAGGAAATTATAAAAATTAGAGAAAAAGAGTGGAGTTATCGCACATCCCAGGCGCTGGGACGGCGTGAGGAGAGGAGTGATTCGGTTGGATCGGGGTCACCCTCCTCGGCCGTAGTGGCATCGGCCCGAAGCTGCTCGAAGAGTGAGAGGGTGGAGGAGAGGTCAGGGGAGTCTGTCTTATCCGGAAGATCGGGGGAGTCGGCGACTTCAGGGGCCGGAGAAGGGATGAGAGGCTGTTCGTTCGTTTCGTTCATGATGAGGATGCTTTTTGTGTTTGACGATGCAAAGTTACGGTCGCCGAAAAGAGGAAAAGGTGCGATAATATCGCGTCGTGCCCGAAAAAACCGGAGAAATGTGTAATTTTGCATTCCAAACATCATCCACTCCCAGCCATGACCCGTCATCTCCTCCCTCTTCTCCTCGTCCTTCTTTTCACGGCCTGCGCGTCTAAGGCGCCTTTAGATATCCCCGCGACCTCTGACTCGCTGCTCTACATGGGGCGTACCGTCGTCACTCCCACGGGCGCCGTGGCGTTCAACTATCCCGGCACGGCGGTGACACTCAACTTCGAGGGTGAGGAGCTGGAGATGCTGACATCGCCCGGAAGCGGATTCTGGGTAGTGGAGATCGACTCCCTGCCTCCTGTCAAAAGAGGCGTGCCTACGGCCGATTCCACGCTGCTCGTGGCAACCGGGCTGCCGGCGGGAGCACACACGGCCCGCGTGACCTACTGCATGGAGGGATGGGAGCGACATCCCGAGATACGCGGATTCCGTCTTCCCCGCGGAGGTAAGCTTCTCGATCCGCCTGCGCGCCCCGCGCTACGCATGGAGTTCATAGGCAATTCCATCACCTGCGGCTACGGCATAGAGGCCGACTCGACAGAGCATTACAGCTATGACACGCAGAATTTCTGCATCACCTACGCGGCACTGACCGCCCGTGAGCTTGACGCCGACCTGAACGTGACGGCCCGCTCGGGGATAGGGATGTATCGCAACTATAATGGTCCGCGCGAGGGGAACGACCGCGAGACAATGCCGCTTGAATATGGCCACACGCTCTATGGCGACACCCTGGCCTGGGATTACTCCCGCTTCATCCCCGACTTGATCTGCATCAATCTGGGAACCAACGACGTCTCCACCCACAATTATGATATCAGCCGCTTCGAGGCGGCCTACGGAGAGTTTCTCGACCGCATCCGCGGCTACTATCCGGAAGCTAAGATAGTGCTCCTGAGCGGCCCGATGCTGCATGGACAGGAACTTGCCGACGTGACGGAAACGCTCGACCGTCTTGCCGATGGCCGGGAGAGGGTCTATCGTTTCGACATGACACCCGAGGATGGCACGCAGGGCTATGGCGCCGACCGCCACCCCTCGGCGGGACGTCACCGCGTGATGGCTGCCGAACTCACCAAATTCCTGAAAGATAGCGTGATATAATATCATTCAGGCGGGACTGGATATGACTTACGCCGGCGGCGGATGCGAAAAATCGTGTCCCCGCCGGTTTTTCACAGTTATTTTGCGGGGCGGCGGTTTGTAGTTTAAGGATTTATTTTATAACTTTGCAATGTGGTGTCTACTGCGCGGAGGTGCAGGCGGATACCCTAAGAATCTGATACCGTAATAATTGAGAAATCAACAGAAAAGCAATATCTCTATTCAAAATCACTATGAGCAAAGAAAAAAAATTCTTGACTTGTGATGGCAACCAGGCAGCCG
>CAZOOY010000068.1:0-9865 GCA_964581555.1 uncultured Staphylococcus sp.
TTGCATTCATGCTTACGTCCAACAGGTATAATGCATATGATCTTCTTCAGGATACTACACTTAAGGCTCTCTCAAACGAAGAGAAGTATACGGAGAATACCAACTTCAAGGGTTGGGTTTTCACCATCATGCGTAACATCTTCATCAACAACTATCGTCGTGTTGTCCGCAGCGCTACAGTTATTGACCAGACAGAAGATCTTTATCACCTCAACCTTTCTCAGGACTCCGGTCTCGAGACCCCCGAAGGTTCTTTCGGTGCTTCGGAGATTAATGATGCCATCAACTCGTTTTCTGATGACTACCGCATTCCTTTCTCCATGCACGTTGCAGGTTATAAGTATAATGAGATCGCCGAGAAGATGAATCTTCCCCTTGGAACAGTTAAGAGCCGCATCTTCTTCGCCCGCAAGAAACTCCAGACCCGCTTCGCCGACTATCGCTGATAGTCTCAACAGGCATACTGATTAACTGACTCGTTCTCCACTCTCCTCCCCAACGGTGCTGACCCGGCTAAAGTCAGGATTTACGGAATCTTCCGTTCTTATTGTAGAGTATTTTTGCACTTAAAGGTTATATAAAGAAGCAATGTTTTCAGAGTGTACAGCTTCTCAGGTAAAAAAGATTGTTTTAGGAAAGATATAGATTGATTAGAATTGCACTTAAAAGAAAAGTTTCTATTCGTACACTCATTGGTAAAAAAGAAGTTTTAGGCAAGTATAGGTATCGATTTGGTAAATAAAGATTTCAGCTAAAGACTATGACGTTAACAATTCAATCGGCCGGAGCCCTCAAGGGTTTCCGGCCGGCTTATTTTTGTTCGTTTTCTTGCAGGCTCTCCCAAGGAGATATAAAGAGGGGGGTATGGTAAGAAACCGAAAGAAAGATTGTTGAAAATTTGGTTTATAATATAAACCTTATTAACTTTGCCGATGAGATAGAGTGGAAACGCGCGACCACTCTTTTTTAAGAAGTAAATGGTTTATAAAATAAACCTTGTGAAGATCTTAATAAAACGACAGAATGGAAGAGAAAAAACTTACTGAAAAAGAGAGTCTGGAAGTGATAACTATGATGATAAATCGCACGAAAGCCCGTTATCTTGAGAGTGGGAAGATACTGCTCGTATGGGGTTATCTCATAACTGTCATCGCAATCGCTGTCTGGATTCTGATTGCTTCAACGCATCAGAGAGTCTGGAACTGGCTATGGTGTGCCATACCGATCGTCGGATTCCCTGTCACGACGATTTTAGCACGAAGAAAAAAACGTGAATCCGGAGCGGTGACTTATTCCGACAGGATCTCCTCACGTCTATGGACCATTTTCGGGCTCTCTGTGGTGGCCATGACCTTAATTTGTATAGGGTTTTCAGTTATAGGAGGCGTAAACAGCTGGGGCGCCATGTTGCCGTTCTGCCTTCTTCTTGCACCGGGTGCTGAAATAGCACAGGGGCTGATTGTGAAGGAGAAGTGCCTTGTCGGAGCCGGTATCTTCGGGTTGAGTGTAGGCATGTTCACGCTTTGCTGTGTAGTCGGAGGGATTGCTCTGAAGGCCAATTGGTATATGCCCGTCTTTATTTTAACATGGATAGTGATGATGATACTCCCCTGGCACATGTTAAACCGTAAAGCGCTGCAAGGATGAAAGAGCTGAATCCGCTTCTGCATTCGCAACTCCGGCTTGCCATAATGTCCATTCTAATGAATGTAGAGGAGGCTGATTTCGTCTATCTAAAGGAGAAAACTGAATCCACGGCCGGAAACCTGAGCGTGCAGATAGATAAACTTTCTTCGGCAGGGTATATTTCCGTTAAGAAGGGGATGTCAGGCAAGCGCCCGAGGACTACATGTGCAGTTACGGAAGCGGGTCGCAGAGCTTTCGAGGAGTATGTCGAAGTTCTGAAGTCTTATCTGAATCTTAATATGTGATAACGCAGCTCTTTATCCCTTTACTCTTTCGGCACGCTTCACCCCCTTGACTTTGCGGACTTTATCGCAGAGGGAATCGACGTCACCGGTGGAAGATACCTTCACTACGAGATCGCATGAGAATACCTCCTCATGAGCCCGGATGTTGAGACTGCGGATATCAATGTTGAGGGCAGTGGAGATTAGTCGGGTGAGCTCCTGGAGTATGCCGTGACGGTCGATACCATCAATCCTCACTTTTGCAAGGAATTTTTCAGTGCTCTCCTCCCATTTCACAGAGAGTATGCGAGGACCAAAGCTTGCCTTGAGAACCTGTGCGCGGGGACAAGTGAGGGAATGGATCTCCACCTCTCCGTCATCGTTGATGAATCCCATCACGTCGTCGCCAGGTATAGGGTGACAGCAGTCGGGCAGACGGAAGTTCTTCTCGTTGTCGTTGAAGCGGAGGATATAGGTTTCCTTGGTGTTTATCTTCCCTTTTGGAGTAACGGCCGGCTTCTCTTCCGAAGCGGCTGCTTTCTTCTTGTCGCCAAAGCCGAGACGGAAAAGACGTGAGACGAGTGAACGGGCGGTTTTGGATGTATTGACATTGAGATAATCGTCCACGGATGCCTCTCCGTTGCCGAGTTTAAGGAACAGTTCGTCACGGGAGGTTACGTGATACGTACCCAGAATCTTGGTGATAACCTCATTGTTGAGCGTGATGTTGTTCTCCTTAAGGAAATTCTCAAAGATGCGTTTCCCCTCGTCGATAAAGGGTTGCTGCTCGCGGCGTAATTCCTTGCGCAGGCGTGTCTTGGCTTTAGCCGTGGAGAGAAATGAGATCCACTCGGGCTTGGGAGTCTGTGAGCGTGACGTAAGCACCTCGACCTGATCGCCCGAATTGAGTTTCTGTGACAGGGGGACAAGTTTGTGATTGACCTTTCCGGCTATGCAATGATTGCCTATCTCGGAGTGGAGCGTATAAGCCACGTCTAGTACTGTCGAACCGGCAGGAAGAGTGAGCAGTTCACCCTTGGGAGTGAAGACGACGATCTCGGAGGAGAAAAGGTTGAGCTTGAGTGTGTCAAGGAAGTCGATGGCATTGGGATTGGGATCGTCAAGGATATCCTTGATGGTGCGCAGCCACACAGTGAGTTCGCTCTCCTCCTCGCCTTCACCACCGATTTTGTATTTCCAGTGGGCGGCGAAACCTTTCTCGGCTATCTCGTCCATGCGCCGCGAACGGATCTGCACTTCGATCCAATTGCCGTCCGGGCCCATGAGGGTGACATGGAGGGCCTGGTAGCCGTTGGCCTTGGGGACAGCTATCCAGTCACGGATACGCTCGGGATGAGGACGATAGAGATCGGTGAGAGCAGCATAGATGCGGTAACACATCTCCTTTTCGCCTACATCGTCCGGGCAGTCGAAGATGATGCGCATGGCATAGAGATCATAGACTTCCTCAAACGGAATATGCTTGGTCTCCATCTTGCGCCAGATTGAATATACGGATTTCAGCCGGGCCTTTGCCTCGTAGTGAAGCCCCATGGCGTCAAGACGCTCGCGGATGGGTGCAGCGAAATTATTGTAGACCATCTCGCGTCCTTCCTCGCTTCCTTTGAGAAGAGCCTCGATACGGGCATACTCACGAGGATGCTCATATTTGAAACTGAGATCCTCCAGCTCGGTCTTTATTGCGAAAAGGCCGAGGCGATGGGCGAGAGGTGCATAAATATACAGCGTCTCGCCGGCGATCTTATACTGCTTGTTGGGGGCCATGGAGCCGAGAGTGCGCATGTTGTGCAGGCGGTCGGCCATCTTGAGGAGTATCACACGGATATCCTTGCTCATCGTGAGGAGGAGCTTGCGGAAGTTCTCGGCCTGAGCTGATGCCTTGTCACCGAATATACCACCGGAAATCTTGGTGAGCCCCTCGACAATCTCGGCTATCTTCTTCCCGAAATGCTGCTCTATATCGCTGACAGTGAATTCCGTATCCTCCACGACATCGTGAAGCAGGGCTGCACATATGGAGGTGGAACCAAGTCCGATCTCACGCGATGCGATCTTGGCAACAGCAATAGGGTGAAGAATGTATGGCTCACCCGAGCGACGCCTCACTCCTTTGTGGGCTTCCTTGGCGAAGGCAAAAGCCTTCTCGATAATGGCCACCTTCTTGCGGTGATTACTGGCCATATAGCCGGCGAGAAGATCCTGAAATTCGCTTTCCACGAGCTTCTCCTCCTGCTCGGGCGTGAGATTGTAAGGTTTGGTTTCCATAACCGGAAAAGTTCTGTTCAGAGAGAATGTTTAGAGATATTTTTCACCGTAGGTGATCTTCACGTCGTTGACCATCTGCTTGATGCGCTGCTCCTCGCTCTTGGGGCAGATGAGGAGTACGTCGGGCGTATCGGCCACGATATAGTCGTGAAGTCCGTGAGCCACTACGAGCTTGTCGGCCGGCACGGCAAACATATTATCCTGAGCTTCATAAGTGATGAGGGGTGAGCTCGCCACATTGCCATGATCGTTTTTGGGAGACTGCTCGTAGAGCGCACCCCATGTCCCGAGATCGTTCCATCCGAAGCTGGCGCATTCCACATAGACGTTGTCGGCCTTCTCCATCACGGCATAGTCGATGGAATTGGCGGGGCAGCCGGCGAAGTTGGCCTCGATAAACTCCTTCTCACGGGGCGTCCCGAAGTCGTCGAGACCGCGGTCAAAGAGCACAGTGAGATCCGAGTCATAGCGGTGCAGAGCATCGATTATCGACGAAGCTTTCCAGATGAAGATACCTGCATTCCAGAAGAATTCACCTGATTCAAGGAATACCTTGGCCAGTTCGAGATTGGGCTTCTCGGTGAAGGTCTTGACCTTGAGGATGCCGGGGGCAGCTTCCTTGCCTATCTGGATATAACCGTAGCCGGTCTCGGGCCGGGTGGGGCGGATGCCGAGGGTCAGGAGGGCATCGTGGGATTCCACGAAATCAAATCCGCGCCTCACGCAGTCCTGAAATTCGTTTTCAGATGTGATAAGATGGTCACTCGGGGCAACGATCATCGAAGCCTCGGGATCAATGGCGGCGATATGATAGGCAGCCCAGGCGATACAGGGCGCTGTGTTGCGGCGGGCGGGCTCCAGAAGGATATTTCGCTCGTCGATATCGGGGAGCTGGGTGCGGATCAGATCGGCATAGCGTGCATTGGTCACCACCACGATGTTCTCCTTAGGGACCACGGGAAGGATCCTGTCATACGACATCTGAAGGAGGGAACGGCCGGTGCCGAAGAAATCAAGAAATTGTTTGGGACGGTCTTCTCGAGAGTAGGGCCAGAAACGGCTACCGACTCCTCCGCACATTATGACGCAATATCGATGGGAAGACATATCGGATATGAGGTATAAGGGAGATTAATAATTGGTTTCAGACCGCTAAGTTACAAAAATTTCCTCTTTATTGGTAAGAAAAAGTTAACTTTGTGGAAAAGTTCCACCCCGCGCTGACCCTGACGGGGATGGGAGACGTTATAAAGTTTATTAAGCTTCCTTACTACATAATTCCTATGAAAAGATCTCTTGCCATACTCCTGATGCTCCTCACGGTCCTTGCCGGAGCGGCAGCCCCCAAACGCGCCAAGAAGAAAACGCGCAAGGTGGCAAAGCCTGCCAAGATAGAGGTGCCGAAGCCTCGTACATCGGGCCCATTCGTGACACGGGTGGATGATCCGGAAGCACCCTCGGGGCTTGACGGAAAGAATATAGCCCTGTGGCAGAGCCACGGGAGATACTTTGACGGGAACGAGGAGCGCTGGACCTGGCAGCGGGCACGACTCATGGGCACTGTGGAGGATTTGTTCTCCAACGCATTCGTGACACCTTATCTCATACCTATGCTTGAGAACGCAGGTGCTTACGTCATGACGCCACGCGAGCGGGATACATCGTTCACCGAGGTCATCGTGGATGGTGACGGAGGCCTTGCTCAGGGTGGCTACGCCGAGACTTCCGGCCAACGCAAATGGACTAAAGCTCCCGGATCGGGCTTTGCCCACAGGAAGGCCGTCCTCTCCTCGGGTGACAATCCTTTCCGTGCAGGACAGGCACGTATGGTAGAGACTGTCGACGTCCGTTCTCAGGTCTCAACAGCCGAGTGGACTGCGGATATACCTGAAGCCGGGGAGTATGCGGTTTATATCAGCTATCTTACGCTACCGGAGAGCGCGAGCGATGCACGCTATACGGTCAATTCGCTTCGCGGTCAGGAAGTTTTTGAGGTCAACCAGACGATGGGAGGCGGAACGTGGATCTATCTCGGGACTTTTCCGCTGGCGAAAGGGAAGAACAAGGTGGTGGAACTGACCAACTATTCCCCCGAGAAAGGAAAAGTCGTGACGGCTGACGCCGTAAAGATCGGCGGCGGTATGGGCAATGTGGCGCGAGGTCTGAGAGCGGAAGCCGAGGTGAGCGGATATCCTCGCTTCACTGAGGCGGCCCGCTACTGGCTGCAGTGGGCCGGCATGCCGGCGTCAGTATATACCAACGGCAAGGATGATTATGACGATGATCTTCATTCCCGCGGAGGGTGGGTCAATTATATATCGGGAGGATCGAAGTCCAATCCGGGTCAGGGGGGCTTGGGTATCCCCGTGGATCTCGCCCTTGCTTTTCATACGGATGCCGGGACAACTTCCGACGGCTATACCACGATCGGCACTCTTCCCATTGTCTCAACGGCAGGTTATCTCGGTAACGGCAAATCAAAGAACACCAATGCACGTCTTGGTCATATCGTCTCGGATCAGGTAGTCTCAGATATCCAGAATCTTTATGATCCCGGATGGACTCAGCGCAAACTGCGCGACAAATCTTATGTCGAGGCTCGCGAACCGGCTGTCCCGACCATGCTTCTCGAACTGCTGAGTCATCAGAACTTTGCGGATATGCGCTACGGCCTGGATCCCAACTTCAGGTTTGACGTCAGCCGTGCGGTCTACAAGGGAATATTAAAGTATCTCCACGAGACTGAGGGTACGCCCTATGTAGTGGCTCCTCTTCCGGTCAAGGATTTTTCAATCACGGGTGGTCACGGGAGCTATACCCTCTCATGGAGTCCTGAGAGGGATCCGCTGGAGTCAACGGCAACCCCGCGCTACTATATAATATACGAAAGGGTTGATGACGGCGCATTCACTGAACTTGCAGTAGTGGACAACCCCGAGTTGAAGGTTACTGCGACAGACAGCCATATCTACAGTTACCGCGTGGTGGCGGGAAATGACGGAGGACGTTCGTTCCCCTCCGAGGTGCTCTCGCTCTGTGATCTATCCGGATCCTCTGCGCCCCAAGTCCTGGTTGTCAACGGTTTCACCCGTGTGTCAGGACCAACAGAGTTAAACAGCGGCGGCAGACTCGGTTTTGACTATGCCGACGATCATGGTGTGCCTTACATGAAGGATATTTTCTTCACCGGGGAGCAGACGGAGTTCAACACCTCGGCCCCCTGGATCAATAATGACACCCCGGGTCACGGGGCAAGCCGGGCTACACATGAAACGGAAGTGATAGCCGGCAATACGTTTGACTTCGTATATGCTCACGGAGAGGCAATCAAAGCTGCCGGTTATCCTTTCATCTCGGCCGGAGTCGGGGCTTTCGTGGCTTCGTCGTCGCGTCCGGAGGTGGTGGATCTGATTCTCGGCAAGCAAAAGGAGATCACCGTAGGAGCCACTTCGGCCACCCGCTTCAAACCATTTACTCCCGAGTTGAAGGAGCGTCTCTCTTCACTGGCGGGTGAGGGCGTGGCTATCTTCGTGAGTGGAAGCTATATAGGCACAGATCTCTTTGCCAACCCCTACAGCATGCCCTCAGTGGCTCAGGCCGACAGAATGTTCGGTGAAAATGTGCTTGGAGTGGTATGGCGTCAGGGAAAAGCCACCGTGACCGGTGAGGTGCGGGAGGTGAAGTCACGCTATCCTGAGTTTAACGGACATCTGCGTTTTGGCTTCAATCAGGCTCTGTCAAGTGACTGCTATGCCGTGGAGTCGCCTGAGGCTTTCGCTTCAGCCAATCCCTCGCAGGGTGCACCGGTGCTTAGATATGTCGAGAATGGCCTCGTGGCAGCTACCGCATTTTCGGGCAACGGACACAGGGCCGTGACAATGGGTTTTCCTTTCGAGACCATAAAGGAGAGAGGGGCAAGGACGTCGCTGATGAAAGCCGTGCTCACATTCCTCACAGCTAAGTCAAGGGCTGAGATGAACCTGCCGCAACGGACAGTGGTATATCCAGGCACCATAATTACCGGCAATGAGGACATGACCACTCCGGATGATTCGTGGGCTGGAATACCTGACCTCTATCCGAGGGATCCTGCCGTGTTGAGGGAGGAGAGCCGTCTCACTCGCCGTCGCCGCAGCAGGTGCTGATCCCGGATGGGACACAGTCCCGGCAGGAGTTACTGTTTGGAGTACTTGTTGTAGGCGGCCGCCATGCGGGTGTGATAACCGCGACGAGCGTATGAGGGGCCGTTGTAACCGCGCGCGAAAGCTGCCCAGTTCTTGTTTTTGAGGTGCTTCACAAGTCCTGTGGAGGTGATGAACTCGGCAAACATGTCGAGCTGGTCACGTTCGGAGCGACTCATGCGCTGCTCGAACTCTTCTATGCTTGAACAACCGCATTTGTTCCAGTTGAAGCCTCCTATCTGGAACATTCCCCAGAATGTTCCCTCGATGGCTGCGTTGTTGTTGATGGTGCGGGCCGCGTCAAGACGCTTGTTGGCGCGGAGCTGGGAGCCGCTGTGGGAGTTGAACACCACTGCGTGTGACTTGTTGTACTTCGAAAGGTTCACACCCCTTTTGGATGCAAAGCGGCGGAACATCGTGAGGTCAAAATTGATGAGCGGTTTTCCAGGAGCTGAAAATCCCTCATGGGCATGGCCGGCTTCTATCTCTACAACGGCCTTGATCGCTGCGACATCCACTCCGAGGCGCTCGGCCACTTCGCGGAAGTCATCTTCTGTGAGCGTTAGAATTGAATCGGTCTGAGTTTGCTCTACGAGCTTCTGGACTTCGGCTATCGGTGTGCTTGTCAAGGCCTTCTCGGATGAGTTATGGCCGTTGTGTGATCCAAGAGTGAAAATCATCGCTGACAATACAACCGCTGCCAACAGCAGTGCTGCACGTGATCGCATAAATCTCTGAATTTGGTTAATAATCTGATCCGGATCTTTCCGCATATGCCGACCGGAAACGGGGGGACAAGACTCTCCTCCAAGTCCCGGCATGGATCCGGACGTGGGGGGAAGAGGGGTGCGAAAAGTTGATGGATCCGCAAATGTGTAGGGTATTCTTCTTGACCCGGCCTTCCTCCGAAGGGTCTCCGTCTTTCTCACATGGCGGGGGCCAGAAGTTCCGTCGGCCGCTGAAGTGTCATATCACATGAACTTCAATACGGCGGGGAGAGTACGTATCTGAAACGTGTGGATGAGGTAGAAATCAATGTCCGTGTCATCTCATGATGGCTCGGATGACGGTGCAAAGATAGTGAATTTTTCCGAAACCGGCAAGAATATCCCTCACAGTGCCAAATGATTAAGGCGATAAACGCGCTCTGAAATATCCCAGAGCGCGTTTATCGCCTTAGTTAAAATTCGTTTAAAACCTCTTGACGGCCTTATTTTTTGAGCTCGCCGACCTTTTCGAGAATCCTTTTAAGCTGGCCGTAGAAGCGCTCAACGGCGGGGATGTGCATTCTCTCGGAGGGGGAGTGGACGTCACGGAGAGTGGGACCGAATGACACCATGTCGAGGTGGGGATACTTGGTGAGGAAAAGACCACACTCGAGTCCGGCGTGAATAGCTTTGATCTCGGGCTTGACACCGTAGAGTTCCTCATAGGCATCGCGGGCGATCTTCATGATGGGTGAGTCGAGGTTCGGCTGCCATCCGGGAT
>CAZOOY010000069.1:0-9851 GCA_964581555.1 uncultured Staphylococcus sp.
CGGTCATAATGAGCGCCAGCGCGGCGGACAGAAGCCGCCTTTTCAAAGTAGTATGGCCGCCGTCAAGGAGAAGCTCGAGACCCGGGAGTTTGCCGCGGTCATAATCGAAGGTATACAGGGCGTGGCAGGGATCCGGATGGTCGAGGATGACTTCCTGCGTCGGCTCCGCACCCTCTGTGACGCCACCGGAACATTGCTTATACTTGACGAGATCCAGAGCGGATATGGACGCACGGGCAACTTCTTCGCTCACCAGCATGCCGGAGTGCGCCCCGACATCATCACATGCGCAAAGGGTATAGCCAACGGTTTCCCGATGGGAGCCGTGATCATTTCTCCCTCCATCGCTGCAACCAAGGGTATGCTCGGCACCACCTTCGGCGGCAATCATCTCGCATGTGCGGCCGCTGTGGCTGTGCTTGACGTGATGAAGGATGAGCATCTGGTAGAGAACGCCGCCGAGACAGGCGCCTATCTGCTCGAACGACTTCACGAACTCGCCGCCCGTAATCCCGAGATAGTCGAGGTGCGTGGTCGCGGCCTGATGATAGGTATCGAGATCAAGGGGTCAGCCCCGGCCCTTCGCCGCCGTCTCCTCTTCGAGGGGAAGATCTTCACCGGCGGTGCCGGCGAGCACACTGTCCGTCTTCTCCCCGCTCTCGGTCTCACCCGCGAGCAGGCCGACACATTCCTCACCACTTTTGAAAAATTCCTGCAATGAAGAATTTCACCACTGTAAAGGATATCGGGCCGCTTGACGCAGCCGTCAAGGAGGCACTCGAGATAAAGAAAAACCGCTTCGGATTCACAGATCTCGGCAGAAACAAGACTCTGCTCATGATCTTTTTCAATTCCTCGCTCCGCACCCGCCTCAGCACCCAGAAGGCTGCCATGAATCTCGGCATGAACGTGATGGTGCTCGATGTCAATCAGGGGGCATGGAAGCTCGAGACCGAGCGCGGCGTGGTGATGGACGGTGATAAAGCCGAGCATCTGCTCGAGGCCATCCCTGTCATGGGCAGCTACTGCGACATCATCGGGGTCCGCTCCTTCGCCGGCCTCAAGGATAAGGCGGAGGACTATGAGGAGCGTGTCATCAATCAGTTCATCAAGTACTCGGGTCGTCCCGTGTTCTCCATGGAGGCCGCCACGCGCCATCCGCTCCAGAGTTTTGCCGATCTCATCACCATCGAGGAGTATAAGACCAAGGAGCGTCCCAAGGTTGTCATGACCTGGGCTCCCCATCCCCGCGCCCTGCCTCAGGCCGTCCCCAACTCGTTTGCCGAGTGGATGAACGCCACCGATTATGACTTCGTCATCACTCACCCCGAGGGGTATGAACTTGCTCCCGAGTTTGTGGGCAATGCCCGGGTGGAGTATGACCAGAACAAGGCTCTCGAGGGCGCTGACTTTGTCTATGCCAAAAACTGGTCGGCCTACGCTGATCCAAATTACGGTAAAGTCCTGTCGACTGACCGCGCCTGGACAGTCGATTCAGCCAAGATGGCGCTGACCGACAATGCCTACTTCATGCACTGTCTGCCCGTGCGCCGCAACATGATCGTGACCGACGACGTGATCGAGAGCGACCGCTCCATCGTGATTCCTGAGGCCGCCAACCGCGAGATCTCGGCTCAGGTAGTAATCAAGCGTCTTCTCGAATCCCTCGGATAATATGGAGCGCCGGATCACAGTCGTAAAAATAGGCGGTAATGTCGTTGACAATCCTGAGGCTCTCGCCCGCTTTGTCAAGGCATTTGCAGCTCTTGAAGGACCCAAGATACTCGTCCATGGCGGGGGAAAGGAGGCTACGCGCCTCAGCGCACGCCTCGAGATACCCACCACCATGATAGAGGGGCGCCGCGTCACTTCACGCGAGACTCTCGATGTGGTGACCATGGTCTATGCCGGTCTTGTCAACAAGCGGATCGTCTCGATGCTTCAGGCTGAGGGATGTGATGCGATAGGTCTGAGCGGAGTTGATGCAAACGCCATAACCGCCACTCGTCGTCCCGCCGAGCCGATTGACTATGGCTTTGTAGGGGATATCTCCCCCGAGGGAGTGAACGACCGCCTCATAGCATCCCTGCTTGACGCCGGACTGACCCCCGTGTTCTGTGCCATCACTCACGACGGACATGGCAACCTGCTCAACTGCAATGCCGACACGATAGCATCCTCCGTCGCCATCGGAGCCTCTCGTATCCTCCCCACCGACCTGATCTACTGCTTCGAGCAGCCGGGCGTGATGGAGGATATCGACCGCCCCGACTCGCTCATACCCCTCATCACCCCACAAATATATGCTGATCTCCGCAGCCGCGGTGTGGTCAACAAGGGGATGATTCCCAAACTTGACAACTCCTTCCATGCCATAGATTCAGGTGTGGAAAGTGTGATAATAAAGCATGCCGACAATCTCGGCAATCCTGTCGGAACTGTCCTGCGTAAATGAGCCTCCCTCCCCACATAGAGTTGCTTCGGCAGATGATCGCTACCCCTTCACGCTCTCGCGAGGAGGGGGATACGGCCACGCTCATCCATGATTACCTTACCCGGGCCGGGGCCGAGCCTAGCCGATTCCGCAACAATGTGTGGGCTGTGGCGCCCGGCTACGAACCCTCGCGCCCCACACTTCTGCTCAATTCCCACCACGATACTGTACGCCCTGCCGCGAGCTATACCCGGGATCCATACGCGCCCGACATCGAGGGGGATAAGCTTTACGGTCTCGGGAGCAATGACGCAGGAGCTTCGGCTGTCTCACTCATCGAGACATTTCTCTCCCTGCGTGAACGCCCGTTGGGGGTGAAACTTATCCTCGCCATTACCGCCGAGGAGGAGGTGGGAGGAGAGAACGGTATGAGAGCCTTTCTCCCGCATCTCACCGAGCAAGGGTATAAGATAGACATGGCGATAGTGGGAGAGCCCACCGGGATGCAACCCGCGGTGGCCGAGAGGGGACTTGTGGTCCTGGACTGCGAGACTGTCGGCGTCACCGGGCATGCAGCACGCGGAGAGGGGATAAATGCCATCTATCGCGCGATGGCCGATATTGACCGTGTCCGCTCCTTTGCTCCTCCCGTCACATCCTCAGTGCTCGGTCCCATCGGTATCAACGTCACCCAGATCGAGGCCGGATGGCAGCACAATGCCATACCCGACAAATGCCGCTGGGTCACCGATATTCGTACCACCGATGCCTATACCAATGAGCAGACTGTCGAGCTGCTTCGCGAGATAGTCAGTCCCTACACGGTGCTCACGCCTCGCTCCACCCGGGTGCGCGCTTCTGTCATCGATCCGTCCCATCCTCTCGTGGAGAGCGCGATGGCGCTCGGGGGCTTACCATTCGTATCACCTACCACCAGCGACATGTCGCTGATGTATGATTTCCCCTCGCTCAAGATCGGCCCCGGGCAGTCGTCAAGATCCCATTCGGCCGACGAGTACGTGCTTCTATCCGAAATCCACGACGCCGTGGAAAAATATCAAAAACTTATCACTCAGCTATGAAACTTTGGAGCAAGGGCTTCGAGCCCGACAAAATGATAGAGTCGTTCACCGTGGGTCGCGATCGCGAGCTTGACCTCGAACTGGCACGCTACGATGTGCAGGGGTCGATGGCACATATAAAGATGCTTGAAAGCATCGGACTTCTCACGGCCGACGAGCTCGACATCCTTCTCAAAGCTCTCGGAGAGATAGCTGAAGTGATCGAGCGCGGAGAGTTTACGATTGACGAGGGTGTGGAGGATGTCCACTCCCAGGTGGAGTTCATGCTCACCGCCCGTCTCGGCGACATAGGTAAAAAGATTCACTCAGGCCGTTCGCGCAACGACCAGGTGCTCGTGGATCTCAAGCTCTTCATGCGCGACAAGCTCAGGGGTGTCGCAGCGTCGGTCACCACTCTCTTCGACACGCTCATCAACCTCAGCGAGAAGCACCGCGACGCCCTCATGCCCGGCTATACTCATCTCCAGGTGGCCATGCCATCATCGTTTGGCCTGTGGTTCGGAGCTTATGCCGAGAGTCTGGCCGATGACATGCAGATGCTTCTTGCGGCCTACAACATAGCCAATCAGAATCCTCTCGGCTCCGCCGCCGGATATGGCTCCTCTTTCCCTCTTGACCGTGAGATGACCACCCGCCTGCTCGGGTTTGCTGACCTGCATTACAATGTCGTTGCAGCGCAGATGTCACGCGGCAAGACCGAGCGAGCCGCCTCGATGGCCATTGCTGCGATCGCATCTACTCTCGGACGTCTCGCCATGGATGTGTGCATGTGGATGTGTCAGAATTTCGCGTTTGTCTCTTTCCCGGACGAGCTTACCACCGGCTCCTCCATCATGCCCCATAAGAAGAATCCGGATGTGTTCGAGATAATGCGCGGCAAGTGCAACCGTCTCCAGGCTGTACCCAACGAGATAGCCCTGCTCACGGCCAATCTGCCTCTCGGCTATAACCGTGATCTTCAGTTACTCAAGGATATCATCTTCCCTGCCGTGAAGGAGATCAAAGAGTGTCTTGACATGGCCACATTCATGCTCCCGCAGATGAGGGTGCGGACCGATATTCTGGATGATCCCCGCTACGACTACCTCTTTACTGTCGAAGAGGTCAACCGTCTTGTGCTCGCCGGCATGCCTTTCCGCGAGGCTTACAAAAAGGTGGGTCATGAAGTTCAGGATGGAACATACCGTCCCGTGAAGGAACTCCATCACACTCATTTAGGTTCGATCTCCAATCTTGCCAACGATCGCATCTCGAAGAAATTTCACGCTATCGCCGACGGTTTCACAGCCTGATTTCAGCCGCTCCCGTGCGTGTCAGAATCGCATTCCGGCCGTGGCGGTGAAGGAGACGATGGAATTGAAATGGGAGACGTTGTTGTAAAAGTTGAGATACCCGTAACCTCTCACGGTGAATGAGGCGAAGAACGCCTTGTGGTTGTAGATGGCTCCGACGTTCAGCCGCAGTATCGTGGCCAGTGATTCCATAGTCGTGTCATGCTTGTCCTCCGTGACGTCGGGGGCCAGGGGATTGCCGGCACTCTCCACGGGTCTGTCACTGCGTTTGTCCATCATCTGCCGGTAGCCGATCGCACCCATCGTCGTGAGGTTCAACAGCCATTTGCGAGGTTTAAGCACCCAGTTTCTGGCATATCCGCCCATGGCGCTGTATGACCGGTAGTTGGATGTATAGGAGTTCGACCCGAGTGGATTCTGCTCCAGCATCCCCGAGGGGAGTGACGCGAAATTCATGTTGATCTTCTGCTCGGTGAAGTCAAATCCCACCAATGCTGTCCCCGCGCTCTTCAATTGATATTTCGAGTAGCTGTAAGCTGCACCCTGGGAGTAACGCTTGTGGTTGAAGAAGTAGTAGCAGTCAAGAGTCTTGGCGTCAAGGGAGCAATCGTTGAAGTGATAGCGGATATGATGCCCGTTGTTGAAGTTGCCGAAACGGGTGATGATCATGCCCCCGGAGCTTGAGACCGACTGGTAGTTGATGGAAAAGCGCGAGCAGGTAAAATCAAAGTTGAAGGTGCGTCGCTTCGTGGGCTCGGAGAAGATCGAATTGACATTCCACATGTAGCCGATGCTCACTGCCATGAAACTGAGCGAGAAACCGGCGTCGCTGTAGAGGTCGGAATGCATGGAGATGTAGGCATTTTTCGGGAACACCAGCGTCGATGTTTCGAGCCAGTTGTAGCTCTTGCCTTGTAGTTTCCAGTTCTTTCCGGTGCCCACCACGTAATCCTCGTCGTAGGAGTTGAATGTACGGTCGCCCCAGTTGTAGACCGACAGGCAGAAACGGGGAAACTTCGGATAACAGATCGAAGTGTCGTTGATACTGAAATTGTTGTCGATAAGCTGACGTATCCAGCGGGTGGAAGAGGCATTGCGACAGCCTGAGAGTGAATCGGGGCGCTCCGCACCGCCGGCGCAGAGAAAAGAAAATATTATCAGGAATATGCCTGCCGCAATAGTTCTCATGATCGCGTTGCAAAGTTAAGAAAATTTTCCTCTGCAGTCAAGTGGAGAACTTGCGTCCCGACATCGGTGCACGAAAAAAGCCCCTCGGCTGAGGGGCTTTGGATATAGGATTCGGATTTATTCCGTTCCCGATCAGAGGATCACCTTCTTGACATCGGTGCCCTGACGACGGATATAGAGACCGTTGGAGGGATTCTGAACGCGTACGCCCTGGAGGTTGAAGTACTCAACGGGTGCTTCGGAGTTGTCCACGTTCACGTCCTTGATGGCTGACTCGTTACCCTTGATATCACCGCTCTTCACCTTGCAGGCGTTGACGATTTCATTTCTGGTGTTGTTCATGAGGTAAACCACCAGATTTATATTGCTGATATTCTGGATGTTGGAGGGAACCTTGATGTTATGCTCACCCTTGATCTCCTCACCGGCCTTGATGGCGGCAGGCAGAGAGTTGGCAAGACCGGGGAATCCATCCATATAACGGGCCACGTCCTCATACATTGTAGGAACAGATGATCCCTTGGTGGACCAATCGCCATACTGGCTGTACTGAGAGTTCTTTGAAAGGTTGTTTGTCTGGTTATACGGACCGACGTTATCCTCAGTGATTACGTATGCGAGGCGATACTTACCGTTGGAATTATCGGTATCGTTGCCGAAGAGGGTAGTGGTGTTGATCACGAGGGTTGTCTTGTCATCTGAGAGGGCACACTCGGCGCTCACCTTACCCGGAGCGAGAGTGCCTTCATGGAGAAGAGTATAATATGATTCAACCTCATCAATGAACTGAGGAGTGGTACCATACATTCGGTTTATGAGAACGTAAGGATATCCTTGAGAATTCATGTTGAGAAGAGAAGACAGCGTGGTGGCAGTCATCTGGTCTCCGCTATGAGCGGCAACGACAATGAATGAATCGGGATATTTTTCCTGCATATATTCCATGCAGTAAAGGCCGAAAGGACACCAGCCACACCATGTGCCGGTGAATTCTTCAGCTACGACGGTGGTGGGGAAAGCAGTGCCGGGTGCGAAGAACTCAACTTCAGTCTCGACAGCGTTATCAAAGATCGTGTTGGCGACACCGTTGACCTTGGTGACCTCGGCTTTCACGATTACTGTACCGGGCTTTGAATACTTGAAATTGGGAATTCTTACGACTGTGGTACCGGCGTAGGCGATAGGCTGGTCAAGAACAAAAGTCTTCGATACAGGCTCATTATCACCTACGGTGACAGTGAATTCCAGATTCTCCACAGGGTTGGAGGCATTGTTGGTGATGAGGGCTGCTACCTCGAAGGGGGTATCGGTATAATTATTGGGAACGACACCGATTTCTGAAACAATTGCGCCATTCTGGGGGAGTGACTCGCCTACGACGGTTGCAGAGATACAGTTGAAGCCGAGCTGGTCTGCATAGTTATCCCAGACATAAGCTTCCTTTGCTTCGTTGTAAACTGCATACCAACCTCCGGCGATGTTGTCACCGTGATCCACGCCGTCATAAATGAGGCCGCAATCATTGGCGGATTTGGTGGTAAATTCCACTCCGAAGTAATAAGATTTACCGGCCTCGATGGTGATAGGATTGTCAAGTGCTGCGGTCTGTTTGGCCAGAACTTTTCTTGAGGCCTTGAATTCCTGCTTTGTGATGGGTTCTTTCTGAAGATCGTTGGTGACGAACACTGTGTAATCTATCACATAGTTCATACCGGTAGAAGAATTGGCACGTCCGCCTGTGTAGAAGGAGACTTCAGTGATGGTATTGCCTGCGAAACGGGCAGCTTCTTCAGGTGTCATCTCGAGGGCTAATGCAAAGCGGGTACCGGTGGTGGCGTTGTTGATCGTCGTTGCATTATAAGCTTCACCGGAAATGTTGTACTCCATGGAGGGAGTAGCGCCTTCTTCAGCGCGAGCGGGTGCCTTGGCGACCTTCTCTCCTATCTCCTGGGGAGAGAGAGCGATCGGGAAGTTGGGATTCGACATCAGCGGCAGGCGGTTGAGCGCCGAGGCTCCGAGACATGCTGAGAGCGCCACTGCGAGCGAAAGTAAGATTTTCTTCATCGATTGATCAATTATTTGTGGTTTGGTTTTTTAGATTGATTTAGCTTACAAAAGTAACTATTAGATAGGAAACATGCAAGAATAATCTCTGATTTTATAATTATTGTACCATTAACAATTATTTTTTTAACAAGCGGATAGTTGTTTGGATTAAAATCATTATTTTTGCGTAGAAAAGATTAATCACACACATACAGAAACATGGCAAAAGTCACCAAGGAGATGGCGCTGGAATATCACAGGTATCCGCGCCCCGGAAAAATAGAAGTTATCCCCACCAAACCATATGCATCACAGGGTGATCTGGCCCTCGCCTATTCACCCGGCGTGGCCTATCCCTGCCTTGAGATCAAGGATAATCCCGACTGTGTATATGACTACACCGACAAGGGCAACCTCGTGGCCGTGATCTCCAACGGCACCGCCGTGCTCGGTCTGGGCAACATCGGCGCTCTCGCAGGCAAGCCTGTCATGGAGGGTAAGGGACTCCTCTTCAAGATTTTCGCCGGTCTTGATTGCTTCGATATAGAGGTGGATGAGACTGACCCCGACAAGTTCATCAGCATCGTCAAGGCGCTCGCCCCGACATTCGGCGGTATCAACCTCGAGGATATCAAGGCTCCCGAGTGTTTCAAGATAGAGACCCGCCTCAAGGAGGAACTCAACATCCCCGTGATGCATGACGATCAGCACGGCACGGCCATCATCTCGGCAGCCGGTCTTCTCAATGCGCTGGAGATACAGGGGAAGAAGATCGAGGATGTCCGCCTCGTGGTCAATGGCGCCGGTGCGGCAGCCGTCTCCTGCACCAAGCTCTACATCGCACTTGGTGTGAAAAAGGAGAATGTAGTGATGTGTGACTCAAAGGGTGTCATCACCGACAAGCGCACCGACCTCAACGAGCAGAAGAAATTCTTCGCCACTTCCCGTCCCATCACCACCCTCGCCGAGGCTATGGTGGATGCCGACGTTTTCCTCGGTCTCTCGGTCCGTGACGTTGTCACTCCGGAAATGATCAAGAGCATGGCTCCTCGCCCCATCGTATTCGCCCTCGCTAATCCCGATCCCGAGATCGCCTACGAGGTGGCTGTGGCCGCACGCCCCGATATCATCATGGCTACCGGCCGCTCTGACTTCCCCAACCAGATCAACAATGTGCTCGGATTCCCCTACATCTTCCGCGGTGCTCTTGACTGCGGAGCCACGGAGATCAACGAGACCATGAAGATCCACGCAGTCCGCGCTATCGCCGAGATCGCCAAGATGCCTGTGCCTCCCGTGGTCAATGCCGCCTATGGCAAGACAAATCTCAAGTTTGGCCGCGAGTACATCATTCCCACTCCCTTCGATCCCCGTCTTCTCACCGCTGTCTCTCCCGCCGTGGCCCGCGGAGCCATGGAGAGCGGAGTGGCCCGCCGTCCCATCACCGACTGGGCTGCCTATGACGAGAAACTGCTCCGCCTGAAGGGTAACGACCGCAAGTTCACCCGCCGCATCCATGAGGCTGCGCGCACGAGCCCCAAGCGAGTGGTGTTTGCCGAGGCCAATACCGACAATATGCTTCGCGCCGCCGTGATCGCCGCCAACGACGGTCTCTGCATCCCCATTCTGCTCGGCAATGAGGAGATGATCGCCAAGCGCGCCGAGCGTCTCGGAGTGGATATCTCCGGCATCGAGATCATCAATCTGCGTCACGACCGTGAGGCTACCCGTCGCGAGAAATACGCCCGCATCCTTGCTGAGAAACACCAGCGTAAGGGTGAGAACTTCGAGAGCGCACTCGATAAGATG